>JANTHJ010000190.1 GCA_024762475.1 Chromatiales bacterium | reverse complement strand
CGGCCAGAACCGATGCGAACCATGCCTTCATTTTTCTTCCCGTCGCCGGTGGTCGGCTCCCATTCATTCCATCTCTGCAGGCGTCTTGGCCTTGATCGAGAGGGCGTGCAGTTCGTCACTGGCGATCTGGTCGTTGACGGTGGCCATGACCATGCGATGACGCTGCACCAGGCTCTTGCCTTCGAACGCGTCGCTGATGACCAGCGCCTCGAAGTGGCGGCCGTCGCCGGTGACCTCGACCTTGGCGCCGGGCAGGCCGGCCTCGATCAGTTGTTTGACCTTGTCGGTTTCCATTTTCGTTCCTCGATGTTGCAGTGGATTCTTGCGATTTTTCTGTCGGGCCTGAAGGCCTTCCCACGAATGGGGCCGCCTTACCCTCATTCCAAGACGATCGATCCGGCCCGCCCGGCCGATGTCGGCGAGTGGCCGGCGGTGGGTTTCGCGGAGCTCAACCCACCCTACGCACCTACGGCGTGTTTTGGGGTATGGCGGTCCCGTGTCATTTACCCCCTCACCCTGGCCCTCTCCCCCTTGGGGGAGAGGGGACGGATTGTCGGTCGCGTTCTGAGTTTGCGGACCCCTACAGCTCTCGCGTCGCCAGGAAGCGGATCTGCGGCCAGCGTTCCTCGGTCAGTGACAGGTTGACCCGGGTCGGGGCCAGGTAGACCAGCTGGTCATCTCCGTCCAGGGCCAGGTTGTCATGGGCCTTTTCGCGGAAGCGCTTGAGTTCCTTTTCGTCGTCGCACACCACCCATCGTGCCAGTTGCACCTGGGTGGGTTCGACGATGGCATCCACGCCGTATTCGGTCTTCAGCCGGTAGGCGGCCACTTCGAACTGCAGTATGCCCACCGCGCCGAGGATGATCTCGTTGTTGCGCAGGGGGCGGAAGACCTGGGTCGCGCCCTCTTCGCACAGCTGCACCACGCCCTTCTGCAGCTGCTTGAGCTTGAGCGGGTCCTTCAGCACCACGCGGCGGAACAGCTCGGGCGCAAAATAGGGAATGCCGGTGTACTTGAGCGCTTCGCCCTCGGTGAAGGTGTCGCCGATCTGGATGGTGCCATGGTTGTGCAGGCCGATGATGTCGCCGGGAAAGGCCTCTTCCACCGCCTTGCGCGCATCGGCCTGAAAGGTGATGGCGTTGGCCACGGTGACCTGCTTGCCGAGGCGCACGTGCTGCATCTTCATGCCCTTGCGGTAGCTGCCGGAGCACACGCGCAGAAAGGCCACCCGGTCGCGGTGAGCCGGGTCCATATTCGCCTGGATCTTGAACACGAAGCCGCTGAACTTATCTTCGGACGGCTCGACCGTGCGCTGCACCGCCGCGCGCGGCTGGGGCGCGGGGGCATAGTCGGCAAAGGCGTCGAGCAATACGTCCACACCGAAGTTGTTGATCGCCGAGCCGAAGAAGACCGGGGTCAGCTCGCCGCGCCGATAGGCGTCGATGTCGAACTCGTGGCTGGCACCGCGCACCAGTTCGAGCTCCTCGCGCAGCTCGTCCGCCATATCGCCCAGCACCTCGTCGAGGCGCGGATTGTCGAGCCCCTGGATGGTCTCTCCGGTGGAACGCCTCCCCTCGTGCTCGGGGTCGTAGAGATGCACCGTCTCGTCACGCAGATCGATGACGCCCTTCAGGCGCTTGCCCATGCCGATCGGCCAGGTCACAGGGGCACAGCGGATCTTCAGCACCTCTTCCACCTCGTCCATCAGCTCGATGGGATCACGTCCCTCGCGGTCGAGCTTGTTGATAAAGGTGATGATGGGGGTGTCGCGCAGCCGGCAGACATCCATCAGCTTGATGGTGCGCGCCTCGACACCCTTGGCCACGTCGATCACCATCAATGCCGAATCGACCGCGGTGAGGGTGCGGTAGGTGTCCTCGGAGAAATCCTCGTGACCGGGGGTGTCGAGCAGGTTCATCACCCGCCCCTTGTGCTCGAACTGCATCACCGACGAGGTGACCGAGATGCCCCGCTCCTTCTCCAGCTCCATCCAGTCGGAGGTGGCGTGGCGCGCGGCCTTGCGGCCCTTGACGGTACCGGCGAGCTGGATCGCCCCGCCGAACAGCAGCAGCTTCTCGGTGAGGGTGGTCTTGCCCGCGTCGGGGTGGGAGATGATCGCGAAGGTGCGACGCTTCGCGGTTTCGGTCAGGTGGTCGGCCATGGGATTCGGAATACGGCAAAGGAGCGGGATTATACCCGCTCGGGCGGTCGGACAAGATCGAAGCGAGCGGGGTTTAACACGGCTGTAGCAAAGGTCGGCTGTCGGGCCTGAAGGCCCTCCCACAACAAGCCCTTTCCGCCCAATCCTCAAAGCAACCGGGGGATTCAACCATGATGTCTTCTGGGAGCCACGCTATTCTGAGTCGGGTCTGAAGGCCATCCCACAACGCGCTCTTTCCACCCAATCCTCAAAGGGACCGGGGGATTCAGCCATGATGTCTTCTGGGAGCCACGCTACTCTGAGTCGGGCCTGAAGGCCCTCCCACAAAAAGCCCTTTCCGCCCACCGTGGGAGGGGCTTTAGCCCCGACGAACACGGCCTACAGCAGCGGCTTGGCGTAGACCACCGCATCCTCGCGCTCGTGACGGTCATGCGGATAGTAGCCGCGGCGCTG
>JANTHJ010000189.1 GCA_024762475.1 Chromatiales bacterium | reverse complement strand
GGCAACGAGCTGGTGTTGGCCAATCTGTCGCGCGGGGCGCTGTTCGGGGAGTTGGCGATCCTCGATCAGGAGCCCCGCTCGGCAACGGCGACGGCGCTTACCAACGTGGGGTTGATCGTTCTGGAGCGAGAGCCTCTGTTCCAACTGGTGCGCGAGCACCCGGACAAGCTGGGTCAATTCCTTACCCATTTTGCCAAGCGCATGCGCGACCTCGACGACTTGGCCATGGTCCAGACGTTTGCTCCCCAGACGGCGCGCGTGGAATATGCTCTCCGCAAACTCTGGCAATCGGCGGACGTCGACCGCAAGAACCCGGCGGTGCGAGTGGCAAAGGTCGGGGTGGAGCAGATCGCGAAGTCGGCCCAGATTCGGGAGGATGAGGTGCTCAGAGTTCTGGAGACCGAGCGAGCCAAAGGCACACTGGAATATGGCCGCAAGTCCATCAGGTTCTACCAGCCCCCCTTATCTGAGAGGCTGCCAGAGGTCAAAGGACAGTAGGACCTGGGCGGAGCAAGGCGGCATGCCGAGTATAGAGAGGCTGCAACTTGCAGCAATTCTGTAGGATTAGTCTGATTTAATGTCGTGAAGTACGAAATCCCCTTGCAAAGTCGGTGAAGATGGCTTAAAAACATGACGCGGTTCACAAAAAATGACCTACGATAGAAGACCTGGTCTATTGACAGCTGGAAGTTAGTTCCTAGTGATTCAGGCGCCCCTAGTCTCCTCCGGTCCTGGGGGTGGCGAGAACAAGGTTAGGGAAATAATGGGAAGTCAAGGGAAGCTCCGTTCTTCGGTAGCGGAAGAACACAAGGGGATGGTTGTCGATCCTGCCTCCAGTCTGACCCTGGAGTCGCATTCCGTGCTCAACCGGGATCAGCACGATGTCCTTGTTGCGCGCGAGTTTCGCGAGCATGCATCGGGTGACCATCTGGCGCACTACGGGCATTTCCTGCGGGGTAAGGTCAGGCTGTTCGGCCACTTCGTTCCGATGGAGATCCTGGCCCTTGGGCTGGTGGAGACGATCCTGTTCTTTCTTGCCAGTTTGGCGGCAATTGTCGCCTTGTCGGGCCAGCCGTTCACACTGCACGAAATCGCAATTCCGTCGCTGGCGCTTCAGGGCGCCACGGTCGCGTCGATGCTGACGGTGAGTCTGGGCGCGGTGGGACTCTACAGCGCCCACCAAAGGGCGGATTGGACAGGGCTGCTTGCGCGCGCGGCCATGGGGGCCGCGGTTGCTGTGGTTGGGCTTTCCGTTGGATACGCCCTGTTGCCCGGCTTGGCGGTCGATACCTCGCAGATCGTTGCCGGCGTCCTGGCCTCGATAGCAGTCCTGGGCTTGACCCGTCCTTTGTACTACCGCTATGTGGACGGCGCCCTGCTGATTCGCCGGGTGCTGGTGCTCGGTGCCGGCGAACGTGCGCAGTCGATAGAGCGCCTGCGCCGCAGGTCGGACCAGCGCGGCTTCCAGGTCGTAGGCTTTATTGCGCCACGCAAGAACGGAGAGGTGCTGGTCGATCCGTCGAAGGTCCTCGATACCGGGTCTGCCTTCTGCAGCTATGCGATTGAGCATGACGTGGACGAGATCGTCGTGGCCCTGGACGACCGGCGACAGGGCGCGGTCCCGACGAAAGAGTTGCTCAATTGCCGTCTCAGCGGTCTTGACGTGGTGGATATTCAGGATTTCTTCGAGCGGGAAACGGGCAAGATCCGTCTCGATCTGCTGCAGCCCGGCTGGTTGATCCATGCGGAAGGATTCAAGCGGCATGTGCTGCGCGATTTCTGGAAGCGGATCTTCGATGTCTCTGTAAGCCTGCTGCTCCTGCTCCTCACCTTACCCTTCACGCTCGTGACCGCACTGGCGATTCTGATCGAGAGCCGAGGCAAGGGCTCGGTGTTCTACAGGCAAAGGCGGGTCGGCCAGGGAGGCAAGGTCTTCGAATTGATCAAGTTCCGCAGCATGCGAATGGATGCGGAAGCGGATGGGAAGGCGAAGTGGGCGTCTGCCGACGATCCCCGGATCACACGGGTGGGCAGGATCATCCGCAAGGCCCGTATCGACGAGCTGCCGCAGCTGTGGAATGTTCTGCGCAACGAGATGAGCATCGTCGGCCCGCGCCCGGAACGTCCCGAATTCATTGCCCGGCTCAACGGTGTGAACCCGCTGTACAAGGAACGCCATCGAGTGAAGCCCGGTATCGCTGGCTGGGCGCAGTTGCGCTATCCCTATGGCGCATCAGAGAAAGATGCGATCGAGAAGCTCCAGTACGATCTGTACTATGTCAAGAATCACCGGGTGCTCTTCGATCTATACATCCTGATACAGACCGTCGAAGTCGTGCTGTTGGGCAAGGGCGCGCGCTAGCACCTGGGAGTAGGCCCCTTCTCGCCAAATGGAGTGGCGAAAAACCCGGCCCTACCGCGCAGTATGGAAAACGGTTAAGCGCAAAGGACGCGAAGGAACGCAAGCAACGGCGAAAGAGGCGGTGAGAAGGTACCTTTGTGCACCGCGTAGGGTGCGGTTGAGCGTGCCGAAATCCACCGCCGGGCACTGCAATCGATGGGTTTCGCGAAGCTCAACCCATCCTGCCCGTTTTGTTCCATGAACTGGGGTGTGGGCCGCCCCTCATCGGCATTAGCCCGGATATTTCACCCGGGGACGCGATGATCGTGCCGCGATGGGCGTTCTCGAGCGGGATTTCCGACCGAATCAATAGCCAGCCTATTGATGAGGAAGGAAATACCGCTCGAGGGCGGCCAGATCGGTGCGAGGGCGCGTCCAGCGTTGGCCC
>JANTHJ010000188.1 GCA_024762475.1 Chromatiales bacterium | reverse complement strand
GGCAACTTCAGCCTGCGCCGTTACGGTGAGGTCTACTATGCGGTGGAGCGCAAGCTTAGCAACGGCTTTATCCGTGAAGGGCATTTCGTCTATGACTTCAGCGACCGCGATACCGCGCGCATGGAGTCGCTGCTGCGCTCCAAGCGGTTTGGCCGCAAGGCATTGAACCGGGTGCTGCTCCAGACGGTCGACAATGTACAGCCCCATCTGTTGCTGCTCGGCCACACCGAGCTGTTCGACGAGGCGAGCCTGGACGAGGCGCGCAAACTGGCGCCGGGGCTGCGCATTGCGCAGTGGAACGTCGATCCCATTTGGGGCGAGGCGATCGACCGGCATCTGCGCCAGCGTCTGCCGCATGTGGATGCGTTCTTCTGCACCACTGCGGGCAGCTGGATGGACCCCTGGCGCGATCTGGGGGCCAAGGTGCACTACCTGCCCAATCCGGTCGACCCGAGCGTCGAAGTCCTGCGCAACGATGAACAGGAAAACCTGCCGCTGGATTTGGTCTACTGCGGGCACGACTACAAGGACGATGAACGTCAGGCCTTTCTGCAAGGGCTCAAGGCACGCAGCGATGATGGCAGTATTGCCTTCCGCCATTGCGGCTGCCTGGGGGCGCCTTCGGTATTCGGCTATCGTTACCTCGACACCCTGGCGCAGGCCCGCATGGGGCTGAACTTCAGTCGCAGCAACCAGATGCCGTTCTATTCCTCCGATCGTATCGGCCAGCTGACCGGCAATGGATTGCTGACTCTCTGCCAGGAAACTCCGGGTCTGCGAGAGCTGTTCAGCGATGAGGAAATGATCTATTTCACCGATCTGAATGAGCTGATGGCCAAGCTGGCCTACTACAAGGCACATGACGACCAGGCCCGCCAGATCGCCCGCCGCGGCCGCGAACGGGCCCACCGCAGCTACCATTCGGGCCGGATCGCACGCTTCATCATCGAGACCAGTTTCGACCAGCCGCTGAGCGAAGGCTATGAGTGGGCGGAGGCGTGAGCGGGGAAGGCAGCAGCTTGCCGCCAGCTATAATGTTGGTTGGCATTATGCCCGCGGACTATTAAGGAAGCTCTGATTGATCCCTCCCCCCGCTTGCGGGGGAGGTTAGGAGGGGGGCAACCCGTTGCTTGAACTCCCCCTCCCTGGACCCCCGTCGCTCCGCTCTTCCCCCACAAGTGGGGGAGATGAAAAATCGGGTTTTTCAGACCTTCCTTAAGAACAGTCAAGAACAGCCGGTGGACTTCGCTGCGCTCTACGCGATATTGGGGCGGCAGTTTTGTGGGAGGGTCTTCAGGCCCGACCGATACGACCGCTATGGCGAAAGCCGCTCCTGTGGTATGAGTATGTGCGGGACGTGCTTCCAACTCCACGGGCTAACCCGAGGGGATTGTTGTATGGTCGATCCAGCGGAAAAGAAGGCGACTTACCAGGACATCATCGAACTCCCCGACAACAAGGTGGGGGAGATCATCGGTGGGCGGCTCTATGCCTCACCGAGGCCGGCGCCAAAGCACGCCCGTGCCTCGTCTTCGCTTGGCGATGAGCTCGTCGGGCCCTATGACAAGGGCCGAGGCGGGCCGGGCGGCTGGTGGATACTGGACGAGCCCGAGCTGCACCTGGGTGAGGATGTCCTGGTGCCCGATCTCGCTGGCTGGCGCCGGGAACGGATGCCGTCACTGCCCGAGACCGCCTGGTTCGAACTGGCGCCGGACTGGGTCTGCGAGGTGCTGTCGCCTTCGACCGAGCGGCTCGATCGCGCCGAAAAAATGCCGTGCTACGCGGCACAGGGGGTGCGCTGGCTGTGGCTGATCGATCCGAACATTCGCACCCTGGAGGCCTATGAACTGCATGATGGGCAATGGCTATTGCTGACCGTGCTGGACGAGGACAAGCCGGTGTCGGTGGTGCCCTTCGATCAGATCGAATTTCCGCTATCTGCCTTGTGGGCCTGATGTCACACCGATCGACGGCCGCCCCTAACTTGCCAAAGGCATGCTACTTGCGAGGCGGCGCAAGTTATGTACAGCAGGTGTCACGACATAACGACCCCAGCGGAGGTGACCTTTGACCTGTCCTCTTTGTGAATCTGCAAAGGAACAACGGGTTGGTATCAAGAACGATTACCAGATTCAGCGATGCGACCAATGTGGGCTGATGTACGCAGACCCGATGCCGACGCCCGAGGAACTGGACGTCTTCTATGCCGAGTACGGGGTCAACCGCAAGAACATCGAGCGCAAGGACGAGAAGGTGCGCCGCTGGGTACGACGGCTGTTCCTGATCGAAAAGCTGGCGCCGCCAGGGCGTTCGTTGGATATCGGCTGCAACACCGGCTTTGCCACCGAGGCGGCCAGACGCTATGGCTACGAGGCGCATGGTATCGATCTCGGACGGGAGTCGATCGAGCTCGCCCAGGAGATGTTCCCGGCCTGCGATTTCGAGCTTGCCACGGCCCAGGATGTGGCTGGGCGCGGTGAGCAGTTCGAACTTGTGACCTGCCCGGAGGTGATCGAACACCTGACGGAACTGCAGACCTTTGCCGAGGCCTTGAGGTCTCTGGTGCGCCCCGGGGGGATTCTCTATCTCACCACGCCCGATACCGGGCACTGGCTGGTACCGCGGGACAAGCTCGCCTGGAAAGAGATCAGCCCACCGCACCACCTCATCTATTTCGGCAGGCCGCAGATGCGGCGATTGCTGGAGGAGCACGGCTTCAGGGTGCTGTTCTTCTTCCCCATGCTGCATAAGCCCAACCTGCGGGTAGTGGCGCGCCGGATCTGAGCCGCCTCAC
>JANTHJ010000187.1 GCA_024762475.1 Chromatiales bacterium | reverse complement strand
GTCGTCGCTACGCTCCGACGTCCTGCGCCGCCTGCGGCGGCTTGTCGAACGAAGGGTTCTCTCCGGCCGCACTCCCCGATTAACGCAAAAGGCCCCTCGCGGGGGCCTTTTGCGTTAATGGCGGAGAGGCAGGGATTCGAACCCTGGGAGGGCGTTAACCCTCGACGGTTTTCAAGACCGTTGCATTCAACCGCTCTGCCACCTCTCCAAATTGTCGTCGTTCTACCTACCGATCAGGCCACCAGCAACTAATCGACCAGCGAACCCTGGGAGGGCGTTAACCCTCGACGGTTTGACTCCGGGCATCCTGCCCTACGCCCTTCGGGCCGCGCTGCGCGCGTTCGCCCCGTTCCCTACGGGGCGAGCAAGACCGTTGCACTACGGTGGCCCTTCCCTGGGCCACCGCCCCTGCGGGGCCGCTTCGCGTTCCAAATCGACATCCTGTCGATTTGGTCAACCGCTCTGCCACCTCTCTAAATTGTCGTCGTTCCGCCCTCGCCTCGGACCGTTGCCAGCTGGCAACCGCAGAGAGGGTAACGGGCCCGGAAATATACCGGAATTTCCCCGTAAAACAACTGTCTTTAGGTGATGGCACAGTGGTTGACCACCGCCTTGGTTCCGGTAAGGTGGCAAGGAACCTTCGGACGGCTTGTCGGTCCAAGTGAGAAGCATTCAACGAACATCTATTTGCCTCAGGAGGGCAATCGAAAAATGAATCGTTATCAATCTGTTATGGCAGGCACCGCGCAGCAGGAGCGAGCGACCTCGGTCAACAAGGTACTCAAGAACACCTATCTGCTGCTGTCGGGCACGCTGATATTCAGCGCGCTGATGGCCTTTGTGTCGATTTCCCTGAACGTGCCGCCCATCGCCTATATCATCTCGGTGATCGGCGCTATGGTACTCGGCATGTTCGTGCTGCCACGCACGGCCAATTCGGGTGCCGGCATCGGCGTCATCTTTGGCATCACCGGCCTGCTGGGCTTTGGCCTCGGGCCAATCCTATCGATGTATCTGGCCCTGCCGAACGGCCCCCAGATCATCGGCACCGCTTTCGGTGGAACCGGGATTATCTTCCTGGGCCTGTCGGGCTATGCCCTGACCTCGAAGCGGGATTTCAGCTTCATGGGCGGCTTCCTGTTTGCCGGCATGATGGTCCTGGTGCTCGCCATGATCGCCAACATCTTCTTGCAGATGCCTGCACTGTCCCTGGCCATCTCGGCGGGCGTCATCCTGGTGATGAGCGGCTTCATCCTGTTCGATACCGCCCGGATCGTGCGCGGCGGCGAGACCAACTACATCATGGCCACCTACGGGCTGTTCCTGAGTCTGTTCAACATCTTCATCAGCCTGTTGCAGATCCTCGGGATCATGGGCGGCGACGACTAAGCAAGACTTCTTTACTCCCCTCCCCTCCCCGCCCCGGCCCAGCGCCGGGGTTTTTTGTTTGTGCCCGACCGACGGGCCTGACGTTAGAATCTGCCCCATGAGCAGCAGCAATCGAGACGCACGCCAACGATGGGCCCCGCGGGTGACCGTCGCCGCGGTCATTCGCGACGCGACGGGGCGCCATTTGCTTGTCGAAGAGGCGCCGCGGGGCACGCCTGTGCTCAACCAGCCGGCCGGACACCTGGAGCCGGGCGAATCGCTGGTGGAGGCGGTGATTCGCGAGGTACGGGAAGAGACCTGTCGTGACTTCTCCCCGACCGGGCTGGTGGGCGTCTACCAGTGGCAGGTCGCACCAGAGGGATCCACCTATCTTCGTTTCTGTTTTACCGGTCCAGCCGAGGCGATCGAGGTTTGCGAACGCGACCCCGATATTCTCGACACCCATTGGTTGCATCCAGATGAGCTGGTCCCAGGCCGGTGGACTTTGCGCAGCCCCATGGTGATGCAATGCATCCGGGATGCAGAAAGCGGCCTCTCTTACCCTCTCACGCTACTCCATCCTTTGGGGGTCGGCGACGATGGCTGAGGCGACAGGCACCAACAAGGGCGTCATCGTCGGACTGTCGGGCGGAGTCGACTCCTCGGTGGCGGCGCTGCAGCTCGTCGAGGCCGGGTACCAGGTACGCGGCCTGTTCATGAAGAACTGGGAGGAGGACGATTCCGAGGAATACTGCTCGGCCGCCGAGGACCTTGCGGACGCCCGACAGGTCGCCGAGCGCCTGGGCATCGAACTGCTCACGGTCAATTTCTCGGCGGAGTATTGGGACCGGGTTTTTGCACATTTCTTGGCCGAATACCAGGCTGGCCGCACACCCAACCCCGATGTGCTGTGCAACCGCGAAATCAAGTTCAAGGCCTTTCTCGACCACGCCCTGGATCTCGGTGCCGATTACATCGCCACTGGTCATTACGCGGGTGTTCGTTGTGATGCCGAAGGATGCCAACTCGTCAGGGCGGCAGACGATGGCAAGGATCAGACCTATTTCCTCTACATGCTCGGGCAGCGGGCACTGCGTCATACACTCTTTCCGCTGCAATCGTTGACCAAGCCGCAGGTGCGCGAGATTGCCGAACAGGCCGGCTTCGCCAATTTCCGGAAGAAGGACAGCACCGGCATCTGCTTCATCGGTGAGCGGCGCTTTCGCGACTTCCTGGCACGCTATCTGCCATCCCAGCCCGGTAGGATCGAGTCACTGGACGGGGAGGTACTGGGCACGCACCAGGGGTTGATGTATTACACCATCGGACAACGCCAGGGGCTGGGCATCGGTGGCAGGGTCGGACACAGCCTGGCGCCCTGGTTCGTGGTGGGCAAGGATCTCGAACGGAACGTACTACAGGTGACCCAGGGACATGATCATCCGGCACTGATGCGC
>JANTHJ010000186.1 GCA_024762475.1 Chromatiales bacterium | reverse complement strand
ACCACCCGGCGCGCGATATAGAGCGGGTCGCAACCGCCATCGAGCATCCGCGCCAGCCAATACAATGCTGCATCCGGCGAGGAGCCGCGCACCGATTTGTGCAGTGCCGAGATCTGATCGTAGAAGGCCTCGCCGCCCTTATCGAAACGGCGCACCTGGCCCGATACGATTTCCTGCAGCACCTCGTCGGGCACCGCCTGGTCCTCCGCCAGGTCACTGGCGATCTCCAGCAGATTCAAGGCCCGCCGCGCATCCCCGTCGGCCGCCTCGGCGAGCAGATCCAGCTGGGCGTCGCTCAGCTCGAGGCCCAGCGCACCAAGCCCATGCTCGGCGTCCCTCAGCGCCCGCTCGAGCAGGGTTCGTATGGCGCCCGCGTCGAGCGCCTTCAGCACATAGACCCGGGCGCGTGACAGCAGGGCGTTGTTCAGCTCGAAGGAAGGATTCTCGGTGGTCGCGCCGACAAAGACGAAGGTGCCGTCCTCCACATGCGGCAGAAAGGCATCCTGTTGCGCCTTGTTGAAACGATGCACCTCGTCGATGAACAGTACGGTCGAACTGCCCTGTGCCGCATGCTGCCTGGCCTGATCCACCGCCGCACGGATCTCCTTCACCCCCGAGAGGACCGCAGAGAGGGTAATGAAACGATGCCCACCCCGATTGGCCAACAGTCGCGCCAGGGTCGTCTTGCCGGTACCCGGCGGCCCCCACAGGATCATCGAGTGGAAACGCCCGGCCTCTATGGCGGCGCGCAGCGGCTTGCCCTCGCCGAGGATATGCTCCTGCCCGACATATTCCTCCAGGGTGCGCGGACGCATCCGGTCGGCCAGCGGCTGGCCGGGCCTTTGTTCGTCGGCAAACAGGTCAGGATTGCTCATGGGACTGTATTGTACGGACCGGCGCCATCGGATGCCGCCAGGACCGATCGGGCACGCGTTCCGGATCGAACCCGGAGGCGCGTCGCCGGCTACCGGGTTCAGTTCTGCTGGTTCAGCACGTCCCAGTCGCCGGGCGGGTCATAGGCGAACAGGCTGTCATCCAATTTCGGATTACGTTTGATCTCGAAGAAACTGAAGCGCGAAATCTGGCCGAACTGGTCGGTAAGCTCCAGCTTGAGCAACTGATCGCCCTTGAAGGCCACCAACACCCGCAAAATATCCCTGTCCTTGTCCTTGGGCGAGAGCTCCAACCACTGCAACCCCTGGCGCTCGCCCAGCTCGACGATGTTGAACTCCTTGTCCAGCGAGTCAGTGCCGAGCAACAACCTGGCGGGGGAGCCCTTCAGGGCCAGCTTCTGGTAGAAGCGGGTCACGTGGTTCAGATCGTCCTCTACTACCCACAGGTCGCGGCCATCGGCGATGATGTGGCGCGATTCCGGTGACACATAGTCCCAGCGAAAACGGTCGGGGCGCTTCAACAGAAAGACCCCGTGCAGCAACCCCTGACGGTTGTTCTGTGTGTCGAGCACGGCCTGCTCGAAGCGGGCCTCGAGGGTTTCCAGGCCCTGGCTGAACTTCTCCAGGGCCTCGCGCCCGGCGCCGCCCAGGGCCGATTGGCTGGCGCAAAGGAGCAGCAATGCGCAAATCAAAAGTTTTTTCATATCAGTCCTTCGGTGGCGGTGGGGCCAGCACCTCGCGGTTGCCTCGCTCGTCCGGCGAGCTGACGATACCCACGCGCTCCATTTCCTCGACCAGGCGCGCCGCCCGGTTGTAGCCGATCTTCAGGCGCCGTTGCACCCCGGAGATGGAGGCGCGGCGCGACTCGGTCACGATGACGACCGCCTCGTCGAACAGGGGATCGGAATCCTCCGCATCGACTCCTGCGGCCTCTGGAGATAGACCCGGAATGGCCTCGGTCGGTTCCTGCACGATCTCCTCGATGTAATCGGGCTCGCCCATCTGCTTCAGGTGCCCCACCACCCGGTGGACCTCGTGATCGTCCACGAAGGCCCCGTGGGTGCGCTGCGGAATGCTGGTACCGGGCGGGAGATAGAGCATGTCGCCGTGGCCCAGCAGGTGCTCCGCCCCCATCTGGTCGAGGATGGTGCGCGAATCCACCCGCGAGGAGACCTGGAAGGCGATGCGCGTGGGGATGTTGGCCTTGATCAGGCCGGTGATGACATCCACCGAGGGCCGCTGGGTCGCCAGCAACAGGTGGATGCCGGCGGCCCGGGCCTTCTGCGCCAGGCGGGCGATCAGCTCCTCCACCTTCTTTCCCACCACCATCATCATGTCGGCCAGCTCGTCGATGATGACCACGATGTATGGCAGAGTCGTCAGGTCGGGTGGTTCGGGCAGTTCGCCAGTGATGATGTCCGGCTCTGGCTGGAACAGCGGGTCCTTGATCGGCTCGCCCGCCTTCTGCGCCTCCTTGACCTTCTTGTTGAAGCCGGTGATGTTGCGCACGCCCAGCGCCGCCATCAGCCGGTAACGGCGCTCCATCTCCGCCACACACCAGCGCAGGGCGTTGGCGGCGTCCTTCATGTCGGTAACCACCGGGGTGAGCAGGTGCGGGATGCCCTCGTACACCGACAACTCGAGCATCTTCGGATCGACCATGATCAGGCGCACCTCTTCCGGCGTCGCCTTGTACAGCAGACTCAGGATCATGGTGTTGATCGCCACCGACTTGCCCGAGCCGGTGGTGCCCGCAATCAGTGCATGGGGCATCTTCGCCAGGTCCGCCACCACCGGCTCGCCGGCGATGTCCTTCCCCAGCGACAGGGTGAGAGGCGACTTGGACTTGTCGTAGGCCTCGGAGCGCAGGATCTCGCTGAGGTAGACCACCTCGCGATGCGGATTGGGGATCTCCAGACCGATCACCGACTTGCC
>JANTHJ010000185.1 GCA_024762475.1 Chromatiales bacterium | reverse complement strand
CCTGCATGCTGCCGGAGATATCCACCGCCAGCATCAGGTCGCGTCCGCTCACCGGCAGTTGCACCGGCTCGCCCACCCACTGGGGCCTGGCCGCTGCAGTGACCAGCGCCAGCCAGCCCAGCGCCGCCAGCCAGGGTACCCAGCGGCGCTGCGGCACCTGGGCGCGCACCAGCTTTGCCTTGAGCTCGGCGTAGAACGGAATGCGCAGGGCCCCGGAGGCACCGCGATCGACGCGCGGTAACAGCCATGCCACCAGCAGCGGCAGAGGCAGCAGGGCAAAGGCCCAGGGCCAGGCGAACTGCAACCCGCTCATCGTGGGGCCCCCGGCGTGTGCGACCACTGGCGGCTGATCCATTCCCGCGCCAAGGCGGCCAGTTCATGGGGATCGACCCGACAATCGGGCCGATAGGCCCCTTCGGCCAGGATCTTTCCGGGCCCGTCGGTGAAGCGCCCCTTGCCACCGTGGCGGTCGAGAAATTCGAGCCATTCACGCCCCGATAGCGGCGCCACCTGTTCGCGCGGATAGCGCGCCAGGGCCACCCGGCGCAGCAGGGCCGAGATCGCCGCCACGAATTCGCAGGCGTGCTCCGGCCGATAGCTGCGTTCCAGTTCATCCAGGCGCGCCAGCACGCGGCGCAGGCGTGCCCGCCGGCGATAGGCACGAAGCGCCCGCCAGCCGATCCAGAGGGTCACCAGCACCAGCACTGCCCCCAGCAGCCACCAGCCGGGGGCCGGCGGCCACCAGGAGGGGGCGGGCGGCAGGTGGATATCCTTCAATCCCGCCAGGGGATCGGCTGCAGAGGGACCGGGCACGACAGGCTTCATCGCCCGCGCCTCGCCATGCCCGACAGCCAGCGGCCCAGCAGCTCGGCCGGCTCGTCGGTGGTACTCATCTCGACCAAGGGGACGGCCTGGGCCTTGAGCAATTCGGCAACCCGCCGGTGGCGCTGCTCGAACAGGGCGCGGTACTCGGCCTGCCGCGCCGGATCGCGCAGGTCCAGCCAGCCATGTTCTTTCCCATCGGTGACCGGGTAGAGATCCGGCGGTGGCGGCAGCTGTTCCAGCACGTCGACGATGCGCACCGCCAGCATCTCGTTGTGACGCCGCAGGTGACCGACCAGTTGCCCGGTCTGATCATCCGCCCCATGGAAATCGGACAGCAGGACCACCAGACTGCCCGGACGGGCCACCCGCCGCAGACGCCGCAGGGCCTCGTTGAGCGCCCCGGGTCGCGGCGTCTCGGAAAGCCCGGCGCGCGGGTCGGCGCCGACCACCAGCTCGTGAATGAGCCGCAGCACGCCCTTGTCGCCGCTGCGCGGGCGCACCTCGCGGTGATCGCCATTGAACAACAGCGCCCCCACCCGATCGCCATGGCGTGCGGTCGCCCAGCCCAGCCAAGCCGCCGCACGCGCCGCGACCGCCGATTTGAAGCGACCCCGGGTGGCAAAGAACATGCTCGGGGTGAAGTCGACCAGCAGCATCACCGGGCGCTCGCGCTCCTCGTGATAAACCTTGGTGTGGACCTTGCCGGAACGCGCGGTCACCCGCCAATCGAGGGTACGGATATCGTCCCCGGGCTGGTAGATGCGCGACTCCAGATAGTCCATGCCCCGCCCGCGAAAGCGCGAATGATGGGCGCCCGCCAGCAGGCTGCGCGCCGGCACGCGCGGCTGCAACGGACGTCCACTGACTTCGCGGCGCAGCGCGATCAACTCGTCGATACTGGGCCAGACGGCCGGATCGACCGTCCGCGTCTCCGTCGAGGCCATCAGACCACCGGCACCTTCCGCAACAGCTCGTCGATGAACCCATCGGGCACGACGCCCTCGGCCTCGGCCTCGAAGGAGAGAATGATCCGGTGCCGCAGCACGTCGTGGACCACCGCATGCACGTCCTCGGGCGAGACATAGTCCTTGCCGGCCAGCCAGGCATGGGCGCGCGCGCAGCGATCCAGCGACAGGGTGCCGCGGGGGCTGGCGCCATAGGCGATCCAGCGGGCGAGCCCTTCGTCATAGGCCGATGGATCCCGGGTTGCCACCACCAACTGGACGATGTACTCCTCGACCGCCTCGGCCATGTGGATATCCAGCACCTCGATACGGCCCTGGCGCACATCGTCGCAGTGCAGCAGCACCTCGGGGGTCTCGGGCGCCTCCATCTGCCGGCGGGCGCGCTCGCGCACCAAATGCAGTATCCGGCGCTCCGCCTCGGCGTCCGGGTAGCCGACATCGACATGCATCAGGAAGCGGTCGAGCTGCGCCTCGGGCAGCGGATAGGTACCCTCCTGCTCGATGGGGTTCTGGGTCGCCATCACCAGG
Source organism: Chromatiales bacterium (assembly GCA_024762475.1). Taxonomy (GTDB): domain Bacteria; phylum Pseudomonadota; class Gammaproteobacteria; order Chromatiales; family Chromatiaceae; genus MONJU. Next base: position 526 of record JANTHJ010000185.1, on the reverse strand, counting down.
AAAGGCTCGGGCAATTCGTAGGTGGTCATGCCGACCGTGACCTGGCGCTCGCCCATCGCCTCGAGCAGGGCCGACTGGACCTTAGCCGGGGCCCGGTTGACCTCGTCGGCCAAAATCAGGTTGTGGAAAATCGGCCCCTTCTGGAACACGAATTCGCCGGTCTGCGGTCGATAGACCTCGGTGCCGGTCAGGTCGCCGGGCAGCAGATCAGGGGTGAACTGGAGCCGGTGAAAATCGCCTTCAAACCGGTCGGCCAACGCCTTGATCGCGGTGGTCTTGGCCAGACCGGGCGCGCCCTCCACCAACAGATGACCGTCGGCCAGCAGGCCGATCAGCAGGCTGTCGACCAGGTGTTCCTGGCCGATGATCTGTTCACGCAACTGGTCGCGCAGCGTCAGAAAACGCCGATGGGTGTCACTGAGCGTCTCGGTCGCTGCCGGCGCCTGGGATTCAGACATAGTGGAAGTCCCTGATTGTTGGTTGGTTTCCTAGGTAGACAAGGAAATTGCTGGAAGTTCCAAACCTC
>JANTHJ010000184.1 GCA_024762475.1 Chromatiales bacterium | reverse complement strand
ACCACCTCGAAGCCCTCGCGGCTCCAGCCTGCACGCAGACCCAACCTTCCCATACGACCAAAACCATTGATGCCCACGCGTTTCATTCGATACCTCATTCAGTTGTCGTTGGCCCGCTGCGGGAGAGATGTCACCCAATTCGCCGCTCCCTGGCGGATATCTGGCCTCAAGGCCCTGCCACGATTGTTATCCGGAGACCTTCGACGGGCGCGAACAATCCTGGCGCCGCTTCTCCTGCAGATAGCCATCCAGCCGGGCCGCGTCGCCACGAAAAGGCTCACGTTCTCCGGCACCTTCGGTGGTCAGTTGCAGGGCCTCGACCGCCCAGGCCGGCAGGTGCTCATCGAGCCGGTAATAGACCCGATGCCCTGCCCGCCGGTCCTGTACCAGACCGTCCTTGCGCAGGCGCGCGAGGTGGCGGGAGATATGCGGCTGGCTCAGCCCAAGGCCCTCGGTGAGGTCGCAGACACACAGCTCGCCGTATGCGACGAGCAGCAGCAAGGCCCGCAGGCGCGTATCGTTGGCCAGGGCCGAATGAAACTGGAGAGGATCGATGCACATGCGCCAAATATACGGTATTTCGTATATATGGAATGTGAAATATTTGTAATACGAGGACGGAATCCGCCACGATTGCCGCGGCTGCTAGCCCGAATATTTCACCCGGGGACGCGATGATCGTGCCGAGATGGGCGTTCTCGAGTGGATTTCCGACCGAATCAATAGCCAGCCTATTGATGAGGAAGGAAATACCGCTCGAGGGCGGCCAGATCGGTGCGAGGGCGCGTCCAGCGTCTACCCGACAACATTTCGTCACCCGCTAAATTTTCGCAGAATACCTTTCGCGACCAGTGAGTTATCAAGGTCTTTTTGCGACCGGGTGAAATATTCGGGCTAGCTATGTGCTATTTCACCTGAAACCACGCATCCTGGGTCGTCAGGTCCACGTCCCTGACCTTCAGGCGTACTCGTCCATCGAGCTCGAAGTGCTCGTGTGGGCGCAGACGAATCTCCATCGCCAGCTCCGGGATGACCAGCACTGCCTTGCGCTCCTCCAGGGCCACCACCACGGCCTCTCCCTGCCAGTCGGGATGACGTTGCAGGTGGACCAGCTTCCAATGGAGATTCGACTGGCGTTCGGTGCGGCGTATCCGCCCGGAGGCGACATCGATGCCGGCCATGCGTTCACCCAGCACCTCGCGGGACAGTGGCTCGTTGCCGCTGATGAAGGCGCGCAGCTGTTGATGCACCAGCAGGTCGGCATAGCGACGCAGCGGGCTGGTGGCACGCGCATAGCGCTCCAACCCCAGGCCGAAATGGGGTTCGGGATGCAGCACCGTGTTGCTCGGCTTGAACAGCCGACGATAGGCGTACATCGCGGACATGGTCGCCGGCTCGCGGATCTCTTCCGGCTCCGGCTGCATCGCATAGGGAATGGGGATGACGTTCGCGATCGCGAACAGGGCCGCGGCCTCGCCCGCCATGAGCATGGCGTCGGTGACCATGTCGCGGCTGGCGAGCTTGGGCAGTGGACGGATCACCACCTCGCCGTCGACCACCCTCACCGAGGCCTCCGGCAGGTCGATGCGCGCCGCATGGCGCGCCAGTCGCCGCTGCCGATAGGTATCGGTGATGCGGGCGATGTCGGCGAAGGGCGCCTCCTGCATGCGCTCGTTCGCCGCCGCATAGCTGGTCCGCTGTACCCGGACCAGGGTTCGCTCGACCCGGATGTCGGTCGGGCCCTCCTCGCCCAGGCGCATGCCGAACGAGAGCGCGGGGGAGACCGCCTGCAGGCCGAGCCCCATCTGCTCGGTGAGGACTTCGGGCAGCATGTTCACCGTGAACTCGGGCAGATAGAGGTTGCTGCTGCGCTCGCGCGCCGCGAGATCGAGATGACCCTCGGGGCGAACCAGCGCCGCGACATCGGCCACATGCACCCACAGATAGTCCCCGTCGAGGCTGATGGCATCGTCCGGGTCCTGATTGCCCTCGTCGTCGATTGCCCAGGCATCGAGACTGGTCAGGTCGAGGCGATCCTCCTCTGCCAATGCCGGCACGCCGATCTGCGGCGACTCGAGAATCACCCCCGACCGCTGCGGCCAGGGATTTTTCTCCGCAGGCCAATAGCCGCAACGCAGCAGGAAGCGGTGCGCCGCCTCGGGCGTCTCATCCACCTTGAAGGCGCTCAGGATACGACTGTGTTGCGCCGCGCCCAGGGCCACCCGCTCCACCTCAGCCAATCGTTTGCGATCCTCGTCCTGGAGTTGCGCCGCCTCGACCCGCTGCAGAAACGCCTGCCATTCCTCCGCCTCGCGGTGCTTGCGCTCGCGCTCGGCGCGCATCGCCTCGACCTGCTCGGCCGTGCGCACCTCGATCTCGTCCGGATCGCCCGCGAAGTACAACCCCTCCTGGAGCAACTGCCAGGTGGCCCAGGCCGTGACCGGGGTGAACCCGCCGAACACCAGTTCCGCCAGCTCACCGAAGCCGGGCCGTTCCCCCTGTAGCAGTTCCCAGGCCTCTTCGACGTTGCCCTCCGGGGCCTGCTGCAGGGCGGAGAGCGAGCCCAGCGGGCCCGGGTGCAGCACGCGCACGTCCTTGGGACGCACCTTGCGTGACTTGCCTCCATCGAGTTCGATCTCGATCTTCTCGCCGACCGAGCCGACCCGCGCCGGGTGAATCTTGTACAGCACCAGGCTACCGGCGCGAATGGATGCGGACACGTGGAATTCCCTCGGGATACTGCGAATATGGGCGTGGGTGATCCGCTATGATACCTTCGTTCAATCGGATTTGCGGAGTACAGCATGCAGGACTGGCAGGCATTCCTGGCAACACAGAACCTCGACGACGGCCCC
>JANTHJ010000183.1 GCA_024762475.1 Chromatiales bacterium | reverse complement strand
CGATGCCCCCCACGTGATCGCCGTGCTTGTGGGTGACCAGGATCGTATCGAGTCGCAGGTCCCGCGCGTTCAGCACCTCGCGCACCGGGTCATCGTCCCCGGGGTCGACCACCGCGCAGCCGTCGTAGCCATCACGGGTCAACAGCCAGATATAGTTGTCGTCGAAGGCCGGAATGGGCTCGATGCGCAGCTCACTTGCCATAGAGTTCCTCCGGATCGATCAAGGGCGCCTTGTCGATGACCACCCGTTCGCCGTCCACCTTCAGGTAGAAGCAGTCGCGCCGCCCGGTATGGCAGGCCGGGCCGGTCTGATCGACCCGGCACAGGATGGTGTCGCCATCACAGTCGAAGCGCAGCTCCACCAGCCGCTGCACCTGCCCCGACGACTCGCCCTTGCGCCACAGGCTCTGGCGCGAGCGCGACCAATAGCAGACCCGACCGGTCGCCAGCGTCTCGCGCAGCGCGGTCTCGTTCATCCAGGCGAGCATCAGCACCTCGCCGGTATCGTGCTGCTGGGCGATCGCCGGCAACAGCCCCGCATCGTTCCAGGGCAGTGCGGCGATGGCCTCTTCCAGGGGGATGGCATCCCCCTCGGCGGCCTTTTCCAGTTGCTTGAACAGACTCATCTCGTGTTGAGTTCCGACATCAGACACTGACACCGATCATAGCGCATCCGGTTACCGATACGCCGGCCTTGCAGCCGTTCGAGCGAGGGACGACAATTTCCTTCCCTCCGACCGGAACAGACCCATGCAAATCTTCCGTATCACCTTCCACAACAACGGCAAGCTGTACCTGCTGCACGCGCAGCAGGTATCCCAGTCGGACATCTATGGCTTCGTGGAGGTGCGCGGTCTGATGTTCGGGGAGCACACCGCCCTGGTCATCGACCCGGCAGAGGAACGACTGAAGGATGAATTTGTCGGTGTAGAAAGGATCATGGTCCCCATGCACGCCGTGGTGCGCATCGACCAGGTCAACCGCCAGGGCGAGAACAAGATCCTCGAGATCGACGGCGTCAGTACCAACGTCACGCCCTTCCCCCTGCCGGGCAAGCGAGACTGAGACAAGACGGAAGGAGTAACGCAATGGACGAGAACAAGGATTCACCGTTGCAACAGCGCGTGCGCCGCCAGCGGGCGATGCTGCACAACATGCTGGTCGACCCCATGCACCGGGCTGCCAACCGACTGAGCGAGGCCTGGGGAGACCGCGAAGCCATGGATGCCGAACTGCTGGCGTCGATGCGCAAGATACCCTATGTCACCTATCTCTACGCCCTGGACCTCGATGGCCGCCAGATCAGTGCCAACGCCTCGGCCGAGGGACTGATCCCCGAGGATTTCGGCCGCGACCGCTCTCAAAGGCCCTATATGCAGCAACTCGATCCGGAGTCGGACATGTCGCTGTCCGCCGCCTACATCAGCCTGCGCGCCAATCGGCCCTCGGTGACCGCAATACAAAAGGTCTACCGCGATGGCCAGCATGTCGGCTACCTGGGTGCCGACTTCGACCTGCGTAAACTGCCGATAACCCGCGATGCTTATTCCGATCCCTCGCGCTGGCGCCAGATCAAAGGCGACCCCGCAATTCGCGGACAGCTGTTCCAGCAGACCCGGGTGACCAGCCGCCTGGACGAGCAGATCGACGACATACTGCCGGTGGTCGAGGAATTGATCACCGACAATGGCGTCTTCCACCTCAAGCTGCACTTCTCCAGCAGCCGGGCCACTGTCTGGACCCTGGACGACCCCTATCGCTACCAGGTCATCGAATACGAAGACCTGGTCGACCCCGACATCTGCCTCGCTTTTCCGCACCGCGACTACCCCGCCGATGCCGTGGTGCCCAGCCAATCCATCAAGCCCATCTTCGACACCTTCCGCCAACTGCGCTTCGCCGACGAGACCATCTACCTGCGCGCCGGATCGGTGAACATCTTCAACGGCATCGTCGGGCTGAACTTCTCGTGCGACGGCTCACACTACATTCCGTTCGATCAGTTCCTGGCGAAGGATTCGGATTTTTGGGGTGGGATGTAGGACGAATTATTAGTCACACAAGACCGGCGTCCCAGAACCAGGCTGACCAAGGCTACTCCGAACGAAAAATAAGGACACCAGCTCTCCTAGGTCGGAACCTATCTGACTCGTCAGAGCCCTTGTTTTCCTCCGTTGACTAATCTTCCCAAACCCCACGCCAAAAGAGTCTGCGCCAAAAGAGCATGAATCACCATGAACGATGCGACATCAATCGGGGCACCATCCACGAGCGCAAGAAACAGGGCCAACCCAAACAATGAGATCATTGGCGGACAATAGGAACAAAAGCGTTTGTTGCCAAGATGCCTCTTATTGAAAATAAAAGGAATAACCTGAAGAGCAACAAACACCTCTACAAAATCACCCACACTTTCAGGGTAGAGAATCCCTTCTTTTGGCCATAGATACATAACGAAGAGCGAAAGCAGCGAGGACAGCAGCATTGAAGCCATTATGCGATGGGGAAAGATACACCGGATAGCCCCTCCCAAAACCCAGAGCTGCCCAGATTAGGTAAAGCACCCTCGCTTGATCCTAAAATCCAGGATAAGAAACCTTGTTTCAGTCGGACAGGGAGCGGACCATGGCGCTCCTTTGGAAATTCCTTGTGAATCCGCATCTAAAATCTCCAAAAGGCCTATCTGGCTTAAGGAGCCTCTGATTAATTCTGGCGCGAGCAGATTGCGGTGAGAGATCGTCCAGTTCAAGGCGCGAATCGCGCGTAATAGCCAGCTATTGCGAAGATTCGCAACGAAGAAATGGGCGATTTGGTGCCGCAAGATGCCGTGCCATGAATTGATCAGAGGTTCCTTAACTCCGAAAGGCTCCTAGTCTACTTTGAATATCGAATGGCAGGCCAGGCATTGCTGCATCAGCTCGCCGGTGAA
>JANTHJ010000182.1 GCA_024762475.1 Chromatiales bacterium | reverse complement strand
AACAGCAGCACCGAGGCGGCATCGGGCAGCCTGCTGCCCGTCGGAAGTGCCAGTTGGCGGATGGCGAACCCGGCAAGCAGGGCGCCCACCCAACTGCCCCCGGCGTTGCACAGGATGTCGGCATACTGGCTCTGCCGGACGGGCAGATAGAGCTGGGCGGATTCGACCGCGAGGCTCAGGGCCGCGCCGACCAACAGCTCGGGCAGGCCCCATCGCCCCGGCGATCGCTGTCGCACCAGGCGCAGCAGAAAGCCGAGGGGCAGGAACAGCGCGATATTGGCGGTGACATCGGAGACGCTGATCTTCGAGCTGAAATGGCCCACCGGGTGGGCGGAGAATTGAAACGGCCAGAGGGTGAAGGCGAGGATGGCGGCCACCACCAGTGCGGTCAGCAGTTGCAGCACCGAACGCGTCGTTGGGAACGGATCAGTGGCGATCACCGGGTGCTGCTGCAGTCAGCAGACCATGCGGTGCCGGTCGCCCATCAGCAGGTCGAACACACTGCTGGTGACCAGGGTGGCGGCACGTTCGCGGCCGATGTGCTTGGCGGCGGCCTTGACCCCCTTGCCCAGGTTGGGGGGACGATACTTGAGGTTGTGGGCGTCGCTGGCGATGGCGGTGACCCGGTCTTCCTTGAGCAGTTGCACCGCAAGCTTCTGCGCGGGGCGGCCGAACCGCCCCAACAGGCTGCCGGCGGTGATCTGCAGGGGGCAGTCCATCTGCAGGAAGGGCGTCAGCTTTTCCGGAAACTTCTGGAACACCGGATTGCGTTCCGGGTGGACGATGATCGGCAGGGTGCCGGCATTGCGCAGCCAGCGCACCAGGTTGTCGCTGCCCACCGGAACACTGTTGCTGGGGAGCTCGAGCAGGAAGGTCTTGTGCCCGTTCCATTCGCCCAGCCAGGGGATCTGGTCGTTCTCGACCAGCTCCCGCACCTCGGGCCCGATACGCACCTCACCGGCCAGGTGCAGGTCGATGGGGATTCCCTGGTCCTCGACGATGTCGCGGAACTCGCGGAACTTGCGGCCAAGGCGCTCGACGTTGTTGCGCTCGTAGCGGGCCTGGTGGATGTGCGGGGTCAGGATCTGTTCCATGACGCCGTCTTTCACCGCCAGGCGCAGCATCGCCAATGCATCCTTGAGGTTGCTCACCCCGTCGTCCACCGCCGGCAGGATATGGCTGTGCATATCGATCATCGGCGGCGGAAAGGGTAGAGCCGGGGGCATCGCAGATCAGGCCGCCTTGCCGGCGTCCTCCGCCTTGTAGCCGTAGTAGTCCGCGTGATAGTAGTGGCCGCCGTAGTAGGCCATGCGCTTGGGCTCGGCCTGGGTGAGTGCCACCCCGGTCACCTCGACATGGCCCTTGCGCAGGCGCGAGATGGCCTCGCGCGCGGCCTTGACGGTGGTCGACTCGGCCTTCACCGCCAGCACCACGCTGTCGGCCTCGTGGCCCATCACGATGGCGTCGCTGACCGCCAGCAGGGGCGGTGCGTCGACGACGATGTACTGGAACTTCTCGCGCAGCTGTTCGATCAATCGGTGGAAATGCCCTGACGACAGCAGTTCCAGCGGATTGGGGGGCAGGGTGCCACAGGGGATGATGTAGAAGTGGCCGTTGTCGCCTTCGACCTTGTGGATCTTGACGTTGGACTCGTTGCCCAGCTGCGCCACCAGGTCGGACAGCCCGGGCTTGGGCGGTACCTTCAGGGTATTGGACAGGCTGGGCTTGCGCAGGTCGGCCTCGAGCAGCAGGGTGTTGCCCAGCTGCCCCAGGGATGCGGCCAGGTTGGCGGCGAGCGTGGATTTTCCCTCCGAGCCGGATGCCGAGGTGACCAGGATCACCTGCGGGGGATGGTCGACGTTGGACATCAGCAGCCCGGTGCGGATGTTGTTGATGTTCTCCGAGAACTGGGAGCGCGGATCGGACAGGTATTGCGACTCGGGGTTGATCAGGCCGCTGCGCTTGACCAGCGGCACCAGTCCCAGCGAGGGCAGGCCAAGTTTTTCCTCGATGTTGTCGGTGGTCTTGAAGGTATTGTCCAGCGCCTCGCGCAGGAAGGCGATCATCAGGCCCAGCGCCAGGCCGAGCACCGTGGCCACGGTGATGATCAGACGCTTGTTGGGCTTGTAGGGCGCCTGGGGCACGGTGGCGGTGTCGATCACGCGGACGTTGGTGGCGTCGTAGTTCTCGGAGATGTCCGCCTCCTGGAAGCGCGACAGGAAGGTCTCGTAGATGCGCCGGTTGTTGTCCACTTCGCGCTCGAGGCGCGACAGTTCGAAGTTGGCGCCCTTGAGGCTGCTCAGTTCCTTTTGCTGCTGCGAGATCAGGCTCTGGATCTTGCGTTCCTGGGCATAGGCCAAGCGGTATTGCTTGGCGATGTTGTCGACCACCTTGTTGATCTCGCGCTGCAGGGCCTTGCGCGCCTCGGCCAGGTCCGACCGGGCGGCCACCATCTTGGGGTGCTTGGCGCCATAGCGCTCGGACAGCTCCTTGACGCGGCGCTCGAGCTTGCTCTCCACCTGCACCAGGTCGCGCACCGACGGGCTGTTGAGTACCGGGCCGAGGGAGGAGTAATCGCGCGTGCCCTTGAGTGATCTGACCTGGCTATAGAGGATCTCGGCCTCGCTGCGCTGGGTCTGGGCCTTGATCAGCTCGGCATTGAGGGTGGACAGGCGGGTGTTGGCCACCTCGGACTGCTGACTGCTGTCCACCAGGCCGTGGGTCTTCTGGTAGGCCTCGAGCGCCGCCTCGGACTCGCGCAGCTTCTTGCGCAGGTCGGCGAGCTGTTCGTTCAGCCAGCTGGCGGTCTTCTTGGCGCCCTTCAGGCGCGCATCCAGGTTGAACTCCATGTAGGCATCGGCCACCGCGTTGGCGACATCCGCCGCCTCGCGCGGGTCGGGCGACTCGTAGCCGATGTTGATGATCTCGCTCTGCTTGCCGCCTT
>JANTHJ010000181.1 GCA_024762475.1 Chromatiales bacterium | reverse complement strand
AGGTATTCCCTGTGAGTATCCGCTCCAGGCCGTTCAAAAGGGTGGCCGAATCGGTGGCCTTGGGAATGAAGGTCTGGGCGCCGGCGGCCAGCGCGCGTCGTATCAGGTGTCCCTCGTCCGATGCCGATATCACTGCCACCGGACAGTCGATCCCGCGCCCCTTGATCTCACCGATCAACTCCACGCCATCGGTATCCGGAAGGTTGATGTCCACGAGCATCATGTCCACTGATGGCATCATGTCGAGCTGAGCCATTGCCTCGGCTGCGCTGCCTGCCTCCCAGGTATGGGTCTGATCCCCGAACTGCTGCAGAACCAGGGTCAGCCCCTCGCGGAACAAGGCATGGTCGTCGACCACCAGAATGTTCACGAACCGCACTCCTGATCTGTCTGGATACTAGCCACCTGGTTAGTGTAATCGCGGGCATCCCTTCCTAGACTGTCTCCAACAAGGCAGGCGCTTTCAGAGCCCTGCCGTCAGATGGCAATAATGGACCTGCCGTCTGGCCCAAGGCAAGTGCAGGAATGCGCGTGCGCTTGGTTGGCTAACGTATTCTGGGGGCATCAGGTGAAAGTCGACTATCGATTCGTGGCAGGGACGCTTGTTGGCGCCTCCCTGTTTTTGGCCGCTGCTGCACGGGCTGAGGGTGATCTCTATTCCCGGTTGCGGGCGGAGCCTCAGGATTTGACAGCGCTCTACGAAGCCGCTGCCGAACAGGACCCCGAATACCGGGCGGCCGCATTGAAGCACGAGGCAGACCAAGAGATACGAACGCTTGCCCGGGCGAGGCTTCTTCCCGAGATTTCACTCGATGCGCAGTACAGTCAGACCCGCCAGGAGATTCTCTCCGCCGACAATACGGTGTTTGCATCCGGCACGAGCACCTTCCCGACCCGGACATACACCCTCACCCTGAAGCAACCTCTGTTCAACTGGGCCTCATGGCAGGGTTTCAAGAAGTCCACTGCAGAACTGCGCGCGGCGGATGCGGAGTTTGCCGGTGTGCGGCTGGACCTGGTACTGCGGGCAGCCGAAGGCTATTTCAAGGTACTGCGGGCCCGCGACGATGTGGCCTCGCTCAAATCCGAGCAGGAGACACTGGCCAAGACCCTCGCCTATTCCGAGCAGCGGTTCAAGGCAGGGGTGACGAATGTCGCCGATCTGAATGATGTCAAGGCACGCCACGCGTTGGCCAGGGCCTCTCTGGTGGAAGGTGTTGCCGAGCTCGACGACGCGCGGCAACAGCTGGCGCAGATGGTCGGCTGGGGCGGCATGCGTCTGATGCGGCTCGATCCGCATATGCCACTCCCCAAGCCGGACCCCAACGATGTTGCGGTATGGGTCGACCGGGCCATGCACAACAGTCCCGAGATCGTAGCCCTCGCCGCTAGAGTAGAGGTCGCGGGGAAAGAGGCTCGCGTGCAGCAGGGTGGGCACTTTCCCACGCTCGACCTGATCGCCCGCCACAACTATCGCAAGACCGACGGCACCCTCTTTGGGGGGGGTAGCGAAGTAGCGACCAGCGACATCGCCGTCTCTCTCAACCTGCCTTTGTATCGGGGCGGGGCGACCAGTGCCTCGGTGCGGCAGGCGGTGAAGCTGCACGACAAGGCCCGCGAGGACCTGGTACAGAAGCAGCGGGAGGTGCAGCGGGCGGTGCGCAAGGCATTCGAAGGCATGCGCACCGCGCTCATCCGCATAGAGGCGCTTGCAGAGGGGGTAGCCGCGCAGGAGGTGGTGGTAGAAGGGCGGCGCCGGGGATTGCGTTCCGGGGTCTACAACCAGGTCGTTCTGGCCGAGGCAGAACAGGATCTGGAGGCAGCACGCCGTGATCTCGCCCAGGCCCGCTACGACTACCTGGTCGAAAGCCTGAGGCTGAAGCGAGCGGCGGGCCTGCTCTCGGTGAAGGATCTGCAGGCAATCAACACCTGGCTGCGGTAAGCGGAGAGCAGGAAAATGCTGAAAAAGCTCACTCGGCGAATCAGGAAGCAATTGGCGGCCAGAGCGGCCCCTCCGGCCGCGGCAACCGAAAGACTCATTTTCGAGCCGGTCGAGCCGCGGATCCTCCTGTCGGCCGACTTGCCGGTGATTGCGCCTGCCGAGTTGGTTGACGTGCCCGTCGATGTTTTGATCCTCACTCAGGAAGAAGTGGCTGAGTTGCAGGGTGAACAAGCGCCGGTCTCGGAGCAGCCGGCTCCCGCTGCGCCACAGACCGCAGCACCTGTTAGTGATGCGGTTAGTGATGCGATGCCCGCCGACAGGGCTCCAGCGCCTGAATCTGCGCCGGCGCCCGCCCCTGTCACCACCCTAACTCCGGAACAACTGGCCACCTTTCAGGCGTTGCAAGGGCGGCACCTGATCATTGTCGATGCCGCGGTGGCTGGCGGCGCCGAGCTTGCCCAGCAACTTGCCGACACGATTGAAAGCAGCAAAAAGACTGCCGGTGGTTCCGTCTATGGTGATACTGCCGTCGACCAGGCCCCTCAGATCGCGACGGCACCGCCGACGACTGAGATCGCTACGAACGGCGCTGAGGCCGAGCCGGAGCCCGAACAGGAAACTTTCCTGCCGGAAATGGTTTCGTCTGGGGCCGAGAATCTTCAACAGACAGCGCAGACTCCGGTCGAGATTCGCTGGCTGGATGCTGACCGGGATGGGATACAGCAGGTCGGAGAGATTCTTGATCAGTTCGAGGATCTCGCCTCGGTGCACCTGCTCACCCACGGCGCCGCCGGCCTGTTGCGGTTGGGCAACACCCAGCTCGACAGCCAGCGGATGAAGCACGAGCGTGACCGAATCGCCGCCTGGGGCAAGGCGCTGCGAGCCGACGGCGACCTGTTGCTCTACGGCTGCGAAGTGGCCGATGGCGAGGCCGGTGTCGCCTTCGTCGATCGCCTGGCGGCCCTCACCGGCGCCGATGTCGCCGCCTCCAGCGATGACACCGGCAGCAGTGAACTGGGTGGTGACTGGGAGA
>JANTHJ010000180.1 GCA_024762475.1 Chromatiales bacterium | reverse complement strand
GACGACAAGAAGGACCTCTATCTCTACTGGGCCTCGGAAAAGATCTTCGGCGGCAAGGGACCACGACGCGAAGGACTGAAACTGTTCGGCTGGTACCACACCGGAAAACGCACCTTCGACGGCGATCGTGACGGCACGGTCGAGACCTACGACCGCAAGCGCTGGGGTCTGGGCGCCAAGTACCTGAAGAAGCCGTGGCGGGTGACCGCGGAGTACATGGCCGGCGAGGGCATGATCTTCCAGGGACCGGACAAGTCCGACTATGCCCTGGTGCCCCCGGCAGTGGGCAACCCCAACCATCCCGGCAACGGGCTGAACGCCAAGGCCTTCGGCTACTATGTCGAGGCCGGCTACCACATCCCCAACACCAACTTTGAAGTGGACGCGCGCTACGACTTCTACAAGCGCAACAAGGACAGCCAGTTCGAACTGGACTTCAAGACCCTGACCCTGGGCGCGCAGTACCACATCAACAAGAAGACCCGCGTTACCTTCAACTACGCCTTCCGCGACTTCGAGGCGGTCAACTTCGCCTCCGGCGCCGGCCCCAACGCCAACCTCGATGGCGTCAAGGGCCGTGCCTCGGTGCAGGTAACCGCCATCTTCTGATCGACTGCCGCTGTATGGGCTGTCCGAGGTCTCGGACAGCCCACCTTTGTTGCCGGTTGAAAGTGCCATAATCGGTGCATGGCACCACTTCCCGATCAAGTCTATTTCTTCGGCACCTGCCTGGTGGACCTGCTCTCCCCCGAGGCAGGCCTGGCCGGCATCCAATTGTTGCGCCGGGCCGGGGTCGAGGTCGTCTTTCCCCAGGGACAGAGCTGCTGCGGACAGCCCGCCTTCAACTCGGGTTATCGCCACGAGGCGCTGAGTGTGGCACGGGCGCAGCTGGACTGTTTCCCCGAGCCCATCCCCCTGGTCGTCCCCTCGGCGTCCTGCGCCGGCATGATCCGCAACCATTGGCCCGAACTGTTCACCGGCGAGCCGGACGAGCCCCAGGCACGGGCGCTGGCCGGGCGCACCTGGGAGCTATGCGAATTCCTGGCCGAAATCCTGGACTGGCATCCGCACGACAAGGGCGAACCGCTGCAGGTCGCGGTGCACCACTCCTGCGCCTCTCGTCGCGAGACCCGTAGCTGGCGACATGCCCAGCGCCTGCTCGGCGCGCTGTCGAACGTTTCGGTACTCGAACCGGCCCATGCCGAGGAGTGTTGCGGCTTCGGCGGCACCTTTGCGATCAAGCAACCGGAACTCTCGGCGGCCATGGCCGAATCCAAGTGCGTCGAGATCGAGGCCACCGGAGCACGGTGTCTGATCAGTCAGGACTGCGGCTGCCTGATGAACCTGGGCGGGATGCTGGAACGGCGCGGCACCGGGATCCGCGTGCAGCATCTGGCGGAGTTCCTGCTGGAGCGCACCGCATGAAAGATCCCGGCCATTACCAGGCCCTCAAGGCGCGCGTACGCCGCGAGCTCGACAAGCCACAGGTACGCCACAATTTCCGCCAGGCGATGGACGGCATCCGCGCGCGACGCGCCGAGCAGTTCGCCGAGCCTGACTATTTCGAGGCCTTGCGCGAGCGGGCGCGGGCCACCCGGCAGAAGGCACTGGACGCGCTGCCCGAATTGCTGGCGCGGCTCGGGCGGCAACTCGAACACAACGGCATCCAGGTCCACCATGCGGCCGACGCCGCAGAGGCCAATGCGCTGATCCTCGACCTGCTGCAGCAGGCCGGCGCGCGCTCGGTGATCAAGGGCAAATCCATGGTCTCGGAAGAGACCGCACTGAACGAGGCCCTGGACGATGCCGGCATCGAGGTGATCGAGTCGGACCTGGGCGAGTACATCATCCAGCTCGCCCACGAGCCGCCCTCGCACATCGTCGCCCCCGCGATCCACAAGAACCGCCGCGAGGTCGCCGAGCTGTTTCGCGAACACCATCCCGAGCTGGAGTACACCGAGGACATCGACCAGCTCACCGGCAACGCGCGACAGGTATTGCGCGAGCGATTCGCCTGCGCCGATGCGGGCATCTCCGGGGTCAACTTCGCGGTGGCCGAAACCGGCACCCTGGTGCTGGTGGAGAACGAGGGCAACGGGCGCCTGAGTACCACTGCCCCACCGCTGCACATCGCCATTACTGGCATCGAGAAAGTCGTCGAGTCCTTGCACGAGATCCCGCCACTGCTCGAGATCCTCACCAAATCGGCCACCGGACAGCCGATCACCACCTATGTCAACTTCATCAGCCGACCGCGCCAGCCGGACGAGCTGGACGGCCCGCGCGAGGTGCACCTGGTGCTGCTGGACAACGGCCGCTCACGCATCCGCGAGGACCCGGCGCTGGCCGAGACATTGCGCTGCATCCGTTGCGGGGCCTGTATCAACCACTGCCCGGTGTACGTGCAGGTCGGCGGCCATGCCTATGGCAGTGTCTATCCCGGCCCCATCGGCAGCGTGCTCGAACCCCAACGACTGGGACTGACCGAGATGGGCAGTCTCACCTCGGCCTGCACCCTGTGCGGCGCCTGCGGCGACATCTGCCCGGTGCAGATTCCCCTGCCGAATCTGATCAACCGGCTGCGCGCCGAGGCGGTGGAACCGGATAGCGACACCCGCGTACCGGACGCCGGCACCCTGCGCAAACCTGGCGAAGCGCTTGCCTGGCAGCTGTGGAAGACCCTCTATGGACAACCCAGGCGCTACCGCGGCTTCACCTGGCTGGCGACCCGACTGCGCCGGCTCGCGCCCTCGCGGCTCGGACCCTGGACCCGCTACCGCACGGCCCCGAGACCCGCGGCCCGCACCCTGCACGAGCTGGCGAAGGCCCAAGGCATCCCGGCACAGGCGAAAGCATCGTCCCGCCACGAGCTACCAGCCCGACACAAACCCGACACGGGCAAGGCCGTGGCGAGGCAAGCTCTCTGCGCAGATCGAGAAACCTGCATCGACCGCTTCGTCGCCCGACAGCAGGCGGTGCGCGGCGAGGTCCACCGGCTGCGAGACCGC
>JANTHJ010000179.1 GCA_024762475.1 Chromatiales bacterium | reverse complement strand
GGACGACGTTGCGTCATCCGCGGCAAACAGCAGCGATGGCAGCAGCAGCGCCACGGCGAGCAGTAACAGGGGCAGCGTTCGTCGCTGGGTACTAGGGGTTGCTTGCATGGATCTCCTCCTCTTGGTGATGCACGTTGTCATGCTTTGTCGTGCACCCTGGAGACGGGCCCATGGCCTGGGATATTCCGAAAAAAATGTGGGAATATCCGCCCGCCGAAATGCGTCTAGACGGGCCTTGTCGAGGGGGGATAAAGGAGCGAAATCAGTCGAGTTGGAGTGATCGTCTTGCGCGGGCGAAGGCCTGGCGAATCTGCCCAAGGAGCGCAGCACTCTGTTCGGCATCGAGACCGCTCGCGGTGATCATGTCGGTGATCTCGCCGCCCAGCCGGTCCATCACCTGTGCCAGCGCCTGCGGGTCTATGGGTTCTGCAACGGCCGGTGGGGGTGGGTCTTCCTGATCGAGTGCTTCAATCAGTGCCGATCGAGGGATCAGGCGTGCTTTTGTGGCCTCCGGCCGCTGTGCCTGCAGCGGCGACACCTTCAGATATTTGTCGCCCTGATAACGAAAGTGCCGGCCGATGGGGAGCTGTCCGAATTTCATGGTCACCATTCTACCTTGCCCGATCGACGCTATCGCGCTCCGCCCACAGCGATCGCACGGATTCAAGAAGGATCTGTGACCGGTGCAGCGACCC
Organism: Chromatiales bacterium; assembly: GCA_024762475.1. GTDB lineage: Bacteria > Pseudomonadota > Gammaproteobacteria > Chromatiales > Chromatiaceae > MONJU. The sequence goes on along the minus strand of JANTHJ010000179.1, from coordinate 2,349 downwards.
CGGATTGCGCTTCGCTCCATCCAGGCTACGCGCTCGGCCCGGGTGGTGTTTGCTTTGCAACGGCAGGACCCTATGCTTCGGGTATGAATTCCTCCAAGCAGCATATGCGGCTGGATCGTTTCCTCAGCCAGGCGACCGGTCTGTCGCGTAAACAGGCCGGTATCGAGATTCGCCGACGCCAGGTCAGAGTTGGAGACGAGCTGGTGCGCGATCCGGCACGGCATGTCGCAGTCGATGCGGCCGTGTATTGGCGAGACGCGCCGGTTTCGCTGCCGGGCGGGGTCTATCTGATGATGCACAAGCCGGCCGGGCTGGTGTGCGCGCGCCGCGACCCGTTGCATTCGACGGTGCTCGATCTGCTGCCGCCGGAACTGGCGGCACAGGTGCACATCGTGGGCCGGCTGGACCGCGAAACGACGGGATTGTTGCTGCTCACTGACGACGGCGACTGGTCGCATCGCCTCACCTCGCCGCGTCATGGCTGTGCCAAGACCTATCTGGCCGATCTGGCCGGGCCCCTGGTGCCGGATGCCGAACGGCGATTCGAGCAGGGCCTGATGCTGCGTAGCGAGACCAGGCCCACGCGACCGGCGCAGCTGCAGCGACTCACCGACTGCAGGGTGCGGGTGACCGTCCACGAGGGACGCTATCACCAGGTTCGACGCATGTTCGCCGCCCTGGACAACCGGGTGCTGTCCCTCCATCGGGAGTCCGTGGGGGATGTCGTATTGGACGCGGAGCTGCCGCCTGGGGGCTGGCGTTTGCTGCGCGATACCGAACTCGCCTCGTTGCGGGGCTGAGGGTGCGGATCAGGGAGTGAAGGGATGGGAAGGCGTTCCAACAGGCCATACCGGCGTCGCTACATGCGCCACCCGAGCTGTATGCCGATCGAATTCCGACGCGTGGGCGCGCGGGAGCCCCTGCGCAACGAGCTGCGGGACATCAGCTGTGCCGGCCTGAGTTTTCGGGCCCAGGAACCCCTGGCGGAGGGCGAGATGGTCGAGGTCCGCCTGACGGTCCTGGAGCACGAGGTCAGCGCACACGGGAGGGTCGCCTGGTGTCATGAGATCGAGCGCGGCGTCTGGCGCGTGGGGTTGTTGTTGTCCGACGGGCAGACCGGCCATGCCGTGCGCATGGTCGAGCAGCTCTGTCACATCGAACTGTATCGCGAGCAGCAGCGCCATAAAGGGCGGCAACTGACAACCGAGGAGGCCGCGCGCGAATGGATTGCGCGGTATGCCGCGGGGTTCCCGCGACCGATTGACGAGGACTGAGGGCACTGTCAACATCGCCTGCCGTTTGCGGGGGGTTATGTTGAATGCGGTCGTCGTTGTTACTGCTACTTTTTGGCCTTCTGGCGGGCCTCGGCTATTTGGGCGCCAGGTACTTGTCGGCGTCCGGGGGCGCGGAGGCCGTGCTGGTCGGATCGGGTTGTGATCTCACCCAGGGTTCCTGTTCGCATGCGCTGCCGGATGGAGGCACGCTTCGAATGGCGCTCTTGCCGCGGCCGGTGCCACTGATGAAGCCGGTGCAGGTTCGGGTCTCTGTGGAAGGGTCCGATGCAATCCCCCAGCGACTCGACATCACCGGCCTGAACATGCGCATGGCGCCGAATCTGGTCACCTTCGTTCCAGTGGAAGATGGCATCTGGCGCGGCGAAACTATCTTCCCGGTGTGCAGTCAAAGGCGAATGCACTGGCAGGCTGCGCTTACACTGCGAGCCGGGGACAGGTCCTGGCTGGTAAAGGACGAGTTCCATACTGTCCGGCCCTGATGTTCCGAGAAGGACCGGAGGATTCAGAGAGGTTCAAGATGAAAATCAAGAAGGCAATCCCGATACTGCTCGGCCTGGCGTTGGCCGTTGTGCTCGCCGCACCCTCGCAGGCCGCTGATCTCGCAGCGGGCAAGGATAAATACAAGGTCTGCGCCGGATGTCATGGACCGACCGGCACCGGGAATGCCGCCCTCGGCTATCCCCAGCTGTCGGGAAAGGATGCAGCCTATGTGGCCGAACAGCTGAGGGCCTTCAAGTCGGGTCGGCGCGAGAGCGCGACCATGAAGGCCATGGTGGCGGGCCTCGGCGATGCCGATATCGACAATGTGGCGGCCTATGTGGCGACGCTGCAATGAGCCGAAAATCGACGGTTTCCCGGACCACTGGCAGCATTATCAGAATTTCCTTATAATCTGCGACCGGTTTCGATCCGGTTTACATGTTTTGGTGGGAATAGCCATGAAAAAAGTACTGATTGCCGTATCTCTGTTCTCTGTAGTCGCTGCCGCGCCAGCACTGGCGGCCGGTGACGCCGCTGCGGGCAAGGCAAAGTCCGCTACCTGTGCTGCTTGTCA
>JANTHJ010000178.1 GCA_024762475.1 Chromatiales bacterium | reverse complement strand
GCTTCGTCATCGTTGCGATCCCAGCCAATGGCGGTGGGATAGAGCAGCAGTTCTGCGCCGGCCAGCGCCATCAGGCGGGCCGCTTCCGGATACCACTGGTCCCAGCAGACGAGGACGCCGAGGCGACCGACTGAGGTGTCGATTGGGGGGAAGCCCAGGTCGCCTGGGGCGAAATAGAACTTTTCGTGGAAGCCCGGATCGTCAGGAATGTGCATCTTGCGATAACGCCCGGCCAAGGTCCCGTCGGCTTCCAGCACCACCGCGGTGTTGTGATAGAGGCCGGCCGCCCGACGCTCGAACAGCGAGCCGACGATCACCACTCGATGTCCGGCCGCCAGCTGGCCCAACCACTCGGTACTGGGACCAGGGATCGGTTCGGCCAGATCGCAAAGGGCTGGGTCCTCCTGCTGGCAGAAATAGGGGCCGTTGTGCAGTTCCTGGAGCAACACCAGACGCGCCCCGGCCCGTGCCGCCTCGGCGACCCGATCGGCGATATGGGCGAGGTTGGCGTCACGGTCCCCTTGATCACCCTGTTGCACGAGGGCAACCGGCAGTCGTTGGCTCATGAGGCGGCGATCTCCTGGTTTCCGTTCCCGCATAGCGGCACCGCCTGCGGAAACTGCATCGTCAGACAATGCAGGCTGCCATTCTGGCGGATGATGGGCCGACAGTCGACGGGGATGACTTTTCTTCCCGGAAAGCAGCGCTGGAGGGCTCGCACGGCCTCACCGTCGGCCTCGAGGCCGTAGGTGGGAAGCAGCAGAGAGCGGTTTGTGATCAGAAAATTGGCATAGCTGGCGGGCAGCCGGCGGCCGTCTTCGTCCAGATGGACCCCGGGAAAAGGCAGGGGCACCAGTTGGTAGGGCCTGCCGCTTCGGCCGTCGAAGGTGGCCAATTGCCGGGCCATGGCCGTCAGCGCCGGGTGATCCGGGTCCCCCGGCGGCGCAGTGGCATGCACGATGGTGTGCGCATCGACGAAGCGTGCCAGGACATCGATGTGTGCATCGGTATCGTCGCCGGTGATCTCACCGTGATCCAGCCACAAGAAGCGCTCGAGGCCCAGGGTATCCCCAAGCAGGGCGGTTATCCGCGTCTCGTCCCACGTGGGATTGCGCGCTGGATCCAGAATGCTCGAGCGGGTCGCCAGCAGCGTCCCCAGCCCGTCGGTCTCGATGGCGCCTCCTTCGAGTACCAGGGGATGGGTCCGGAGCGGCGTGTCGCCAAAGCACCCCTGGCGATACAGTCGCCGGGTGACGGCATCGTCCAGGGCCGCGGGGAACTTGCCGCCCCAGCCGTCGAATCGAAAGTCATGGAGGAGCGGTCGGTCGTCGTCATCGAGGGTCGTGAGCGGGCCGTGGTCCCGGGCCCAGCTGTCGTTGCTCGGCGACAGGCCGAAGCGGAGTCGGTCCGGATTCGCGCCGGCGGCCTCCAGCAGCCGTTCGATTCGCTTCCGATGCGGCTCGTCGCGACAGACGCAGAGTAGCGGCTCGTCTCGGGTGATGGCCGTCGCGATGTGCGCGAATACCGGTTCGACCTGCCCGAGCCGCTCGGCCCAGTCGGTCTGCTCGTGGGGCCAGGTGAGCATGACACCGGCCTGGGGCTCCCATTCGGCGGGTAGCCGAACCGCGCCGCTCATACAGGGCGGGGAGGGGTCAGGGATCGACGACGCTATGGATCACGCGATCGTATTCGAAGAAGACGCTGAACTTGGGATAGTCCCAGCGGGTGATCGGCGGATCACCGACCGGACCCTTGATCGCCTTGGGCTTGCCGAAACGTGTTTCGACCTGGGACATGGTCTCTCCACCCTTGGGGCGTAGAAGGCCCTGCGGGCTGTTGGGCGGTTCCTTTTCTATGGCCTCGATCAAGAGCTTGTCAGCCATGACATGCGTGCCTGAAAAGATCAAAACCAGGAACAGGGCCAATCGTGTCAACATGCGAACTCCCGTGATTAGGGGCGGGTCCTGCCGCCCTTTGTTGCAAGTGTACAAGCGAGGACGCCCATGGCAAGTGTTTGCGTCACGCTTCATTAGTCAATCCTGGTGAGCAGAATACGGCGAATATGGTCTAATGCGCGCCATGTTTCGCCCGGTATCCCTCTTCGTCGGCCTTCGCTACACCCGTTCGCGGCGGCGCAACCACTTCATCTCTTTTATCTCGTTGTTTTCGGCGATGGGCATCGCCTTGGGCGTGATTGCCCTGATCACGGTGCTGTCGGTGATGAACGGATTCCACAAGGAGATTCGCGAGCGTATCCTCGGGATGGCGTCCCACGGGGACGTCCAGGCACTCGATGGCCGCATGGAGGAATGGCGCCAGGCAATGGCGCTGGTAAAACAGAACCCGGAGGTGATCGGCGCCGCTCCCTATATCCAGGCCCAGGCGATGCTGACCCATGGTGAATATGTCGCGGGCGCCCTGATCCGGGGTGTCGATCCGGCGCAGGAGCCGCAGGTGGTGGACGTGGCGGCGCATATGCGCGAAGGGTCGCTGGAAAACCTTCAGCCCGGGCGCTGGGGCATCATCCTGGGCAGTGAGCTGGCCGAATCGCTGAACGTGGAGGTCGGCTCCCGGGTGACCCTGGTGGTGCCCCAGCTCACCATGACCATCGCCGGTAGCGTGCCCCGGTTGCGTCGGTTCACCGTGGTCGGGATCTTCGAGGTTGGAATGCACGAATACGACAGTGGCGTCGCGATGATCCATATCCGCGATGCGGCCAAGCTGTTGCGCATGGGGGATGCAGTCACCGGGGTGCGTATTCGCATCCGCGATGTCTGGCAGGCACGACAGGTATCGCTGCAACTGGCCAACCAGCTGCCCGGCATCTACCGGGTACTCAACTGGACCGACTATCACCGGAACTTCTTTGCGGCACTAAAGATGGAAAAGCGCATGATGGGCCTGCTGCTGTTCCTGATCGTGGTGATCGCTGCCTTCAATATCATCACCACCCTGGTCATGATGGTGATCGACAAGCAGAGTGACATCGCCATCATGAAGACCTTCGGTGCCCCGCCCGGCATGGTCATGCGCATCTTCATGGTGCAGGGCACCACCCTGGGGATAGTGGGAACCGTGATGGGAACGGTGCTGGGATTGCTGCTGGCCTTCAATGTGGAGAA
>JANTHJ010000177.1 GCA_024762475.1 Chromatiales bacterium | reverse complement strand
GGGCCTCGGTGATCTTCGCCCTCTCGGCCGTCGTGCTGCTGGTGCTGCTATTGATCCTGTCGGTGCGCTGATCGATCAAGGCGGCGTGAGTCGGTCGGTGCCGCCCATGTAAGGCCGCAAGGCCTCCGGGATCAGCACGCTGCCATCGGCCTGCTGATAGTTCTCCAGTACCGCGACCAGGGTCCGTCCCACTGCCAGACCCGAACCATTCAGGGTATGCAGCAGCTCGGGTTTGCCGGTCTCCGGGTTACGCCAGCGCACCCTCAGGCGTCGCGCCTGAAAGTCCAGAAAATTGGAGCAGGAAGAGATCTCACGATATTTTCCCTGCCCTGGCAGCCAGACCTCGAGGTCGTAGGTCTTGGTGGAAGAGAATCCCAGATCGCCGGTGCACAGGGTCACCACCCGGTAAGGCAACTCCAGCCGCTGCAGTATGGCCTCGGCATGACCGGTGAGTGCCTCCAGCGCCTCGAAGGATTCGTCCGGCCGCACCGTCTGCACCAGCTCCACCTTGTCGAACTGATGCTGTCGGATCATGCCACGCGTATCCCGTCCATAGGCTCCAGCTTCCGAGCGAAAACAGGGCGTATGGGCCACCCAGCGCCGAGGCAGCTGATCCGGCTCCAGGATCACATCGCGCACCAGGTTGGTCACCGGTACCTCGGCGGTGGGGATCAGGTAGTAGTCGGTGTCCTCCAGATGGAACAGGTCCTCGGCGAACTTGGGCAACTGGCCGGTGCCGTAGAGGCTGTCACTGTTGACCATATAGGGAACATAGGTCTCGCTGTAGCCATGCTCGGCGGTATGAATATCCAGCATGAGTTGAGTCAGCGCCCGGTGCAGGCGGGCCACCTGTCCATGCATCACCACGAAGCGTGAACCGGTCAGCTTGGCCGCCGCGTCGAAGTCCAATCCGCCCAGCGCCTCGCCAATGTCCACATGGTCCTTCGGTTCGAAATCGAATCGGGGGATCTCTCCCCAGGTACGTTCCTCGCGGTTGTCTTCCTCGTCGCGGCCCTCGGGTACCGACTCATGCGGCAGATTGGGAATGCCGAGATAGATCTCCTGCAGTGCCGCCTGTATCTGTTCCAAGTCTGCTTCGGCGGCCTTGAGCTTGTCGCCCAGGCTCGCCACCTCGTCCAGCAAGGGTTGGATGTCCTCACCCGCCGCCTTGGCCCGGCCGATGGACTTGGAGCGGGTGTTGCGCTCGTTCTGCAACTCCTGGGTGCGCACCTGCAACGCCTTGCGCTGCGCCTCCAGGTCGCGAATCCTGTCGGTGGCCAGCTCGAAGCCACGACGTGCCAGTTGTCGAGCCACCCCTTCCAGGTCGGCACGCAGTCTTTTCGGATCCAGCATCGGTCTATTCCAGGTTGGCCTTGGCTTGCCAGGAGATCACATGTCCGGGCGGGACCAGGTCTTTGATATCACTCAGGATTGCCGCCACGCGCTCGGGACGATCGAAGAACTCGACGACGATGGGCAGGTCCAGCGAGACATCCAGCAGGTGGACCTCGTGCATTCGCCCCGAGCCCCCGAAACCCGCGATGCCGCGAAAGGCGGTGACACCTGCCACCTGCTCCTGGTCGTGCAGCCGGTCGATCAGCTCGCGATAGCGCCCACCCTTTTCGCTGCAGTAGATTCGAGCCACCGTGACGTCTTGTTGTTTCATGATTCGTTTCCTATGCGACCTGGCGGGCCAGGATGACACCCAGCATGGCAGCAGCGATGCAGGCCACGACGCTCACCAGCACGTTGAGCGCTGCCTTGAGGTACAGGGCGTCCTGCATCAGGGTCAGGGTCTCGAGGGAAAAGGTCGAAAAGGTGGTGAAGGCACCGAGAAACCCCACCAGCACAAAGGCACGCCACTCCGCGCCCGCCACCAGACGATCGATCATCAGCACGAACAGGAAACCCATCAGCAACGAGCCTGCCACGTTGACAGCCAGGGTTCCCCAGGGAAAGCCCCTCCCGAGTAACGCATAGACGCCGGTCGACACCCAGTAGCGCATGACCGCCCCAAGCGCACCACCCGCCGCAATTGCCAATAGCTGTCCCACTCACCCTTCCTCGAAAAGGCGCATTCTACCCGAAGTGCTCCGGCGGTCGGGTGTTCATGCCCCGATCGCGGCCGAAATCGCCCCGGCCAGTCGCTGCAGCTCATCGGGCGCCAGTTCGATCTCCAACCCACGTCGGCCGGCGCTGACATAGATCGTCTCAAAGCTCCAAGCGACATCGTCGATCACCATCCGCAGCCGTTTTTTCTGCCCGAGCGGGCTGACGCCCCCCAGCACATAGCCGGTGGCGCGTTGCACCTGCGCAGGATCTGCCAGAGCGACCTTCTTCGCGTTGAGCGCACGTCCGCAGGCCTTGAGTGACAACTGCCGCGCCACGGGCAACACCGCCACCGCCAGCTCGCGGCCCTCAAGCATCACCACCAGCGTCTTGAACACCTGCTCGGGAGACAAGCCCAGCTTGTCTGCCGCCTCGGCGCCATAGGCCTGATTACCCGATTCGTGCCGATAGCTGTGAATCCTGTGAGAAATGCCGGCCTTCTTCGCCGCCTTCACGGCCGGGGTCACCGGGATTCCTCCTCTGCCTTGTGGTCCAGTTCGGCCAGATGACGGAGCTTCTCCGCGATCTGGATCTCCAGCCCCCGGTCCACCGGGTGGTAGATCCGCGTTCCGACAAGCGCATCGGGAAAATAGTTCTCGCCCGCCGCATAGCCCTCCGGCTCGTCATGGGCATAGCGATAGGCCTTGCCGTAGTCGAGTTCCTTCATCAGCTTGGTCGGCGCGTTGCGCAGATGCAGCGGCACCTCCAGCGAGCCCGATTCGCGCGCCAGCTTCATCGCCTGCTTGAAGGCGCTATACACCGCATTGCTCTTGGCCGCGCAGGCAAGATAGACCACCGCCTGGGCGATGGCCAGCTCGCCCTCCGGGCTGCCGAGGCGACTCTGCACGTCCCAGGCATTGAGCGCGATCTGCAGCGCCCGTGGGTCGGCATTCCCGATATCCTCAGAGGCCATGCGAACCACCCGGCGCGCGATATAGAGCGGGTCGCAACCGCCATCGAGCATCCGCGCCAGCCAATACAATGCTGCATCCGGCGAGGAGCCGCGCACCGATT
>JANTHJ010000176.1 GCA_024762475.1 Chromatiales bacterium | reverse complement strand
ACTCGCAGGCCCTGTGGCCGCGACTGCGGTGCCCGGATGCCGTCCTGGAGGTGGCCAAGACCCCCTGGGGCCGGCAACAGGTGGTGTTGGATATCGACTGGCGCGATAGCGATCACTGGTCGGCGGGGTTCAGGGGCCTGCGGCATGCGGCGGGCAAGCTGAACGGACGGTTGCACATGGATGGGGGCGGATGGCGGCTCGATCTGAAGAGTCCTGGGATCAGGCTGGCGAAGGTGCCGGAGCTTCGCACGCGGCTCCACACGTTGGGTATCGAACGACTGGGTGGTCGCCTCTCTGTCGATCTGGAGGTGCGGGGCAGGGGCAGCGAGGTGCAATATTTTGCGCTGACGGCCCGGGGAAGAGGGCTCAGCTGGAGCGATACGGCCGGCGAGCAGGCGGGTGAAAAGGTCGGGCTGAGGCTGAGTGTTGCGGCGCGCAAACGGGGGGCGGATTGGGTAGGGGGATCGAGTCTTTCTGTCACTGGCGGCGAGGTCTACAGTGATCCGGTGTTCGTCGACCTGGGCAAGCAGCCGATCCGGCTGGTGGCTGATGGACGCTGGCGGCCAGGGCGCGTGTCCTTTAAGAAATTGCATCTCGATGCAGGTGGGGCACTTCAGGTCCGGGGGAGCGGAAGCGTGGATCTCGAACCCTTGGCGCCAAAGACCCTTGCGCTGCGCCTGGACAGTGACGATCTGGGGCGGCTGTTCGCCACCTGGGCGCAGCCCTGGCTGTTGGATACCGCAGTAGGAGAATCGACGGTGAAAGGAAAGGGCGGTGCGCATCTGCGCTGGGCCGATGGGGCCTTGGCGGCACTGGATGTAGCCCTCCTGAACGCCGGTCTCGAGCAACAACAGGGGCGCTTTGGCCTGAGCGAGCTCAGCGGTGATCTGCACTGGGTGGCGAAGGGCGAGGCGCCCGACAGCAGCCTGCGTTTCGGCGCCGCCCATGTCGGACCGCTGGATTTCGGTGCCAGCCGGCTGGTGCTCAACAGCGCCGGTCGCTATGCCTATCTGGTGCAGCCCCTGGAAATCCCCTTCTACGAGGGAAGGCTGAGCATCCCAGAGGCGACCTGGCTGATGACCGATGCCGGCGGCGAGGGTGGTTTCGGTCTGCGTCTGCAGGGTCTTTCGCTGCAGACGTTGACGGCCGACCTGGGCTGGCCGCGCATGGCCGGAAGGGTCAATGCACGCATCCCTCGGGCCCGCTATCGCAATGGCGAGCTGCAGGCGGCCGGGGACATCGTGATCGAGGCCTTCGACGGCCGTCTGGTGCTGAGCGATCTGCGCCTGTCCGAACTGGGGTCGGCGGCGCCGCTGCTCACCGCCAATCTGCGTCTGCGTCGCCTCGATCTGCTGCAGCTTACCCGTACCTTTTCCTTCGGCGATATCCAGGGCCGGCTGGACGGTGAAATCCGCGATCTGCGCCTGGTGGCCTGGGAGCCCGATCACTTCGATGCGCGGCTCTATTCGTCTCCCGACGACGATCGCCGGCATCGCATCAGCCAGCGCGCGGTGGAGAACCTGACCGAACTGGGCAACGGGGTGTCGGGTGCCCTGTCCAGCGGCTTCCTCGGCCTGTTCAAGGAGTTTTCCTATGACCGTATCGAGCTGAAGGTCGAGCAGCGGGGCGACCGGGCCCGGATCGATGGCATTCCGGCGCCGGATGGCGGTTATTATCTGGTCAAGGGCGCGGGTATCCCGCGTATCGATGTCATCGGACGCAATCGCGAGGTTGCCTGGCAGGACCTGGTGGCACGTTTACGCGGCATCCGTGTCGAAGGCATGCAGTTGCAATGAAAGGAGAAGAGGCATGAAACGGTCCGTGGCGATCTGGCCGATGCTGGCCCTGGTACTGGCGTCCTGCGTCACCATCAATATCTATTTCCCTGCGGCGGCGGCGGAAGAGGCCGCACGGACTATCGTGCGTGACGTGCTGGGCAAGGAGGGCAAGCCATCCGAGTCACCGAAGACCGGCGACAAGCCACAATCGTCGCTGGACCTGGAGGGGCTGGGACGCCATCTGGCCATGGGCCTGCTGGACGCCCTGGTGCCGGCTGCCCATGCTGCCGGCAACGCGGATATCGATATCAGCAGCCCGGCCATCAAGCGCCTGCGGGCCTCCATGGCGGCGCGGCAGCGCCAGCTGGCGCCCTTCTACCGCGCGGGGGTGATCGGTTTCGACCGCAATGGCCTGGTGGCGATTCGGGATCTTTCGGCTGCTTCGTTGCGTGACCGTTCCCGGGTCAAGAAGCTGGTGGCCGCCGAGAACCGGGATCGCAATGCCCTGTATCGCGAGATCGCCCGGGCCAACGGCCATCCCGAGTGGGAGAAGGAGATCCGCGCCACCTTTGCCAAGGTCTGGGTGCAGGAGGCCAGTTCGGGCTACTGGTACCAGGACGCCGCCGGGGCCTGGCGCAGGAAGTAGCAGGGCAACCTCGGCACCTCCGCGGCCGGCCCCGACGCGGTCGGGACGGATTCTGACCTACAGCTCGGTGCCCGGCTCCACCGGGCTGGTGGCGCCTTGCTCGGACTGTTCGGGTGTGCGGAACCACGACAGTTTCTCGTGTAGCTGGACCACTTCGCCGACGATGATGAGGGTCGGCGGCTTGGGCTGCTCGCGCTCGGCCACGGTGGGCAGCTCGGCGAGGGTGCTGGTGAAGACCCGTTGCTGGTGGGTGGTCCCCTGTTGCACCAGCGCCGCAGGCGTATCGCCCGGCATGCCGTGGGCCTGCAGCTCGCGGCTGATCACCGGCAGCCCCTTCAGGCCCATGTAGAACACCACGGTCTGTGCCGGCTGGGCGAGCTGCGCCCAGTTGAGGTTCATACTGTTGTCCTTGAGATGGCCGGTGACGAAGGTGACGGACTGGGCGTAGTCTCGGTGGGTCAGAGGAATACCGGCATAGCTGGCGCAGCCCGACGCCGCGGTGATGCCCGGTACCACCTGGAAGGGCACCCCCTGCTCGGCCAGGGTGTCGATCTCCTCGCCGCCGCGTCCAAAGATGAAGGGGTCGCCGCCCTTGAGCCTGAGTACCCGGTGCCCTTCCTTCGCGAGGTCGGCCAGCAGCTGGTTGATCTCTTCCTGGCGCATGGCATGGTTGTCCCGCTCTTTGCCGACATAGATGCGGCGCGCGTCGCGTCGGGTCATGTCCAACACTGCCTTGGCCACCAGTCGGTCGTAAACCACCACGTCCGCCTGCTGCATCAG
>JANTHJ010000175.1 GCA_024762475.1 Chromatiales bacterium | reverse complement strand
GCGCGTATCTCGAAGGACGGCGTGATCACCCTCAAGGCCCAGCGCTTCCGCACCCAGGAGCGCAATCGTGAGGATGCCCTGGAGCGCCTCGCCGAGCTGATCCGCAAGGCCGGGCGGGTGCAGAAAAAGCGCGTGCCCACCAAGCCCACCGCCGCGGCCAAGACACGCCGGATCGAGGAAAAGAAGCGCCGCGCGCGACACAAGCAGATGCGCGGGAAGGTGAGATCATTCGATTGAGTTTGGATGTGTTCACCCCTCACCCCAGCCCTCTCCCCTCGAGGGGAGAGGGAGAGATATCGCAGCCCCGCCACCTCGCCATACACCCCCGAAGGGACAGGGAGACACGACGCAATCCACCACTACGCCCCCTCTCCCCCGCGGGGGAGAGGGCTGGGGTGAGGGGGCAGCCCCAAGCGCTTCGACAGCTCCTCCCGCAGGGGTTCCTCGCCAGTAAACCGGATCGCCTGCCAGCCGTGCCGACGAGCGCGTTCGACATTGCCGGGGTTGTCGTCGATGAACAGAATCGCAGCAGGCGGCAGGTCCAGCGTCTTGGCCACATAGTCGAACAGGGCCTCGTCGCGCTTGCCCATGCCCAGGTGATAGCTGATGAACAGATCGTCGAACGCCGGATAGAAATGATCGCGCTCGTCCAATCGGTCGAGCCAGTCGGTCTGGTCGCTGAGCAGACCGACGCGGTAGCCTGCCTCGCGCAGCTGCCGCACCAGGGCGAGCATCCCCGGCCGCAGAACGAAGCCCTCGAAGATCGGCCGGCGCAGCTCTGCGTCGCTGCCACGCAGGCCGGTGCGTTCGCGCAACCGCTCCCAGAATGCCGCCTCGCTGCCGCGGCCAGTGACATAGCCGGTCTCGTAGACGACGTCCAGACCGATACGCGGCAGCTCATCGGCGTTGGGCAGGCCCTGCTCGCGGCCGAGCTGTTGCATGCCGTCGAAGAAGCCTTCCTCGGCCAGCACCCCGCCATAGTCGAACAGGACCGCCCGGATCTCGGGCTGCGACGACATCAGACCCCCCGGCTCAGCGTTGATAGGTCCCCATCAGCACCGCCTCGTCCAGCACATGCCCCTCCATGGCATCGAGCAGCTCGGGCTTGGTCAGCGGATCGGTGAAGGGCAGCACCACCTTAAGCGCATACAGCTTGAAGAAATAGCGATGTCGCCCGATCGGCGGGCAGGGGCCACCATAGCCGGTACGCTTCCAGTCGTTGATGCCCTCGCCCGTGCCCGACGGCAGATCCGCGCGCGAAACCGCCTCGGGCAACCCTGTGCTGTTGGGCGGAATGTTGTACAGCACCCAATGCACCCAGGTCATCTTGGGCGCGGCCGGGTCGGGGGCATCCGGGTCGTCCACGATCAGCGCCAGGCTCCGTGTACCCTGCGGGACGTCGCTCCATACCAGCGGTGGCGAGATATCGTCACCGTCGCAGGTGTATTTCGCAGGGATGCTCCCCTTGTGCGGAAAGGCGGGCGAAGAGATCTCGAAGGCCATGGCGGTCACCTGTAAGCCGAAGAAAAGCAGTAAGGATGTGAAGAGTACCCTTCTCATGTGCTCAGCATTGGTGCCATCGAGGAAAAAATCAAGGCGACTGACTAGACTGGTGATATGACGCCCCTTCTTTCATTGCTGCTCCTGCTGCTGATGTTGGCCCCTGGGAACCTGTCGGCTGCGCCGGTGAACACCGAACTGCAGCGCATCGAGTACGAAGTGCTCACCGAGGGCCTGAACCACCCCTGGTCCCTGGCCTTTCTGCCGGACGGCCGCATGCTGGTAACCGAGCGGATCGGGCGGCTGCGGATCGTCCTTCCCGACGGTCGGCTCGACCCACAGCCGGTCGCCGGCCTGCCATCCATTCGCCAGTATGGCCAGGGTGGACTGCTGGATGTGGCGCTACACCCCGACTTCGCGCGCAACCGGCGGGTCTATTTCTCCTTTGCCGAAAGGGGCGCCGGGGGCTATGGCACGGCAGTGGCCTTCGGCGAACTGAACGGCCACCGATTGGAGAACGTGCAGGTGATCTTTCGTCAGCTGCCGAAAACGACCAAGACCTATCACTTCGGCTCACGCCTGGTCTTCGACCGGGAGGGTCATCTGTTCATAACCCTCGGCGACCGCGGCGATCGCATGAGCGCCCAGGACCTGAGCCGCCACGCCGGGTCGCTGATCCGTATCTTTCCCGACGGGCAGGTGCCGCCGGACAACCCCTTCGTCGGACGAAAGAACGCCCGGCCGCAAATCTGGAGCTATGGCCATCGCAACATGCAGGGCGCCGCGCTGCACCCGGCCACCGGGCGCCTCTGGACCCATGAGCACGGGCCTCAGGGCGGCGACGAGTTGAACATCCCGGAGGCGGGCAAGAACTACGGCTGGCCGGTGATCACCTATGGGCGGGAATATGTCACCGGCCGGCCCATCGGTGAGGGGACCCACAAGCCCGGGATGGAGCAGCCCATCTACTACTGGGTGCCGTCGATCGCCCCGTCCGGCATGGCCTTCTATACCGGCGACCGCTTTCCGGCCTGGCGCGGCGACCTGTTCATCGGCTCGCTCAAGTTCCGCCTGCTGGTGCGGGTGCGGCTCGACGGCGACAAGGTGCTACACGAAGAGCGCATGCTGGCCGACGCCCTGGGGCGCATCCGCGACGTGCGCCAGGGGCCCGATGGCCTGCTCTACCTGCTCACCGACGCCGATAACGGCAGGCTCGTGCGGCTGCGCCCGGCGAACTGAGCAGCAACTTCTGCGGTTGTGACTATGCTTGGAGAAAAACACAAGGGAGGATGCCGCCATGACCGTCGTGTTCAACGAAGACGATTTCTCAGACCGCTCGCGGCAAGGCCACTTCACCCGCAAGATCCTGGTCGAGGGCGATTCCTGGGTCTCGCACCTGCAGATGGACAACCTGGCCGTGCAGTTGAGCAAGGCCGATGAGGACGACTACCTGGTGCTCAATCTCGGCGACCCCGGTGACAACGCCGGCACGGTCTATGGCAGCTCTGACGCCATCTTTCGCGCGAATGGCCCGCAGATGAAAAAATTGAAGAAACTACTTCGATCCACCCAGTTCGGCGAGAAATTCGACTTGATCTTCATCAGCGCTGCGGGCAATGACGTGCTGGGGCCGGAAGTCGCCCAGGTGCCGCTGGTGAACAACAAGCGCAGCTTTCCCGGCACCTATGGGCGGGACCTGATCAACCTGAACTTCTATGCACGCCTCGA
>JANTHJ010000174.1 GCA_024762475.1 Chromatiales bacterium | reverse complement strand
TGCTTCAGCCGATCACTGAACAGCTGCCCCCGCATCTGGTTGGAGAAAAGGGAGACGCTATGCAGATAGCCTTGGAGGGTGTCCCGTGCCATCGCCTCGAAGGTCGATTTCGCGCGGAATATCTTCGGTGCCCAATCGGCCTTGGGATACACGCGACCCAGGAAGCCGAACAGCGGCTGCCGCAGGCCAGCAGGCAACAGTGAGCGCATGCGCTCTTCGTAGGTATGCCACCGATAACGCCGGTAGCCGGCCAGGTTCTCGTCTCCACCGTCGCCAGACAGGGCGACAGTCACCTGTTTCTTGGCCAGCTCGCAAACCCGGTAGGTCGGCAGGGCCGAACTGTCCGCATAGGGCTCGTCGTAAAGACCGGCCAGATGGTCGACCAGGTCGAAGTCTTCCGGGTCGACCTGCTCCACCCGGTGCGCCGTATGGTAGCGCTCGGCCACCATCTCCGCATAGTTCGCCTCGTTGAATTTCGGGTCGCCGAAGGAAATGGAACAGGTATTGACCGGATCATTCGAGAGCCCGGCCATCAGCGCCACCACGGCACTCGAGTCCACACCGCCCGAGAGGAACGCGCCGAGCGGGACCTCGGCGATCATGCGGATCCGCACCGCCTCTTCAAAGCGTGCGGTCAGCTCTTGTGCGGCCTCGTCCTCTCCTAGGTGACCGAGTGGCCGAAAGGCGACATCCCAGTATTGCCGGGGAGGCGCCAGGGCCTCGCCGCGACGCAGCAGCAGGGTGTGGCCGGGCGGCAGCTTCCAGACATCGCGATAGATGGTCTTGGGCTCGGGCACATAGCCGAAGGCGAAGTATTCCTCCACGGCGGTGGGATCGATCGTCCTTGACAGGCCCGGATGCAGCTTCAACGCCTTGAGTTCAGAACCGAACACGAAGCGCCCATCGGGCAGCAGGGCATAGAAAAGGGGCTTGATGCCAAGGCGATCCCGCGCAAGGAACAGGGTCTGACGGTTCCGGTCCCAGACGGCGAACGCAAACATGCCGCGGAAGCGTTCGACACAGGCATCGCCCCACTGCTCCCAGGCATGGACGATCACCTCGGTATCGCAATGGGTGCGAAAAACATGTCCCAGGGATTTGAGTTCGGCGGTCAGTTCCGGAAAGTTGTAGATCTCACCGTTGTAGGTGACCACCACGCTATGGTCTTCATTGAACAGCGGCTGCTGTCCGCTGGACAGATCGATGATCGACAGGCGCCGATGCCCCAACCCCAGGCCGGGCTCGAGGTGAACCCCCCCCTCGTCCGGCCCACGATGGAACTGGCTCTGGTTCATCTGCTCGAGCAACTGGCGGTCGACCGCTTCCCTGCCCCGTGTATCGAAGATCCCAACAATACCGCACATCGCCTAACTGCCCTCTCCCTGCCATTCGCCGGACTCGAACCGTCCGAGGAGCTTTTGATAGACACCATCATACGCCGCCACCATGGCCTCGAGGCTGAACGCCTCTTCGGCACGGCGCCTTGCGCCTTGACCATGGGCACACCGCAGACTCGATGCCGCCACGTATTCACACATTGCGTCGGCCATCGCGACTGGATCAACCGGTGGCACCAGGCGGCCGGTCTCTCCATCGACCACCAGCTCGGGATTACCCCCGACTGCCGTCGCCACGACCGGCAAGCCCGAGGCCATCGCCTCCATGATGGTATTGGATATGCCCTCGGCCCGCGAGGGCAGCACGAACACATCCAGCGCCTGCAGCAGCGCTGGCACGTCCGAGCGCATGCCGGCAAACCAGACATGATCGCCAATCCCCAGCTGGCCCGCTTCGTTCTCGAGCCGTTCGCGTTCACCACCATCCCCGATCAGCGCCAGGCGGCAGGTCTGCTCGGCCTCGGGCAGTTTGTTCAATAGCAGCGCAAAGGCGCGGACCAGGGTGAGCTGATCCTTGACTGGGTCGAGCCGCCCCACGGTACCGAAAACGATCCTGCCGGCCCCCTGAAACTGTTGAGGCAACAGATTCCGGTTCCTGCGGTCTGGCCGAAAGCGCTCGACGTCCACACCATTGAGGATCCGGGTAACCGCACCTCGGTCCACCCCAATCCTGCCCGTCAGGTAGTCCTCCAGTTCACCGGAAAGCGCGATGTAGTGCGACACGAAGGGGCGCAGCATTCGACGCTGGAGGATGTAGCGGCGCCGGGTGCCATCCGGGTCCGACATGTCGCGCCCGTGCTCGCCGTGAATGCGCACCGGGACGCCGGCCAGCCAGGCCGGGAGCTGCGATTCCAACGCCGCCAGGTTACGCGAGTGCACGATGGCCGGGCGATAACGCCTGAAGAGGCGGTACAGATCGCGGTAGAGGCGCCAGTCGTGCCCGGGACGCTTGTGCAGTGCAATGAGCTCGACATCGTCACGCTCGATCCGTTGCGCAAAGTCGGTGAAATCGGTCAGGCAGACAATCAGATGGCGATAGCGTGACCTGGGCAGGTGATTGACCAGGTTGACCAGGCCATTCTCGAGCCCCCCGAAATCCAGGCGGTAGATGACATGCGCCACCAGGGGTATGGTGGAATCGCCCGCTTCCTTCGCCATGCTCATTCGTGGCCGGCCTCTGCTGGCGATGCCCCTTCCAGCACCTGCCTGACCCTTGGCAGGGTCTGGCTCCAGTCGAAGCGGGACACGACCAAGGCATGTGCGGCCGTTCCGATCTCCGGACATTCACCCGCCAGCAGGGCCTCCACATGCCGGACATAGTCGGCTGGTACCCGAGCGAGAAGCACCTCCCGGCCGTCGACCGCCCCTATACCCTCGAGGCCCTCGGGCGAGACGATGACCGGGCGCTGCATCGCCATCCCTTCCAGCACCTTGTTCTGGATGCCCCGGGCCACCCGCATCGGCGCCACGGCGGCCAGGGCATGTTTCAGATAGGGTCTGACATCGGCCACCCTGCCGGTGACCGTCACGCCATCACGTTCGGCAAGCTTGCGCACCCGCTCGGTGGGGCGCGAGCCGACGATATAGAACGCCACGTCCGGATCGCTGGACCGCAGCTGCGGAAAGACTGCCTCGGCGAACCAGGTCACCGCATCCTCGTTGGGCCAATAGTCCATGGCGCCGGTGAACACCAATGCCTTGGTGTTGCCGGGAAAAGGATTCGGGAATTCTTCTGTCGGCGAGAAATAGTCCAGATCGACCCCATTGTCGTAGTGGCCGATCCGATCCTTTGCCTCCGGCACCAGCCGGCGGAACAGATCCGCCTCCGCCTGGCACACGAACAGGCTGGCATCGAAGCGCAAGGCCACGTCACGGTCGAACTCGAACAGTCGCTTGGCCTCGCGCGCATAGACCCAGCGCAAAGGCCCCGGATGGGTCTCGGCATACTGCCGCCACTTGTCCGAATCCACATCGACAAAATCGA
>JANTHJ010000173.1 GCA_024762475.1 Chromatiales bacterium | reverse complement strand
ATGGTCTTGATGGCCCAGTCGTTCTCGTACCGCTATCCCCTGATCGACGGGCAGGGCAACTGGGGCTCGCCGGACGACCCCAAGTCCTTTGCGGCGATGCGCTACACCGAGGCGCGCCTCACGCCCTACGCCCAGGTGCTGCTATCCGAGCTGGGGCAGGGTACTGTCGACTGGCAGCCCAATTTCGACGGTACCCTGGACGAGCCAAAGGCCCTGCCGGCGCGCCTGCCCAATGTGCTGCTCAACGGCGGCACCGGCATTGCGGTCGGCATGGCCACCGATGTCCCGCCGCACAATCTGCGTGAGGTGGCAGCCGCCTGCATCCGTCTGATCGAGCAGCCGAAGGCCACGGTGGGCGAGCTGTGCGAGCACATCCAGGGGCCGGACTATCCCACCGAGGCGGAGATCATCTCCGACCCCTACGACCTGCGCCGGATCTATGAGACCGGCAATGGTTCGGTACGCGCCCGCGCCCGTTGGGAGGTGGAGCATGGCAGCGTGGTCATCACCGCCTTGCCCCACCAGGTCTCGGGGGCGCGGATCCTGGAGCAGATCGCCCAGCAGATGCAGGCCAAGAAGCTGCCCTGGGTGGAGGATCTGCGGGACGAGTCCGATCACGAGAACCCGACCCGCCTGGTGATCGTGCCGCGTTCCAACCGGGTCGACCTCGACCGCCTGATGCGCCACCTGTGCGCCACCACCGATCTGGAGCGCACCTACCGCGTCAATCTCAACATGATCGGCCTGGATGGCCGGCCGGCGGTCAAGGACCTGCGCACCCTGCTACGCGAGTGGCTGGAATTCCGCTTCGAGACGGTACGCCGGCGCCTGCAATACCGGCTCGACAAGGTCGTCGACCGGCTGCACCTGTTGGAAGGCCTGTTGATCGCCTTTCTCAACCTGGACGAGGTGATCCGCATCATCCGCACCGAGGACGAGCCCAAGCCGGTACTGATGGCGCGCTTCTCCCTGACCGATGTCCAGGCCGACTACATCCTCGACACCCGTCTGCGCCAACTGGCCCGCCTCGAGGAGATGAAGATCCGGGGCGAGCAGGAGGAGCTGGAACGCGAGCGCCAGGAACTGGAGAAGACCCTGGGCTCGAAGGCGCGCATGAAGACCCTGGTCAAGAAAGAGCTGGCGGCCGATGCCCAGAAGTTCGGTGATGAGCGGCGCTCGCCCATCGTACAGCGCGAGCCCGCCGAGGCGATGGACGAGACCGAACTGGCGCCGAGCGAGCCGGTCACCGTGGTGCTTTCGGAGATGGGCTGGGTGCGCGCGGCCAAGGGGCACGAGATCGATCCGGCGGAACTCAGCTACAAGGCGGGGGATGCCTATCTCGACTCGGCGCGGGTGCGCAGCAATCAGCCGGTGATCTTTCTCGATTCCACCGGCCGCAGTTATTCCCTGCTCGCCCATACCTTGCCTTCGGCGCGCGGGCAGGGCGAGCCGCTGACCGGGCGTTTCACCCCACCGGCGGGCGCGGCCTTCGTCGCCGCGATCGGTGGCGATCCCGAGCGCTGGTGGCTGCTCGCCTCCGATGCAGGCTACGGCTTTCGCGTCCAGGCCAAGGACCTGCTGGCCAACAAGAAGGGCGGCAAGGCGGTGTTGCGGCTGCCGGAGGGCGCGCGGGTACTCAAGCCCAGCCCGTTGCACGATCCGGAGACCGACCGGGTGGTTGCGGTCAGCAGCGCTGGGCGGATGCTGGTGATTCCTGCCAGCGAGTTGCCGGCGATGGCGCGGGGCAAGGGGAACAAGATCATCGGAATACCGTCAAAGGCGGTGGCCGATCGGTCGGAATACGTGGTCGGCGTGCTGGTGGTCCCCGAGGGCGGCCGGGTCCGCGTGCTCTCGGGCAAGCGTCACCTCACCCTCAAGGCGGCCGATCTCAATGCCTACGAGGGCGAGCGCGGGCGCCGGGGCAACAAGCTGCCGCGCGGCTTCCAGAAGGTCGATGGCCTGGTCCTGGAAGGGAGCTAGGGCCCCGTGGAAGGGTCTTCAGGCCCGACCGCCATGCGCGGGACGACCCTGAGGATGTAGCCTGGATGGAGCGAAGCGCAATCCGGGATGTTCGGCCAGTATGTCGCGGATTCCGGCCTGTAGCCTGTATTCAGGGTGCGCGCTTCCTGTCCGAATGCACTGCACAATTCAACCGAGGTTTCTGAATGGCTCAACGCCCCAGGGGCCGGCGCAGGCAGCCGACCCGCAAGAAGACCAAATCGCGCAAGACGACCACCACCCGCAAGTCCAGCCGCAAGCAAAAACGCACCAGGCGTAGCAAGGGATCGCTCTGGCATTGGCTCGCCGGGCTGGTGGTGCTCGGCGTCATCCTGCTCGGGGGCTATACGCTGTATCTCTCCCACCAGGTGCGAGTCGCCTTCGAGGGCAAGCGCTGGGCGGTGCCGGCACGCGTCTATGCCCGCCCGCTGGAGCTCTACGAGGGCGCCGCGCTGAGCCCGGCGCAGCTGCGTCACGAGTTGCAGATACTCGGCTACCGCAAGATGCGGCGCCCGGCCGCCGGTGCCCAATGGTCGGGAGGCGGCAGCCACTACCGGGTGCGCACCCGTGCCTTCCATTTCTGGGACGGCGAGCAGCCACCGCTGACCCTGGACATCCGCCTGGCCGGCGGGCAGGTGAGTCGCCTCACCGATGGCCGCGGCCGAACCCTGGATATCGTGCGCCTGGAGCCCGCCGAGATCGGCAGCATCTATCCCGCGCACCGCGAGGACCGGGTGCTGGTGCGGCGCGAGGATCTGCCGGACTCGTTGGTCCAGGCGCTGCTGGCGGTGGAGGACCGGCGTTTCTTCGAACATCACGGCATTGACCCGAGGGGCATTGCGCGCGCCGTCTGGAGCAACCTGCGTGCCGGTGGGGTGGTGCAGGGCGGCAGCACCCTGACTCAGCAGCTGGTGAAGAACTTCTTCCTCAGTCCGGAGCGGAGCCTGTGGCGCAAGTTCAACGAGGCGCTGATGGCGCTGATCGTCGAGGCCCGCTACAGCAAGGACGAGATCCTCGAGGCCTATGCGAACGAGGTCTACCTTGGTCAGGACGGCGCGCGCGCCATCCATGGCTTTGGCCTGGCCGCCTACTTCTACTTCAATCGGCCGCTGAGCGAGCTGCGCCTGCACGAGACCGCGTTGTTGGCGGGCCTGGTCAAGGGCGCCTCCTATTACAACCCGCGCCGTCATCCCGAGCGCGCGCGCAAGCGCCGCAACCTGGTGATCGACCAGATGCTCAAGCAGGGATTCATCAGTGCCGAGGAGGCGCGGCGTGCCAAGGCCCAGCCACTGGGGGTGGCGGGCAAGGGACATGGGCAGCAGCATCGTTACCCTGCCTTCATCCAGCTGGTGCGTCGTCAGCTGGGACGTGACTATCGTGAGGAGGACCTGACCTCGGAGGG
>JANTHJ010000172.1 GCA_024762475.1 Chromatiales bacterium | reverse complement strand
CTCGGCACCATCTTCCTGACCGCCCACTTCAGTTCACTGGAACTCTCCGGCCGCTATCTGGGGGCGCGCCGACCCAGCTACGCCATGTACCGGCCCAACGAAAACCCGGTGATCGAGGCCCTGCTGCAACGTCACCGGGGCCGGCATCTGCAGGGCATCATCCCGCGCGACGATGTACGGACCATGATCCGCGCCCTCAAGGAGGGCAAGGGCGTGTGGTTCGCGCCCGATCAGAACTACGGGCGCAAGGGCAAGGTGTTCGCCACCTTCATGGGGGTGCCCGCCGCGACCCATACCGCCACCAGCCGCTTCGCCCGCACCAGCGGCGCGCGGGTGGTGCCCTTCGTCCTCTTCCGCGAACGACAGGGATACCGGCTGCGTATCGAGCCCGCGCTGGAGGATTTCCCCTCCGGCGATCCGCAACAGGAGACCCAGCGCATCAACGACATCTTCTCGGACTGGGTACGGCGCGCCCCCGAGCAGTACAACTGGATCCATCGACGATTCAAGACCCGACCCGACGAGGGTCCGCCACCCTATCCGGCGAGGCGACGCAAGGTTCGTGGTCGGGCCTGAAGGCCACCAAAGCTCCGCCATGGGAGGGGCTTTAGCCCCGACCGCTGCATCTGTTTGAAGACCAACCAATCACTCCGGTTTGTCGGGCCTGAAGACCCTCCCACAGATCATTATCCCACCGTGGGAGGGGCCTTAGCCCCGACGGCTGTATCTGGGAGCCAAACTCATCACGGGCGCGGATGGGTTTGGCCCATGTATCGGTTAGAATCCCCCTTTGCATAACCTGGACCACCCATGCAGTTCATCGATCTCAAGACCCAGCAGCTTCGCATCCGCGACGATCTCGACCGGCGCATCGCCGCCCTCCTCGACCACGGCCAGTACATCCTTGGCCCCGAGGTCACAGAGATGGAAGGGCAACTGGCGGAGTATGTCGGGACGGCGCACTGCGTCTCGGTGGCCAGCGGCACCGACGCCCTGCTGCTGGCCCTGATGGCGCTGGAGATCGGCCCTGGCGACGAGGTGATCACCACCCCGTTCAGCTTCATTGCCACCGCCGAGGTGATCGGCCTGGTGGGCGCCACCCCGGTGTTCGTCGACATCGACCCGGTGAGCTACAACCTGGACCCCAGCAACCTGGCCGCGGCGATCACCGAGCAGACCCGCGCGATCATGCCGGTCGGTCTGTTCGGCCTGTGTGCCGACATGGACAGCATCAACGAGATCGCCGCCGAACACGGGCTGCCGGTGATCGAGGACGCGGCACAGAGCTTCGGCGCCCGCTACAAGGGGCGGCGCTCCTGCGGGCTGTCGACCATCGGCTGCACCAGCTTCTTCCCGGCCAAGCCGCTGGGGTGCTACGGCGACGGCGGCGCCTGCTTCACCAATGACGAGGTCATCGCCACCCGTCTGCGCGAGCTGCGCAACCATGGCCAGGACGCGCCTTATCACCATCCTCGGCTGGGCATCAACGGCCGCATGGATGGCATCCAGGCAGCGGTGATCCTGTCCAAGATGGCCATCTTCGACGAGGAGGTGGAAGACCGCGCCCGCATCGGCGCCCGCTACAGCACGCTGCTGGCCGACGCGGAATGCGTGACGCCCTATATCCCGTCCGACTATCAGAGCGTCTATGCCCAGTACACCCTGCAGGTGGACGACCGGGAAGGGGTGCGCGAGGCCCTGCAGCAGGCGGGAGTTCCGACCGCGGTGTACTACCCCATCACGCTCGATCAACAGCCTGCGCTGGCGGACCGCTCGCGGGTCAGCGGCAGCCTGGAGGTGGCCCACGGGCTGCAGGATCGGGTATTCAGCCTGCCGATGCATCCCTACCTGGACGAGGAGACGCAGGACCGGATCGTGGACGTGCTCAAAGAGGCGCTGGAGAGGTGAAAGGTTCGGCGCAGGCCGGGCTGTTCCGCGCTTCCCCTCCCCAACCCTCCCCACAAGTGGGGAGGGAGCGAACGCCATGGCCTGTTTCGAATTGCCCACCCCAACCCTCCCCACGAGTGGGGAGGGAGCAAAGGCCGGTGTGGGTTCTGGGGCACCCCGTCCCATCTCACTTCTGGCAGAGAAAATGCCTATCCCGTCCCTCCCCCCGCTTGCGGGGGGAGGCTAGGAGGGGGGAACCCATCCCCTGGCAGGGAAGAGGGATGGTCACTCTTACAGCCCCCTCCCCCTCGCAGGGGGAGGGCTGGGGTGGGGGCCGAAAGCACTGATGCAGCCCCTGCCCCCGTCCAGCCGCGAGACCCTGCTGCGCCTGTTAGGCTACTTCAAGCCCTACTGGAAGATCTTCGCCGCGGGCATCCTCGCGATGGTGCTGCTCGCCGCCTCCGAGGCAGGCATCCCGGCGCTGCTCAAACCGCTGCTGGACGGCACCTTCGTCGAACGCGATCCCTTCTATCTCAAATGGGCCCCGCTCGCCCTGGTCACGCTGTTCCTCTTCCGTGGGCTGGCGCAGCTGGGCAGCAGCGCCGCCTTCGCGGCCATCTCCACCCGCCTGATGCACCAGCTGCGCGAGGAGATGTTCGATCGTCTGCTCAGTCTGCCCACCGCCTTCTATGAGCGCACCGTCAGCGGCAATGTGATCTCGCGCTTCACCTACGACGTATCGCAGATCTCGCACGCCGGGGTCCAGGTCTTCAATGCCCTGATCAAGGACAGCCTCACGGTCATCGGTCTGCTGGCCTACGTCTTCTGGCTGGACTGGCAGCTCAGCCTGTTTACCTTCATCCTGCTGCCGACCGTCGCGCTGATCGCAAAATACGTGGGTCGCCGCCAGCGTCGCCTGAGCCGCGAGCTGCAGCAGAGCTTCGGCGACATGACCCACGTCCTCGAAGAGTCTACCCGCGGCCAGAAGGTGATCAAGATCCACGGCGGCCAGGAATACGAGCGCCGGCGTTTCGACCGCATTGCCAAGGCGATCCGCCATCAACAGTTCAAGCTGGCCGTCGCCTCCACCATCGGTGTACCCATCGTGGAATTCGTCGGCGCGCTGATCATGGCCGCCGTGATCTGGATCGGCACCAACCGCGCGGTGGAAGATCAGCTCAGCGTCGGCGGCTTTGTTGCCTTCTTCACCGCCCTGGGGCTGCTGTTCTCGCCAGTCAAACGACTGATCAAGCTCACCGACCCGCTGCAGCGGGGCCTCGCCGCCGCCGAAAGCGTGTTCGCCCTGCTCGACGAGCTGCCTGAGCACGACAGCGGCACCCGGCAGATCGAACGACCGCGCGGCGAGCTGCGCTTCGAGCAGGTACGGTTCCGCTACCCAGGGGCCGACCGGGATGCCCTGGGGCCACTGGACCTGACGATCGCACCCAACAGCTTCACCGCCCTGGTGGGCGCCTCGGGCAGCGGCAAGAGCACCTTCGTCAGCCTGATCCCGCGCCTGCACGAGGTCACCGACGG
>JANTHJ010000171.1 GCA_024762475.1 Chromatiales bacterium | reverse complement strand
AAGTCCTCACCCGGCTTCCTGGTCAATCGGGTGCTCATGCCCTACCTGCTCGAGGCGGTGCATCTGCTGGACGAGGGCCATCCCGCGCCGGTCATCGACCGCGCCGCCGTGGCCTTCGGCATGCCCATGGGCCCGATCGAGCTGGCCGACACCGTCGGCCTGGATATCTGTCTGTCGGTAGCCCGCAAGCTCGCGCCCCTGGCCGGCGATACCCTGCCCGAGCGGCTCGCCGAGATGGTCGAGGCCGGCAAGCTGGGCAAGAAGAGTGGCGAAGGCTTCTACGCCTGGCGCAAACGGCGGCCGGTCAAGCCGAAGGTGCCCATGCCGAAGGAGGCGCAGCTGGAGGAGCTGTCCGACCGGATGATCCTGCGCCTGGTCAACGAATCGGTCGCCTGCCTGCGCGAGGGCGTGGTGGAAGACGCCGACCTACTCGATGCCGGCGTGATCTTCGGCACCGGCTTCGCGCCCTTCCGCGGCGGTCCCATGCATTATGCCCTGCAGTGCGGCACCGACCGCTGCGAGGAGCGTCTGCACGAGCTGGAGGACCACTACGGCAGGCAGTTCCATGCCGATCCGGGCTGGCATGAACTGGCGGCAGGGCACTAAGGATGCGGGGGCTTCCCCCTCCTAACCTCCCCCCGCAAGCGGGGGGGAGGGATTGATCAGATATTCCCTAACGGAGGGAGACATCATGGAACACGATCAGGACATTATCTCGCTAGACGATGCGCCCACCCTGGCGCATGCCTTCCATGAACGGGTACTGCGCACCCCCGACCGCATCGCCTGGCGCGACTGGCGCAACGGCGGCTGGACGGAGCACAGCTGGCGGGACAGCCAGGACGCCGTGGCCCTGTGGCAGAACCGGATGCTCGCCGACGCCCTGCAGCCCGGCGACCGCATCGGAATTCTGTGCAGCAACCGCTGGGAATGGGCGCTGGCCGACCAGGCGGCCCAGGGCCTGGGCCTGGTCTCGGTACCGCTCTATACCAACGACCGTGCCGACAATATGGGCTGGATACTCCAGGATGCGGGCGTCCGTTGGCTGCTGGTGGAAAAGGCCGAGCAGTGGCAGCGTCTGCAACAGATCCACGAACAACTGGAGAACCTGATCCGCATCGTCACCCTCGAGCCGGTAGCGAGCGACCTGCCGCAGGTCGCCACCCTGGACGACTGGCTGGCCCCGGCCAGGGCCTTGCAGCCGACGCCAAGCTACATCCTCGAACCCGGAAACCCCACAGAGCTGGCCACCATCGTCTATACCTCGGGCACCACCGGCCGCCCCAAGGGGGTGATGCTCAGTCACCACAATATCCTCTGGGACCTGCATGCCGCCCTCAAGCGCGTACCGGCCTATCCGAGCGACCTGTTCCTTTCGTTTCTGCCCTTGTCGCACACCCTCGAGCGCACCGCCGGCTACTACCTGCCCCTGGTATGCGGTGCCACGGTGGCCTTCTCCCGCTCGGTGGCGCAACTGGCCGAGGACCTGCTGGAGATCCGTCCGACGGTGATGATCTCGGTGCCGCGCATCTTCGAGCGGGTCTACGGCAAGATCACCGCCAAGATTGCCAGCGAGTCGAAACTCAAACGGCGGCTGTTTCACGGCGCCGTGTCGCTGGGATGGCAGCGATTCGAGTGGCAACAGGGCCGGGCCAAGTGGTCTCCCGGTCTGCTGCTCCAGCCGCTGCTGGATCGACTGGTCGGCAGCAAGATCCGCGCGAGGCTCGGCGGGCGGCTACGCCTGACCGTCTGTGGCGGCGCGGCTCTGGGCGAGGAGGTGGCGCGGCTGTTCGTTGGGCTGGGCATCCCCATCCTGCAGGGCTATGGACTGACCGAGACCAGCCCGGTGATTTCGGTCAATACGCTGGAGGACAACCTGCCCTCCAGTGTGGGGCGGCCGCTGCCGGGGGTCGAGGTCTGCATCGGCGACAAGGATGAACTGCTCACCCGCAGCCCGGCGGTGATGCTCGGCTATTGGAACAATCCCGAGGCCACGGCCTGCATGGTCGATGAGGACGGCTGGGTGCACACCGGAGATCAGGTCGCCATGGATGAGCGGGGGCATATCCGTATCACCGGGCGCCTGAAGGAGATTATCGTGCTGTCCAACGGAGAAAAGGTGCCGCCGGCAGACATGGAGAATGCCATCGCCCTCGACGAGTTGGTCGAGCAGGTGATGGTGATCGGAGAGGGCCGCCCCTATCTCAGCGCGCTGGTCGTGCCAAACCCCGAGGCCCTGCAAGAGATGGCGAAAGAAATCGATCTCAACCCAGCCAATCATGCCATCTACGAGGACGAGCACGTGCGAGAGCTGTTCATGGAGCACATCGAGGAGCGCACCCGCGGATTCCCCGGTTACGCACGTATCCGGCAGGTGGCTATCGTGGAGAGTCCCTGGACCCCGGACAATGGCCTGATGACGCCGACCCTCAAGCTGCGCCGGGACCGTATACTGCAGCTATGCCAGGAACTCGAGGAAAAGCTCTATGCCGGACACTGACACCGATTCGCCCGCCGCCTTCATTGGTCCCAGGGAACTCACCTACCGGGTGGTCGCCATGCCCGCCGACACCAATGCCGCCGGGGACATCTTCGGCGGTTGGCTGATGTCGCAGATCGACATTGCCGGCAGCGTACTGGCGGTTCGCGAGGCCCGCGGCCGGGTCGCCACGGTGGCTGTCAAGGAGCTGCGCTTCATCGCGCCCATCAAGGTGGGTGACCTGGTGAGCTGCTACTCACAGATCGTGTCGGTGGGCAACAGCTCGGTAACGGTGCACATCGAGGCCGAGGCCTCGCGTCAGCGCAGCCACGACATCGAGGACCAGGATCTGGTCGCCAACGCGACGCTGGTGTACGTCGCGCTGGACGAACAGGGTCGTCCACGCGCAATACACCGGGATTGATCTGGGTCATTCTCTGCGCTGGACCGGATTTCGCTTGGCAGAGTAGACTTTCCCCGATGCTCTCCAGATTCCGACAAGACCGGCTCGCCCGCCGCCTCGCTCATGGCCTGGCGATGTTGCTTTTCGTGCAGCTGCTGCTGCCAGTGCAGGCCCATGCGCGGTTCGAACGCGGCGCGTCGGGCATTACCGTGGTCGTGTGTACCCTGCAAGGAACCCGTGACGTCCGAATCGGCCTGCATGATCCGGACACCGCCGCCCCGCACCATGACTCGGCGGCGATGCGCTTCTCCGACCTGCTCAATCATTTCACCCCGGTTGCTGCCCCTGTGCGCCCCCCTGTGGCCGTACTGCAACGTATCGGCGTCTGGCAGGACAGCCAGCCGGCGCCTGCCCGTCCACGTCCCCCACTCCCTGCCAGCCGCGACCCACCACTGGCCTGATTCCTCCCGATCGTCCTCGATTTCCCGGAACCGTACTGGGTTCCCGGTTGTCCCGTCCACGTGACTGCGGATGCCCGCGTGAA
>JANTHJ010000170.1 GCA_024762475.1 Chromatiales bacterium | reverse complement strand
CGGAGAAACCGAAAAATGAATCTCAAATACATGGCACTTGCGGCCAGTCTGTTGTGTGCCTGCTCGCTCCCGGCTGTCGCCGCCGATAGTAATGCACTAAGGGTCGAGAACCCCTATGCCCGCGCTGTCCCGCCGACTGCACAGAACAGTGGCGCCTTCATGGTGCTGCGCAATGACAGCGATCAGCCCATCAAGGTCGTCGACGCCGAATCGGACGTGTCGAAGGTTACCGAGCTGCATACCCACATCCATGACAAGGGCGTGATGCGCATGCGCCGCGTCGAGTCCATAGAAGTGCCGGCACACGGTACTGTCGCGCTCCAGCCCGGCGGTTATCACGTGATGCTGATCGGCCTCGAGCACCCCCTCAAGCCGGGTGACCCCGTGCACATCGATCTGACCCTTGGCGACGGTAGCAAGGAGTCCATCGATCTCGAGGCTCGCCAGACCGGGATGGCGCCCATGCAACACATGAAGCACAAGGGGCACATGCCCGGCATGAATTGATCGGACGAACGCATCGACCGAGCATCTCCCCAATCCCATGGATTGGTTGGCCGGGGCACTGCCCCGGCTTTTTTTGGCAATTTTCCGGCCAAGTGCCATGCTTCCTGAAATCCCCTGACGGAGGCCGGCATGAAGCTCTATGGTGATCGCAACTCGGGCAACTGTTACAAGGTCCAGCTGCTGATGTCGCTTTGCGACATCCCCCACGAGTGGATCCCGGTCGACATTCTCGCAAACGAGACCCATACGCCGGACTTCCTGGCAAAGAACCCCGTGGGTCAGATCCCGCTGCTGGAGCTCGACGACGGACGGGTGTTGAGCGAATCGAATGCCATCCTCCACTACCTGGCCGCAGGCACACCCTACTGGCCGGATGACCACTACCACCGGGCCCAGGTGCTGCAATGGCAGGGCTTCGAGCAATACAGCCACGAGCCCTATATCGCCGTCGCCCGCTTCATTCGCCACTACCTGGATCTGCCCGAAGAAAGAGAGGCGGAGTACGAGGCCAAACAGGCCGGCGGCTACCGCGCACTGGATGTCATGGAGCAGCACCTGGCGAGCCATCCGTGGTTCGTCGGCGGGCAATGTTCGATCGCCGACATCTCGCTGTTCGCCTACACCCATGTGGCCCACCAGGGCGGATTCGACCTGGCGGCCTACCCGGCGATCCGCTCCTGGATCGAGCGCGTCGAATCTATGCCGGGATACAGTCGCATGGGGACTTGAGGGCAAGTCGATGCCTCTTCCCGCCTCGGCGTTGCGGCAGAGCCCAAAGGGGGCTAAATTGGCGCCTCGCCCATAATCGAACCTTAATATCCGAGGGGGAAACAAATGACTAGAATGATCCTGCGTATGGGGCTGACCGCCATACTGGCGCTTGGCCTGTCGGCCGGTGTCCAGGCCGCCCAGAAGGTCTACAAGCTGAAACTGGCCGAGACCTGGCCGCCGAACTTCCCGATCTTCGGGGACGCCACCAAGAATATGGCCAAGTGGGCCGATGAGATGTCCAACGGCCGCCTCAAGATCACCATCGACTCCAAGAACAAGCACAAGGCCCCGCTGGGCATCTTCGACCTGGTCCGTTCCGGCCAGTACGACATGGGTCACTCGGCCTCTTATTATTGGAAGGGCAAGGATCCCAACACCCTCTACTTCACCACCATGCCCTTTGGCATGATCGCCCCGGAACAGTACGCCTGGTTCTACTATGGCGGCGGTATGGACCTGATGAAAAAGGTCTATGACAAATACGGCATGCTCTCCTTCCCCGGTGGCAACACCGGCAACCAGATGGGCGGCTGGTTCCGCAAGGAGATCAAGTCGCTGGATGATCTGAAAGGCCTGAAGATGCGCATTCCCGGCTTCGCCGGTGAGGTGCTGGCCAGGGTCGGCGCCAAGCCCACCAACATCCCGGCGGGCGAGCTCTATACCGCGCTCGAGCGCAATACCATCGACGCCCTGGAATGGGTCGGCCCGTCGCTGGACCTGCGCATGGGCTTCCACAAGATCGCCCCCTACTACTACACCGGCTGGCACGAGCCCGCCACCGAACTGCAGTTCCTGGTCAACAAGCGCAAGTTCGACAAGCTGCCGAAGGATTTGCAGGCAATCCTCGTGAACGCCATGAAACTGGCGGCCTACGACATGTATGCCCGCTCCTACAACGACAGCGCCGTGAACTGGGAGAAGATCAAGACCGAGTATCCCAAGATCAAGATTCGCACCTTCCCCAAGGACGTGCTGAAGGCCCTGTACAAGGCCAACGAGGACCTGCTGGCCGAGCGCGCCGCCAAGGATCCGCTGGCCAAGGAGATCATCGATTCGCAGCGTGCCTATCTGAAAAAGGCACGTGCCTGGACCGATATCTCCGACAAGGCCTATCTGAACTCGGTCGGCGACATGATGGAGTAAAGGGAAGGATCGTGGGGAACCTCTGATCAATCCCTCCCCCCGCTTGCGGGGGGAGGTTGGGAGGGGGGTAAACCGCTGTTCGACCCCCCCTCCCCGGTCCCCCGTCGCACCGCTATTCCCCCACAAGTGGGGGAGGTCAAAAATGGAATTTTTCAGGCCTTCCTTGCCGGCCCTCGTCGGGCTGAGGGCCGACCTGTACAACTGCTGGCGCATCGTGTAGGTCGGGATTCATCCCGACAACAAGTCTTCCCGCATTCCTCGTCGGTCGAAATTCATTTCGATAACGACCCCGGGACCTTATCCCGAGAGGCGGCAATGGGTTACCATTGCCGCCTTCTTTCTGGCCTTTCTTGGAGCCCGAACGATGTCCATGCTGTTGAAGGCCGAAGCGCTGTTCGCCCGCTTCTCGATCTGGATCGGCTATTTCTCGGCGGCCCTGCTGTTGTTGCTCGTGGTCAACGTCTTCTACGACGTGGTCATGCGCTACCTGTTCAACGATGTCTCCATCGGCATGCAGGAGCTCGAGTGGCACCTGTATTCCATGGTCTTTCTGTTCGGCGTGGCCTACGCCCTGCAGACCGACGGGCACGTGCGGGTCGACGTCCTCTACGAGAAGGCCAGCCCCAAGACCCGCGCCATCATCGACATCTTCGGTACCGTCGTATTCCTCTGGCCGTTCTGTTTTCTGGTCGCCGACTATGGCATCGATTTCGCGCGTGAGGCCTGGGAGCTGGGTGAGCGCAGCGGCGATCCGGGTGGGCTGCCCTACCGCTGGGTCATCAAGAGCATGATCAGCATCTCGTTCGTGTGTGTCTTGATCAGCAGTTTCGGCTTCCTGCTCGGCGCGGTGAACGAATTGCTCGGCCTGAAGGTCCGCAAACACGAAGAGCCGGAGGTCTGATCATGGGCGAAGAGATCCTGCCCTATATCGGGCTCATCATGTTCGCGGTCGCGCTGCTGCTGTTGCTGCTGGGCTTCCCGGTCGCCTTCACCTTCGGCGGCGTGGC
>JANTHJ010000169.1 GCA_024762475.1 Chromatiales bacterium | reverse complement strand
AGCGAGCCGGCCTCGACCACGGCAAGGAAAGAGCGGGTCAGTGTCAAATCCATGTATGCAAAAATAGCATGGAAAGAATGAAAACTATCTGTTTTACGAATGTGATGTCCTCGGCTAGGATGGTCAACAATAGAAGGCGGCAGCTTGGCGTGGGAGCGGCTTCAGCCGCGAAGGAATGGGCCATCGGGCCTGAAGCCCCTCCCACAGGTGGAAACAGCCACTCGTTGTTGTAGGAGCGGCTTCAGCCGCGAGAGCGACTGGTATCGGGCCTGAAGGCCCTCCCACAGGCAGAGAAGGCTTCCGGGACTCGATGTGGGAGCGGCTTTAGCCGCGAGAGAAAAAGCCATCGGGCCTGAAGGCCCTCCCTCAGGTGGAAACAAACAGATGAACGGTAATGAAGGTTGGCAGCGCCCGGTCGGATTCTTGTCCCTGGCCGCCTCCATCGCGGTCCTGGTGTTCCAGCAGCAGATCGGGCAGGTCCTCGGCATTGGGGTGATGGCCTTGTGGCTGGTGTTGGGCGCACTGGGTATCTGGTTGCTGGGCTACGGGCGCGAAGAACGCTAGCAACACTGCGAGATGCATTGTCGGAATGAATTCCGACCTACACCGGATCGTGGGTCGGACTTCAGCCCGACAGAACCGCACCAGAGTCGACACGTACTTGTTCAAAGAATTCCGACACCCTAGGAGAAGCTCATGTCCTTTCTCGAAGACTACCGAAGCCATGTGGCAGAACGCGCCGAGCAGGGAATCCCCCCGCTGCCGCTGAATGCAGAACAGGTACAGCAGCTGGTGGAGCTGTTGAAGAACCCACCCGCCGGCGAGGAAGCGTTCCTGTTGGATCTGATTACCAACCGGGTGCCGCCCGGGGTGGACGAGGCGGCCTATGTGAAGGCGGGCTTCCTTGCGGCCATCACGCGGGGCGAGGCCGAATCGCCGCTGATCGACAAGCGCCACGCGGTGGAGCTGCTGGGCACCATGCTGGGTGGCTACAACATCCAGCCGCTGGTCGAACTGCTGGACGATGCCGAGCTGGACGAGCTGGCCGCCGAGCAGCTCAAGCACACCCTGCTGATGTTCGACGCCTTCCACGACGTGGACGAGAAGGCCAAGGCGGGCAACGCCAAGGCCAAGGCGGTGATGCAATCCTGGGCCGATGCGGAGTGGTTCACCAGCAGGCCCGAGGTGCCCGAGGCGATCACCGTCACCGTGTTCAAGGTGCCGGGCGAGACCAATACCGATGACCTCTCTCCCGCGCAGGACGCCTGGTCGCGCCCCGACATCCCGCTGCATGCGCTGGCGATGCTGAAGAACCCGCGCGAGGGCATCGAGCCCGACAAGCCGGGCGAGATCGGCCCGATCCGTCAGATCGAGGCGCTCAAGCAGAAGGGCCACCCGCTGGCCTATGTGGGCGACGTGGTGGGCACCGGCTCCTCGCGCAAGTCGGCCACCAACTCGGTGCTGTGGCACATGGGCCACGACATTCCCCATGTCCCCAACAAGCGCCAGGGCGGGGTGGTGCTGGGCACCAAGATTGCGCCCATCTTTTTCAATACCCTGGAGGACGCCGGCGCCCTGCCCATCGAGGTCCCGGTGGACGACCTGAACATGGGGGACGTGATCACCATCAAGCCCTTCGAGGGTCGCATCGAGCGCGAGAACGGCGACCTGGTCGCCGAGTTCGAGCTCAAGACCGATGTGCTGCTGGACGAGGTACGTGCCGGCGGCCGCATTCCCCTGATCATCGGCCGCAGCCTGACCGACAAGGCGCGCGAGGCGCTGGGCCTGGGGCATTCCGAGGTGTTCCGTCGGCCCAGGGATCCGGACGAGAGCGGTCGCGGTTTCACCCTGGCGCAGAAGATCGTCGGCAATGCCTGCGGCGTGCCCGGCGTGCGTCCCGGTACCTATTGCGAGCCCAAGATGACCACGGTCGGCTCCCAGGACACCACCGGCCCCATGACCCGGGACGAACTCAAGGAGCTTGCCTGCCTGGGCTTCTCCGCCGACCTGGTGATGCAGAGCTTCTGCCACACCGCCGCCTATCCCAAGCCGGTGGATATCGAGACCCAGCACACCCTGCCGGACTTCATCGAGACCCGCGGCGGTGTCGCCCTGCGTCCCGGCGACGGCATCATCCACTCCTGGCTGAACCGTATGCTGCTGCCCGATACCGTGGGCACCGGGGGGGATTCGCACACCCGTTTCCCGCTCGGCATCTCCTTCCCGGCCGGTTCCGGTCTGGTGGCCTTTGCCGCCGCCCTGGGCGTGATGCCGCTGGACATGCCCGAGTCGGTTCAGGTCCGGTTCATCGGCGAGATGCAGCCAGGAATCACCTTGCGTGACCTGGTCAACGCCATCCCCTACGAGGCGATCCAGCGGGGCCTGCTGACGGTGGAGAAGAAGGGCAAGAAGAACGTCTACAACGGCCGCATCATTGAGATCCAGGGCCTGCCGGACCTGACCGTGGAGCAGGCCTTCGAGCTGTCCGATGCCACTGCCGAGCGTTCCGCCGCCGGCTGCACCATCGACCTGTCCGAGGAATCGGTGGCCGAGTACCTGCGCTCGAATATCGTGATGCTGCGCTGGATGATCGACAACGGTTACCAGGACGCCCGTACCCTGGAGCGCCGCGCCCGCGCCATGGAGGCCTGGCTGGAGAATCCGCAGCTGATGCGCGCCGATGCCGACGCCGAGTATGCCGAGGTGATCGAGATCGACATGAGCCAGATCACCGAGCCGCTGCTCGCGTGTCCGAACGACCCGGACGACGTGAAACCGCTCTCCGAGGTGGCCGGTGACACGATCGACGAGGTGTTCATCGGCTCGTGCATGACCAACATCGGGCACTTCCGTGCCGCCGGCAAGCTGCTGCAGGCGGTGGGTGGGGTCATCCCCACGAGGTTGTGGATCGCCCCGCCCACCAAGATGGACCAGCACCAGCTGATGGAGGAGGGCTATTACAATATCTTCGCCGCCTCCGGCGCGCGCACCGAGATGCCCGGCTGCTCGCTGTGCATGGGCAACCAGGCACGGGTTGCGCCCAACTCGACCGTGGTCTCCACCTCCACCCGCAACTTTCCCAATCGCCTGGGGCAGGGGGCGAATGTGTATCTCTCGTCGGCAGAGCTGGCGGCGATCGCTGCGGTGCTGGGCCGTCTGCCCACGGTGGAGGAGTACATGGAATACGCCACCCGCATCGACAGCATGGCGCCGGAGATCTATCGTTATCTGAACTTCGACAAGATGCCCGAATTCACCGAGGCCGCCGAGCATGCGGCCAACGAGGTGGTGGTGAAACTGGCGATTTGATCGCCTGTCCCAAAATGCTGTGGGAGCGGCTTTAGCCGCGACAGAAATAGCTCTCGGGCCTGAAGGCCCTCCCACAGGTGAGAGCATCGTGGGAGCGGCTTTAGCCGCGATAGAAATGACCGTCGGGCCTGAAGGCCCTCCCACAGGTGA
>JANTHJ010000168.1 GCA_024762475.1 Chromatiales bacterium | reverse complement strand
TCGAAACTGCCCATCAGGTCGAGTACCTTCGCCCCGGCGGGCAGCAGGCGCGCATACAGCCCCTCCACCTGCGCGAGGCTGTGGACGTCCAGGTGCTGCACCCGCCGGGGCTGGGAATAGAACAGGGCATCGTCGCGGTCGTCCATGCGGTCCAGCCCCTCCCCTCGATCACCGTAATCGGTGGGGCTGCCGTCACGCAGCGGCGCCAGCATGCCGGGGTGGCGCATGAGCTGGTAGAGCGGATCCACGCAGCGCCCGCCGCGGCGGTCGTATTCCGGCAGTATGGCCTCGATCTCCAGCCCGACCTGGAGCGGGAAGGGTGCCAACGGGTGGTTGAAATCCACCTCAATGCGTTCATCGTGCAGACCCGACAGACGCGCCGGTAACACCGCATCACTGAAAACACCCTCCATGCCGGCAAAGAATCCCTGGGGGTAGAAGCGCCCGCGCCGCGGCGTCACCGCCAGCCCCTTGAGATGATGACGGTCGAAGGCCGACAGCGGGGCATCCACCAGGCGCTCGTCCGACCAGGGTGGCACCAGCTCAGCGGCCGCGACCTGCGCCTGGTGGCATGCCCCCGTCCGCGAACCCGGCAGGGCCGCGGCGATCGTGGCGGGCAGCAGATCGGCCTCGCGCCAGACGCTGAAGCGTGGCACATGCGACTCGTCGCGGTGCGCGGCGCGCGCGTCCTGCCATTCGATAGAGAGGGTCACCGCGGCCAGACCGTTACCTTGCAGCTCCTGGGGAAGGTCGGACGCCGCCGCGCCTGTGCTGGTGGTCATATCGCTCTCCGAAGCTCATTAACCCGGCAACATAATAGATCGTCTTCAGAGCCTCAGGCGTCTTCCCTATCAAGACGCGCGCCGCAGGTAAGGGTCATTCCCTTGGCAAGGCGCGCAACGCCGAGAGGGAAGATGCCTGAGGCTCCTAACTTATTGATATCAAATGATAGGCCGTGCTGTGCGTGTCCACGGACTGCGTTTTCGAAACTGGCTGTAGAAATGCTACAGCGGCGTTTCAATGCCTTGCCGTGAACCCGCACAGCACGGCTGAATATGACCTATTATGTTGCCGGGTTAATAACTATTGCACCTGCTCCGGCGCGTCCTTGCTGCCCGGCCTGAACAGGGCCGCGGCATCGACCGCGTCGAAGCGATAGTGGGCATTGCAGAACTCACAGTTCACCTCGATGCTACCCATCTCGTCGAGGATCTGCGCCACCTCGCCCTCGCCCATGGCGGCCAGTGCCTGACCCACTTTTTCACGCGAGCAGCTGCAACGGAAGGCCACCGGCTCCGGCTCATACAATCGCACCGACTCCTCGTGAAACAGCCGGCGCAGCAGGGTCTCGACGTCCAGGGTCAGCAACTCGTCCTCTTTCAGGGTCTCGGCCAGGGTGGTTACCCGGTTCCAGTCCTCGTCCGCACTTTTCCGGCCGGGCAGGCGCTGGAGCAGGAGGCCCGCCGCCGCGCGCTCGTCTGCCGCCAGCCACAGCCGCGTCGGCAGCTGCTCGGACTGCTCGAAATAGTGGACCAGGGCATCGGCCAGCTGGTCGCTGTCGACAGCCACGATACCCTGGTAGCGCTCCCCTTCCGGGGACTCCGCGGTCAGCACCAGGCGCGCCGTGCCGAACAGGGGCTCACTCTCTTCCCCCGCCGCATAGCTCGCCATGCCACGCACCGTGCCCTCGTCCGTGGCCTGGGCCACCAGTGAACGGATGAGCCCGTCACCCTGGATCTGCAACACCAACGAACCCTTGAACTTGATCGTGGCGCCGAGCAGTGACACCGCGGCCATGGCCTCGCCCAACGGGGTCGCCACTCTTGGTGGATAGGGATGCTTCTCGCGGATCGCCTGCCAGGCGGCGGCCAGGCGCACGAACTCCCCCCGCACACCGAGGTCCTCGAACACGAAACGGTACAGGTAGTCGTCGCCCTTCTCGCTCATTCGATGTCCTGCTAAGCTCGATTCATGTCTTCTGCCATGCCTCGCACCCTCTCCGCCTGGGAGTCGGCGCGCTTCGCGTCCGCCTTCCTGGAAGAGGCCGGTTCGCTACCCGTCGGCGAATTGCGGCTCGAGCGCCTGCTGCAGTATGGCAGCCAGGCGGTTGGCGCGCTTCAGTTCATGATACTGGCCAGCGAGGCGGATGCCGACTGCCTGCGGGTAAGAGCCGGCGTCTTCTTCCAATCCGTGCTGTCCGGCTGTGCCTGTGCCGACGATCCCACGCCCGAGACACTCTACAACGAGTACGGGGAGTTGGTCTTCGTCATCGACCGCAAGACCGGCCTGGCCCGGGTGAGCGAGACATGAACGAGCCCACGGACACGCCGCGCCCCCGGGGCCTGCTGCTCGACCTGGACGGCGTCTTCTACGTGGGAAGCCAGCTGATCGACGGGGCGCTGGAGGCCATCGACTTCCTCGAGCGGGCGCAGATACCACACCTGTATCTGACCAACACCACCACGCGCAGTCTGGGAGAGCTGGAGGAGAAACTGCACCGGCTGGGGCTGCCCGTCGACCGTTCCCGCATCCTCAGCGCCCCACTGGCGGCCCGCCGCTGGCTGGAGCAGCAGGGAATCCAACGCTGCCGGCTGCTGGTACGCGAGGGGGTCAAGATCGACTTCGCCGGCCTTGCGGAGGATGGCGACACCCCCCAGGCGGTGGTGGTGGGTGATATCGGCAGCGCCTGGTCGTACGAGCTGCTGAATGCCTCCTTCCGCGACCTGGTGAACGGCGCGCGCCTGGTCGCACTGCACAAGAACCGCTACTGGCAGGCCGAAGACGGGCTGCGCCTGGACATCGGGGCCTTCGTCGCGGCGCTGGAATATGCCGCCGATACCCAGGCGGTCATCATGGGCAAGCCCTCCCCCGATTTCTTCGCCACCGCGCTCGAGATGCTGGGACTCCCCACACAGGCGGTCGCCATGATCGGCGACGATATCGAATCGGATGTCGGCGGCGCCAAGGCCTGCGGCATCATGGGCGTGCTGGTGAAGACCGGCAAGTACCGGCCGGAGCTGGCGGCACGCACCGGGATCACGCCGGACCTGACGCTGGACTCTATCGCAGAACTGCCTCGCTGGCTGGGTAGCTGATGCCGGCCGCAATGCCCGTCAGTCGCATAGGGTGCGGTTGAGCGTAGCGGAACCCATCCCGTGGGAGGGCCTTCAGGCCCGATGATGACTGCCGTCGCGGCTGAAGCCGCTCCCACGGGCCATGCCTCCAAGCCAAGTTAGCGTGGAAAACTCTTAACCGCGAAGAACGCAAAGGCTTCTCTTGTCGTTTCTATCAAACGCCTTCTCGTTGCGAACCGTCGCGTCCTTTGCGGTGAATTCTTCATGATCTGGGGTGGCACCACTTCGTGTCATGAAAGTTGACCAGCCCGGACTAGCCCGGATGTTTCACCCGGGGACGCGATGATCGTGCCGAGATGGGCGTTCTCGAGCGGATTTCCGACCGAATCAATAGCCAGCCTATTGATGAGGAAGGAAATACCGC
>JANTHJ010000167.1 GCA_024762475.1 Chromatiales bacterium | reverse complement strand
GCTCTCGGGGGGACTGGTGCGATCTTCGGGTTTTTTCCTGGATGGAATCTTCGCCGGACCCTTGGGGGAAGGGCCTCCGCCCTGTAAGCAGCAGCCGTTGGGCCTGAAGGCCCTCCCACAAGAGAGAATCACTGCCCGATCGTGAGAGCGGCTTCAGTCGCGACAGGGGCGTAACGAACCCCGCGAGCCGGATCAACTCGGCCGCGGATCAACCCGCGTGCGGCCGATCCTTTGTCTCCTGGCTGGCACTATCGATGACAGGACGAAGAAAACGCCGTGCCGCGTACCCCACCGCCCCGTCCCGGGTCTGCACCCGGCACCAGCTGCCACCCTTGGCCGCCTCCAGCAGCGAGACCCGCTCGGCACCGCGCAACACCCTGCGTACCGCATAGCCGGTGCCCGGGCCCTGGCGGAGATTCAACGATCGCGCCACCACCTGGTAGATACGGTTGCGCCGGGCGGCGACCAGGAAGGGATTGTCGGCCTCCAGCGGCATGGTACGCACGAGCCGCCGGGCAAGATTTGCCGCCACGGCCTCCAACTGATCGGGTGTCAGATTGCCAGCGGCCTTCATCGCCCCCACCGCCAGATCGATGGGCGAAAGCGGAACCGCGCCATCGCGCGATTGGGCCAGATGTCGACCGCTCCACAGCACCTTCCCGGTACTCGCTCGGACAAGTTGCAGCTCGGCGCCGATGCGGATATTCGAGTAGATTCCGAAGTAATCCACATCGAAGTCCGTGATCCGTCCGGTCAACAGCCAATCGCACCCGAGTTGCCGGCCCACCAAACGATAGCGCGCAGGGTTGGTCACCGGAAACCCACCCGTTACCCGGTCCACGCGCCCCAGCTCGACGTCGCGAGGCCGATGCGGGCTGATGAAGCCATACAGCATCTGGCGCATCAGGCGGCGCTTTGCCTCGGCATCGAAATGTCGTCGGTAGGGAATCGCTTGAACGGGGTCAGAAGAAGCCGCTTTGGCCTCCAAGGTCGTGGCGCCGGGCAGATCGAATGATGGCGTCGAGTGTTGCGAGCGGGACAGGTCCAGCGATAGGGACTCTGAAGCATCCTTGGACAGCGCAAGGGGCAACAAGGCGAGACAATCGGGCTGAGTCAGCTCGGCCGCTTCGTCGAGGTGGTAGGCCACCTGCCCAAACAAGCCACCATTCGCCTCCTTCCCAACGGCGTGATCGCCGCTGTACTTGGGAACGGTCATACAACCGCTCAAGAAGGTGGCCCAAAGAGTCAACAGGACAATCGGCATGGTACGGCAAGTCACTGCTTCCCTCCGCTCAGGACAATAGCTGATGGCGATTCGTCACCAAAAGGTTAGAACTGAATGGCGTCAGGGCGAGTGAATTGCGTCACGTTGGCTCGGGGGATAGCCCGGGGATGGATAACGATGTGATTCAATTGGGGTGAAAAGCGAACAGCGTTCCTCTGCCCCGGGGCGCCTGGTGCCTATCCATCAGGAACCGGGCCCGCGATGTCGCCTGCTCATGGGCGTTTGCGTTTTTGTTTCTGCTGTTCGATCTTCACGCCTTGTGAAGAGAGATAGGCGACCAATTTCTCGGCATTCCGATTACCTCCATTCGCCAATTGCGCAACGCCTTTTGCGAGGGTGTCGAATTGCTTCCTTACCTTTGTGGCCTGTTCAACCGATGGTTGTTGGGAATCGAACGCCGTTTCCAGGGTCAGGTAACGCTGCAGATAGTCGGAGGTCGTGGTCAAGAGCCCGCCGAGTAGCGCTACTGCCAGCAAGTAAAGCGCGAGGGACCGCTGAGATTCGGACCCTCGCTCAGGGACGTGCGCAGCCTCTGTCGGTGGCTGCTGTTCCGGCCTCGACAAAAGCGAATCGGGCGGGTTCATGGGCGACTACTGCCCCCCTTGTCTGTCCACACGAAACCCAATGCCCTGAGCGGCCAGGAGCTTGCGCAGTCCTTCGTCATCGGTGGCTGCGGCGAGATTCGCTATCGACTGGACAAGCCGCTCGTTCAGCCGGCTTATCGGGACCGTCTCTTGGAGAAAGCGTTCTCTCTCGGAAACCCTGGTCTGCAGGCCCTTGACCTGGGAGTAGAGATAGGTATTCCCCACCATAACGAGCACCGAAAGAATGCCCAGAACAAACAATCCGGTCCCTGGACCAAATAGCCGAAGCCCGCTCTTATGCTGTTTCTTCGCGCGTCGGCTTCCCACGTTTTCTCCCAAACACGATGATGAGTGGCAATGCCCCCAACAGGATGATCAACAGCGAGGGTTCTGGGACCTGGGTATTGTCGACGAT
Organism: Chromatiales bacterium; assembly: GCA_024762475.1. Lineage (GTDB taxonomy): Bacteria > Pseudomonadota > Gammaproteobacteria > Chromatiales > Chromatiaceae > MONJU. The sequence continues at coordinate 1,277 of JANTHJ010000167.1, read as the reverse complement.
CTGCCCCCGCACGGTCAGAATCATCGGACCCAGCGCCCCCCGATAGCCACTGCTGTTCCAACCCACCGGGTTGAGCACCAGTTGCCTCGAGTAGGCGCCCAGCCCAAGACTTGCGGTGTCGAACTGAATCTTCAGATCGCGGACCGCGTCGCCTGCCGCGAGATCGACGAAATCGGCAAACCCGATGAGGGTGAACGGACTCCCCGCCATTCCGGAAAGATCGAAGCTCCCGTCCGCCAGGTCAGCTGGCCCCGCCACATCGTTGACAACGCCTAATACCGCCTCCATCAAGCCTCCCGTACCGAGGCCGATGCTTCCGAAGTCCAGGACGTAGTTAGAACCGCTCGGCGACAGGGATCCAGCCCCCGAGTCGAGCGTGAACACCGGGTTGGCATAGGCATTGACCTGTACGTTCAGATCCACCGAAACCGGCGACAGCAGGACATCGGCGAGATCATCATTATGACTGGCCAGTCCAACGCTTGCCGATCCACTGAATATGCCCTGCGAACTCGTGTCGACTCCGATCTTCAAACTGGTCGAATCGGTGTTCCCGGCCGCCACGCCACCACCCAGATTGCCACTGCCGGAGAAGGGCCCTGTGGTACCTGAGATACCTCCTCTAAGCACATCGACCAGGTTTCCGGACGCCGTATTGGCGACAGACAGTGTCTTCTGTGCCACGGACTCGCCCACGTGGACTATCCCGAAGTCGATCCGACCAGGCTGCACGTCGGCCTCGGCGAGCTGCCAAACATTGCCCGAGACCTGAACGGTCTGCGAGGGCAGCGCCACGTTATTCGTATAGCCGCTGGTATTGCTCCCGTCAGAAGCCAGCGCAACCGTGACCGAGCCGCTCTTCGCACCCGACGAGGCGGTATCCAGCCTCACTGTGACGCCATTGTCCGACGCTCCGGCATCGATCGGTCCAGCGACATTGCCGGCGACAGAGGCGTCACCGGAAACGCCGCTCACCGACGCGGCCAGTTGTTCCGAATATCCGTCATTGGCGGCGGTATTCGCAATCGAAAGCACCTGGCCGAGGGCATCTCCAACCCGCCCGTTCATCACGATGGGATTCGGCGTCACGGTCGCCTCGGCCAATCGGTACACCTCGCCGGTCACCGCAACATCCTGGTTCGACAGGGACGTCTTGCCCAGGCCACTGGTCCCGGTGCCATCCGACTCGAAGGCCAGGGTCAGGTTGCCCGACTTGTTACCCGCAGTACCCGTGTCGATGCCCACCGTGATCGAACTGCCATCGGTCTGCTGCGGAC
>JANTHJ010000166.1 GCA_024762475.1 Chromatiales bacterium | reverse complement strand
TGCCGGTGCTGAATCAATGGTCGGTGGTCAGGGCGACGCTGAAGCGGCTGCGAGAGGTCCTTCCGGCGGTGCGGCCGGATGTGCTGCATGCCCATTCTCCCTCCCTGAATGGCATGGCAGCGGTGATGGCGGGCGCGGAGTATGAGGTCCCTGTCGTCTATGAGATACGCGCCTTCTGGGAAGATGCAGCGGTGGATCACGGCACCGCAAAGGAGGGTGGCCTTCGATATCGCCTTACCCGGGCCTTCGAGACACATGTGGTGAAGCGGGCCGATGCGGTCACCACGATCTGCGAGGGTCTGCGCGGTGATTTGATCGACAGGGGCGTTGCGGAGGAGAAGCTCACGGTGATTCCCAATGCCGTGGATATCGAGCGATTCTCGCTGGCGGGAGAGCCGGACCAGGCGCTGGCGGAGGAGCTGAGTCTTGCCGGCAGGCAGGTGCTGGGCTTCATCGGTTCATTCTATGCCTACGAGGGGCTGGAGCTGCTGGTCGAGTCGATGCCGAGGATCCTGGGCCAGGCCGCGAATACGAGACTGCTGCTGGTCGGTGGCGGTCCGCAGGAGGAGAGGCTAAAGGCGCGCGTGAAAGCGCTGGGGCTGCAGGACAGCGTCGTATTCACCGGCCGTGTCCCGCATGCCGAAGTAGGGCACTACTACGACCTGGTCGACATCCTGGTCTACCCGCGCCTGCACATGCGCCTGACCGATCTGGTGACACCGCTGAAGCCGCTCGAGGCCATGGCGCAGGGGCGGCTGGTGTTGGCCTCGGATGTCGGCGGCCACCGCGAACTCATCCGAGACGGCGAGAACGGCATATTGTTCCAGGCCGGCTCCAGTGAGGCGCTCGCCCAGGCTGCACTGGACCTGCTGACCCGTCGGGATGAGTGGCAGGGGTTCCGGGAACGTGGCAGGCGCTATGTGGAATCCGAAAGGAACTGGCCCGCAAGCGTGGCGCGTTATGAAGGTGTGTATGGACGGCTGTTGGGTCGCTCGGCAAAGGTGTAGCCGTCACTGTCGCGGCTGAAGCCGCTCCTACAATGGCCGGGTGGCTATATTCACGCGTAGGAGGGCCTTCAGGCCCGAAGGTGGTTTCTCTCGCGGCTGAAGCCGCTCCCACAATGGTCGGGTGGCTATGTTCACCTGCAGGAGGGCTTCCAGGCCCGACGATCAGGGCAGTGTTTCCCAGGCGGCCTGCAACACGCCCTGCAGAAAGCGATTTTCCTTCTCCGGCAGCGAGGAATGCAGGCCGTCGAAGACCACGATCACGATGCCGCCGTTGTTGCGCCCATGCAGCATGGCATCCATCACCGATCCCAGCTTGGCCTTCCAGAGCGCCACCGGGTTGCGGCCATTGATCTTGTAGGCGAAATAGACCGTCTTTTTCATACCCTGGCGCGGCCGGTCCAGCAATAAGCGCTTGAGCTGAAGCCGTTGGCCTGCGGCGTCGAGAGAAATAGGATTGGCATTCCGATGCAGCCAGTTGTAGCGGTAGTCCACCAGTTCATGCTGCTCGTCTTCCACCGGGAAATAAGCGAGATAGACGAGCGCCTGTTGTCCGTCCGCGGTGTTGCGATAGTTTGCAATCAGTTCCTGTGGGGCCACGCCGGTATAGAAGGGAGGCGGTAGCTTTTCCACTCGTCTTCCTTCGAAGCCGGCGATGTTCATAGGGAATTCGGTGACGGATCGCGCGGGCGCGACCGGTTGCGCCTGCCAGTGGAAAAGGTACCAGGCCGTGGCACCGAGGATGAATAGGCTGGTCATGGCGGCCGCGATGAACGCGCGGGTGCTCAACAGGCGCACGAAGGCCGCGCGGATCATGCCGGGTTTGGTCGACGAGCTGTCTTGCGGCGGTTGCTTGTCGGCAATCGCGAAGGTAATGAGCAACGTGAAGAAGATGCCGACCAGAAAGATAAAGGGCAGGCCATAGATATCATATGGGCCATGGATGGATTCCTTGGCCGAGTGGTAGTGCCAGACGGAGATCAACATCACCCGCACCCAGTTGCTGACGATGCCCATTGCCGCCGCGATTGCGATGATCAATAGGCGCTTCCACCATTTGTTGAGCATGGTGAAGGCAATGGGGATTCCCAGGGCGATGGAGGAGGTGAATTGATTGACGCCGCTGCACGAGTCGGCGACCTCGAGGGTGATATGGGGCAGATACAGGAAATTGCTTTCCCGATAGACCGCATAGCCAAGCGCCTGTAGAACCTCCGCCGAAACGGTCGCGGAAACCAGCTTCAACGGCTCGCGCAGGCGTTCTATCGCGTCGGTGGGCAGTGAAGTCATCAGGATCAGATAGGCGAGCGGCCAGAACAGGCGCCGCGTTGTCTCGGCGCCGAACAGCAGTGTCACCAGAGAGAAGATCGCAGCCACAATCGAAACCTCGCGCAGGCTTTGTGTGCTGCTCACCTGTCCCGCGACCAGCAGGAAGACGCTCGCGGCGAGGAGGATCGATCCAGCGATGATGGAGGGGCGAAATTCCACACCCTGGAGGATGTCCCGTCGTTCCCAGACCATATAGACAAAGGCGATCGGGATCAGGAATTGCCAGTTATAGCCCTCGAACCAGTAATATTTCAGTTCAGCGAGCGTGTCGGCGTAGGCGGCCAAAAAAGCCAGGATTACCAATAGCAGCAGACCGAGCGAGACGGCCAGCTTAGAGGCGTTGATCGTCCCGGGTCGCAATGGATCCGTGATGGTCTGTCCTGTCATAATGAAACTTCCTTATCAGTCTGTTCCTGGATGCGTGCCACTGTCCGGTACCAATGTGCGCGTTTGCCGTCTAGCGCAGTTCCACCGGTGGCTTAGAGCCCGATTCGGTCAGCGAGGGATCGAGGTGCCAGGAATGATGTTCGGTGTCCTGGCGTCTTCTCCGGAAGGAGGCAAGGCGCAGGAACTCGGCAAAGCCATATAGTTCGGCCTCGAATTCGATATCACTCAGATCGTTCTTGTCGAGAAACCGGTAGAGCCGGTATCTTGGCGTCTCCGGCGTATTGAGGCCAACATCGGTGGTTACAGCACTGAGCATGCCGGCTTTCTCGAGGTACTGCCAGGATTCCGCGCTCCATACGCCACTGGGATAACAAAAATGCCGGCGCTGCGAAAGCCCAGCCTGTGCCAGTATGGTCCGATTATCGTCCAGTTCACGGCGGCAAGCCTCCGGATCCTCCGCCGGAAATCGGTGACGGTGGGTATGCAACTGAACGTCGATATCGGCCTCGCGCAACCGGCTCAACTCGTCCAACCGGACCAGGCTGAAGCGGCGGGAGTCGGCGACTTCTTCATAATCGACACCGAGGCAGTCGCCGAGCGCTTTGCACAGCGCCTGGCGTCCGGCCTCGTCACACTGTTGCTCGCCAAACTCGACGATCTGCCACATTGCCATCTCCTGTTCGCGAGCGTCCTCAGGCGAAATGGTGACCCTCAGCCGCCCTTCGAAGTCGAACGTGCAAGGCCCGATCGATCCGGCTTTCCAAAAGAGATATTGCACGGCCAGGCGGAAAATCGGCACCTGCTTCTGCACGTAATAGGTGGTCAGATAGAGGGTTGCCGGCAT
>JANTHJ010000165.1 GCA_024762475.1 Chromatiales bacterium | reverse complement strand
TTCCCACCTGCACGCCCGGCGCGAGACGTAGCGCCTCGGGAATGCTGGTGGCGCCCATCCTGCGGATGTCCTCGGCGGTGATCACATAGACTGCTGCCGCGGCGGATCGAAGCTTTTCGAGACGTTTCGATACCGACGACACCTCCAGCGAAAGCAGATCCTCCAGCGGCAGATCCAGATATTGGTCCAGCACGTCCGTATTCGTAGAAGAAGCGCCAGATGCAACACCGCCAGCAAGTGCCAGGCCCAGACACAGGCCCGAGCGCAGAAAGGTGAAAAATTTGGATTTCATGTCTTGAGCAGCCCTTTTTCGATTCCCTGCCTTCCCGGCCAAGGCCGCGAATAGAACCTATAAAAGCAGGGATATTGCTTCTCCTGCTAACGGCCTGAAAACGGGAAGCTTTAGCGGATCACCCGGTGACCCAGGCCGCGCCACCCGAGCGGGCCCGACTCAATCAGCCGGCAAATACGACCCGTCGATCGCGGGCGCCTCGTCAGCCACACAGCTGCTCGGCGAGTCCGTCGAGCCGCTGCCGGTGTTTCTGCAACAGGCCCCAGATACGCACCAGGACCTCATTGTCGATGCCGGTGACGCCCAACTCGGGCAGTGCCCCCGAGTCCCCTCGGAGCAGGTGACCGAGGCGGCTGCCGGTACACACCGCCAGTGGCAGACCGATCAGAGACTCGGGACCTGCCTGGCAGGACGCATAGGCGGCGCCGATGAAGGTCGGGGGCAGTTCCCAATAGGCCGCGAGGATTTCACCGGCCTCGAGGTAGCCCATGCCGCAGTGCGCCTGCAGCAGCGCCTCCAGCCCCTGGCCCTCGTCGGACGCAAACTGGGCCAGGGCCGCACCCGTCTCTTCCGGCCGGCTGTCGGCGAGCCACAGCAGGCCAACATTGCGCAGCAGCCCCGCGGTGCGCGCCTTGTGCACATCACCAATCCCGGCCAGCTGTGACACCAGGCTGGCCCCCTCGGCCGTCGTCAGCGCACTGGCCCAGTAGCGCCGGGTGTCGAATGCCGGGCAACGCGCCGGCTCGAACGGTGCGGCAACGGTCAGCGCCAGCACCACGCTGCGCACCAGGTCCAGGCCCAGCCGACCGCAGGCCACTGTCAGCGAGGTCACCGGCGAGACCGGCGCCGACCAGGCAGAATTGGCCAGGCTCAGCAGGCGCGCGACCACGGGCGGATAGAGCTCGATCTCCGCGACCAGGTCCTCGAAGTCCAGACGCTCGTCGCTCAGCACCTGCAGCAGGTGATCCATCCCCTTGGGCAAGGGAGGCACTTGCGCCCCCATCTCGGGCGGTAGGGTGACGCTGTCGGCATGGCACTCGCTCATGGGCTCATCTCCTGTTGCTGGCTCGCCGGGCCGAGAAAACCGGCCAACTCTCTGCTTTGGCGGCCCGTCGGTTATCTGCTTGAGGGCCATGACCATTGCGCCAGGCATCGGGACGCGAGAACCTCATGTTTTGAGACCGACATCACAGGCCACCCGGCCATCGAGTCACGATGCATCTGTTCCCCCGCTATCACCGGCTGCGCATCCTGCGCCGCCACCCCATACCCGACGACCTGTGGCTCTCGGTGACCCGACGCCTGCCCCTTTTGCAGGGCCAGCAGGTGACCGAACGGACGCGGCTGCGCGAGCTGACCACCCTGTTCCTGCATGACAAGACCTTCAGCGGCGTGCAGGGCCTGGAGGTATCGGACGAGATGCGCCTGGTGATCGCGGCCCAGGCCTGTCTGCCGATCCTCGAACTGGGACCGGACGCCTATGCCGGCTGGGTGGAGATCGTGGTGTATCCCGGTGCCTTCCGGGTAGAGCGCGAGATGATGGACGAGTTCGGCGTCGTCCACCAGCAGGCCGAAGGACTGAGCGGTGAATCCTGGGGGACGGGTCCGGTCATCCTCGCCTGGGAGGAGGTCGAGCGCGAGAGCCTCCATCTGCACAAGGGCCACCACGTGGTGGTCCACGAGTTCGCCCACAAACTGGACCTGCTCAATGGGCGCGCCAATGGCCTGCCGCCGCTACACCCGGACATGCCCATCGAGGCATGGAGCCAGGCGCTGGGCACCGCCTATGAACAGCTGGTCGAGAAGGTCGAGCACGGTCGGCACACCCCCATCAATCCCTATGCCGCCACCGACCCGGCGGAATTCTTCGCAGTGAGCTGCGAATACTTCTTCACCGCGCCGGAGATCCTGCACCGCCATGTGCCGGCGGTCTATCAACAATTGAAACGCTACTTTCGGCAGGATCCGCTCAGGCGCCTTGGCCGGCATCACTGACGCCGCTTGCGCACCGTCCGGATGGCACCATCCACCAAGGAGAGCGCAGAGAGCAGCACCGGAGAGAAGAAATGACGCCCCTCCTCGCCCGCAGCCCACAGCGCAAGGGACAGGCCGGCCTCGCGCCACCGGCCCTGTGAGGCGAAATGCAGGAAGGGACCGATGTCCAGATCGGCGTCGGTCTCGCGCAGGCGTGCCTTGGCCTCTTCCAGTGACAGATCGTGCCGCGGCACACGTCGCCCCTGCGACACCGCGCGCAGCTGCTCCCGGGCCTCTTCGGGCGTCAGCGTGTCCATCGCGCCGCCAATGCGCCGGTGATCAAGGCCAGGATCAGCGCCAGCAGTGCCATCAGCAACGCTGCCCCCGGCGCCCCGATCCAGGCCGCGGCATACTGATACGCGCCCCAGAGCAGAAAGCCCAGACCGATCAGCGCGATCACCATGGTCAGCACGACGAAGGCGAGCCCCCAGCCGACACGCATGGTCTGCTCGCGCAGCGTCCGGCCCTCCGCCTCGAGCAGGTCCAGAAAGGCGATCACCAGGTCCGAGATGGTCGTTCTCATGTAGGCGCCCTCAACGAAAAAGATGCGTCAGGCGCGCGTACAGGTAGCCGACACCAAAGGCGATGGCCAGACTGGCCAGGGGGTGCCGCTTGACCTCCGTCTCAACGTCCGCGATGGCCTCACGACTGTGCTCGCGCGTCTGCTCGAAGCGATCGCGCAGTTCCTGCCATTTCTCGGTGTCACCCGACGGCGATTCAGCCCCCTCGCCGCTACCGGATGCCGACTCTGCCTGCGGCCCTGCCCCACCCTGCACCGCAGCCCGCAACGCCTCGGTCAGCGCCGCAACATCCTCCCGCAGGCGATCGAAGTCCTTGCGCAGCGCGGCCAGCTCATCGTCGCCGGCCCCCGCGCTGCCTGTCTGTGGCTTGTTCCCGGGCCCGGCCTGCTCCGCCTTCTGCCCCTCGCCATTACCACCCTTGTTTCTGCCCGCTGTGGTCATCGTCGTGTCCCCGCTGATCTAAGTTGCCCCGGCCCTTCATACAACAGCCCCCCAATAACAGTCCCTCCCCCCGCGAGCGGGGGGAGGTTAGGGAAGCTCTGAAAAATCCAATTGTTCACCTCCCCCACTTGTGGGGGAGGCTGGGAGGGGGAGTCCAAACAACGGCTTGCCCCCCTCCTAACCTCCCCCCGCAGGCGGGGGGAGGAATTAGTCAGAGCTTCCTTAGGAGGGGGGTAAACCATTTTCAAAACTTGCGCCGAGCGTCCCCGCTGAAGGAGAAACCCGAACCCCTTCCATTTCTCCTCCAACTGTTGTCCATAATACCGACCAGGTAAACCCCTCTAGATCAAACGATGGCCAAAAACCCCACGCCATCGCC
>JANTHJ010000164.1 GCA_024762475.1 Chromatiales bacterium | reverse complement strand
GATGGCACTGCCGCAAATCCAGCCGGTGTTCCGCCGCCCCTTCGAGGTAGGCGTCCCATAGCCGGGTGCGATTTCTCGCCCTTGTCATCTTGCCGGGCCTGGACGCTTTGGGATGGGCCTGGACGTAGGCGACCTCGATACCCAGGGTCTGCAGCTCATGCTGAAGCGGTGGCAGTCGACCCTCGCGGGTGAGCACCAGCACCAGATCGATGGCGGCGGCCTCTACCAACGAAACAAGCAATTCCGCCCCGGCCACGCCCCTGACCACGCCGGGGGCGTCCAGCAGCAGTGTGTCCGAGGTGACGCCATCGGCGAGCTGACGGACGGCCGAGATCAACGGTAGGCGAAATCGGGCTGCATCCAGGGTGCAGAGCGCCTCCATGTTGCTCAGCGTCCAACCGGATTCGCCCCAATGCCCGAGGTTGATCGCACCGGGGACGCCGAATGCTGGCGAGCCAGGGTCGGCACTCAGGCACCAGGCACCGCGGTTCTTCTCATGCAAGTGCCTGGCGAGTTCCGCTGCCAAGGTGCTCTTGCCGATACCGGCCTGACCGAACAGCAGGACAGGTCGGGCCTCGCCCAGCAGGGTATCGACGATCTTCGCAGGTTCGCCGGCATGGAAGGTGGGAGGGTTGGGTTGGTTCATTTGCGGCTTCCTCTGCAAAGGATAGCGGAGGTTGCGCTAGGTCTGTCCGACTCGATCATTTGAAGCGACTCATTCGCAAGAGCGGGACAGTGTTACATCCGCATAGGGTCGCCTAGAGCTCGAAGTCACCATTCTCCGAGCGGGTCAAGCGGGCGCCGAGCCGGCCGCACTCGCGCTCCATGGTCCGCTGCAGCCAGCGGCGGTCCTGCTCCGTGGGGTACTGCAGACGAAATCGCCGGATCTGCATCGGCGTCATCGTCAGCCGAACAAGCCTGCCGGAATCCGGCTCCAAGGTCAGGAAATACATCAGCGTCAGATCATCCCGAAAGGCCTCGTATCCGCCGATTCCTTCGTAGTCGTTGAGAAAATCCCCACAGCCATAAAAGATGGGCCGCTCCCGGTAGATCTCGACGCCCTTGGGGTGATGAGAGGAATGCCCGTAGACCACATCCACCCCGGCCCTGTCGATCAGCCGATGGGCGAACTGCCGCTGCTCCGGTGGAACCTCATATCCCCAGTTGCCGCCCCAGTGAATGGAAACCACTACCAGGTCACCGGGCCGGCGCACGGCCAAAACCCGGTGCGCGACCTGGTCTGCGCCAGATTCCGACAAGGACTCCAGCAGGCTCACGCCCGGCCGCCGCTCACCGGCCTGCCATTCCCACGGCACGCCGCTGGAAGGATGCGCGAAGGCGAACAGCAGCACCCTGGAGCCCCCGGGCAGTTCCAGGATCCCAGGCGCCGCCACCTGCGCGGCATCGAGCCCGGCGCCGACGACCCTGATACCCGAATTGTGCAGGGTATGCAGGGTCTCCTTCAGGCCCTGGTAGCCCCAGTCCATGACGTGGTTGTTGGCGAGCACGCAGGCGTCGATGTCGGCCGCCAGCAGGCAGGGGGCATTGCGCGGATGCATTCGGTAATGGATACCCTTGCCGGGCCAATAGTCCTCGCTGGTGGTGACGGCCGTCTCGAGATTGATGATCCGCAGGTCGGGATCGTGCCGGTCGAATTCCGCCAGCGCGTCGCCCCAGATGTAATCGAATGGCACCGGTCGCGGTATCGGGCCATTGACCTGCTGTGCGAGCTCGACATAACCCAGGGCGCTCTTCACGTAGGGCTCATGGATCCGCGGCCGACTGGGGTGAGGCAGTATCTGGTCGATACCGCGACCGGTCATCACGTCACCGCACACAAACAGCGAGATGGTCGCATCTCGCGTGGCATTGTCGCTATGGACCATGGCGCCCGCACCTCCGGTCGGCAAAGTAGCCGAGGACCGTAAGCCCACGAGGATTCAGCAGAGGTGCCATCGGTACACCGCACGGCACTACCTCTCTCGGGGTCGGCAACCCCACAGCCCGGGCAATCGCTCTGCTGTGAATGTCGACCAGGCCCGTCCCCGTGTTTCTGCTGTTCGCTGGCATGTGGCTTGCTCGGCAAGATTCCCTTGCAGCCGATTCTATCGGGCCCTGTCGTGCCGTAAAGACAGTCCGTCGGACATCGCAAGCCGACGATATGTCCAGTTGGAGTGCGGTGCGGCGCAATCCACACGAAGGTGTGCTGGACCCGGGTTGTGGCCATAAGCCTTTATTCTAGCGATGGGTCATCGGGTTGGCCGAAAGGTGTCAGGTTTTTTTACACTTGAGCAGTCCGGCTTGTCCAAGGAAAAACGTAACAGCCTGAAATCAATAGAGAAGCGAAAATAGGTATTTAAGTTGCATGGTAAATAGTAAGGAATATTACTAGAGGGTTATTACTGGAGGATGCTTAGGGCAACGGACGCCAATAGAACTCCACACCATGCGCTACGCGCGCGACTAAAGAGGGGATTCACCATGACGACGAAGACATCCATTGCGCTCGGTATTGCTACGCTACTGTTGGCCGGCTTGGCTGCTGCCACGCCCTTGGTCCCGCCGATGGAACCCAAATGGTCGCAGTTGCCCGATATGGGCCAGGGGACCGATCAGCTCTCCATGCACCGCTCCTTCGGCCCTGTCGTAGCCGACGATTTCCGCTCCGATGGCCGGCCGATCACCGGCTTCCATTGGTGGGGCTCCTATTTCCAGGATGCAGGACAGAGCAAGACAGCCTCCCGGCCCGTCCAGTTCGAGATCAGCTTTCACATCGATTGTCCGGCCAATGCGCCCGGCTGCAACAATGGCGGGCCTCATACCTTTTCCACGCCCGGTAACAATCCCGGATACTATTCCTTCGTCGTGAATGCAGAGGAGGACTTCTTCGGAACGACCAACGGCGGAGAGGATGTGTATGAGTATTGGGTGGATCTCGCCGGGATCTCGGGGCCGGGCTTTCTGGGCGGCACCTGGAATGAGGTGGCCGGGCAGATCTACTGGGTGGATTTCGCCTGGGCCGCAGGCCAATTCGGCACGGCCTTTAGTGACGACGTTTGGGGTTGGCACCAGAGCAGTGCGCAGAATCTGGACTTCGCGGTGACCACGGCACCCGGCGGACCGGCAAATCCGCATATCGGCCCCTGGAACAAGCTGGACTCCGACATGGCCTTTGAAGTACTGACGACTGTGCCGGAGCCCTCGGTTCTTGCCCTGCTGGGTCTCGGGCTGGCAGGTTTGGGCGCCGGGCGTCGGCGCAAGACGGCATAGCAAGTCCGGCGAACCCCTGCGCGAGGAGCCCCGCTCATGGCGGGGCTTTCTTATGGGCCTCGTTCGCACACCCGTCCCGGCCAATGAATGCAGCCATTCGGACTGCAGTCCGCGCTGCCCTGGTGCGGCGGGGCAGGGGGCGGGCCTGCACGCCACGACGGCGGCTCCGTAGGAGCGGCCCCGCCGAACTTTGTCCTTGCGATATCCCCTTTACCTCCTTTCCTCCATTCCACCTGCCGGTTAGAAGGTCGGACAACGCGGGCACTTCCGATGATGAAACGGTTGCCGGGATTCCGGCCTGCCCCTGCTAAGGAAGCTCTGATCAATTCGTAACACGGCATCTTGCGGCGCAAAAGCGCCCATTTCTACGTTGCGAATCTTCGCAATAGCCGGCTATTACGTGCGATC
>JANTHJ010000163.1 GCA_024762475.1 Chromatiales bacterium | reverse complement strand
CTGGTGCGAGACCAGGCACTGGTGCCCCAGGTACAACAGCTGGCCGACGAGCTGCTGGGTGACCCGCCGCTGGTCAAGGCATTGATCCATCGCTGGCTGGGCGAGCGCTTCGACTACGCGGTGGTATGAGGCGCAAGGGGCACAAGGGGCGTGGGGCACTTTCGAATCCCGCGAATCGCTTCGAGACCTTCGCCGGCGAGGTCTTCGACGACGGCTGGGGCTCGGCCGACCAGCTGCCGCCACCGGTGCGGCAACTCACCCGCGACTGCAGCCGTAGCGTGATCGCGCGCAACGATTCGCCGGATGTGCCCTTCGCCCAGTCGATCAATCCCTATCGCGGTTGCGAACATGGCTGCATCTATTGTTTCGCACGGCCAAGCCACGCCTGGCTGGGGCATTCTCCGGGCCTGGAGTTCGAGACCTGTCTGCACTACAAGCCGGATGCCGCCGAGCGCCTGCGCGAGGCGCTGGCGCGGCCGGACTATCGCTGCGAGCCGATTGCGCTGGGGACCAATACCGATGCCTACCAGCCACTGGAGCGGGATCTCTCGATCACCCGCCAACTGCTGGAGGTCCTCCTCGAGTGCGGCCATCCGGTCAGTCTGATCACCAAGTCGGCCCTGATCGAGCGCGATCTCGACCTGCTCGGCGCGCTCGCCGGACAGGGGCTGGTGGAGGTCCGGATCTCCCTGACCACGCTCGACCGGACCCTGGCCCGCCGCATGGAGCCGCGGGCCGCCGCCCCGCAGCGCCGCCTCCAGGTCATCGAGCGGCTGGCAGCGGCCGGGGTTCCGGTGGGCGCGCTGGTGGCGCCGGTGATTCCCTTTCTCAACGACCAGGAGATGGAACAGATTCTGGATGCCGCCCGGTCCGCCGGCGCCAGGGAGGCGGGCTATGTGATGCTGCGCCTCCCCCACGAGGTGGACCCGCTGTTCGACGAGTGGCTGGCCGCCCACTATCCGGACCGCCGGGAGCATATTCTTTCGCACATCAGGGATTGCCGCGGCGGCAAGCTGAACGACAGCCGCTTCGGTAGCCGGATGCGCGGCGAGGGCCCGGTGGCCGAACTGATCGCTCAACGCTTTCGCCGACACCGCCAGCGGTTGGCCTTCCCCGGCATGCCCCGGCTCGATAGCGGCCGTTTCCGGCGCCCTGAACAGCCGGGTGGCCAGTTGGCGCTGTTTTGAGGTGTGCGATAATCAAGGGTCCCCATCCGTTGCCGGGCACCGATGTACCAGCCGCCGATCTCCACCGCCGAACCCCGTTGGATCGATCTCGATCGTGTGCAGTCCAGCGCGCTTCCCGTCGGGGTTGCGGCCTGGCTACGTGATCCCGGTTCGCTGACGCGGGCGGTCGTACGGGCCTGCGAGGCCGGCTTCGAGGTCGCCGTGCAGCGGCAGGGCTGGGGCAGGGCGTTGCCGAGCGAGCGGCGCCTGCTGGGCCAGCCGGCGGACCGCCGCTGTCTGGTGCGCGAGGTCAAATTGTTGTGTGGCGACCGACCCTGGGTCTTTGCCAGGACCCTGATCCCCGCCACCAGCCTGAGCGGTGCCGCCCGGCGTCTGGCCGGGCTGCGCAATCGCCCGCTGGGCGCGCTGCTGTTCGGTGACCGCCGGACCCGGCGGTTGGGGGTGCAGGTGGCGCGCCTGGACCCGCGGCATACGCTGTATCATGCGGCCTGCTCGCACCTGGACGAATCCGCGCGTCCCGCTGTGATCTGGGGTCGGCGCACCCTGTTCGTCTATGCGGGCAAGCCCCTGTTGGTGAACGAGATATTTCTGCCGGAGATTCCGGTGCGCCGAGCATGACAGAGCGATTTCCCCGCATCGACGCCCTCGAGATGCAGCGACCGGCTTGGCAGCGGCGGCTGCGGGCCTACGCCAAGCTGATTCGCGCCGATCGGCCGATCGGCATCTTCCTGCTGCTTTGGCCCGGTCTGTGGGCATTGTGGATCGCGGGGGAGGGGCAGCCGCCCTGGTGGGTCGTGGCGGTGTTCATGCTGGGCACGGTGCTGATGCGCTCTGCCGGTTGTGCTATCAACGACTTTGCCGACCGGGACTTGGACGGCCAGGTGGAGCGTACCGCCGGGCGTCCGTTGGCCACCGGCCTGATCCGGCCGCGCGAGGCGCTGATGGTCTTTGCAGTGCTCAGCCTGCTGGCCTTCGGCCTGGTGCTGCTGCTCAATCGCCTGACCATACTGATGTCCTTAGTCGCGGTGGCCTTGGCCGCGATCTATCCCTTCATGAAGCGCTACACCCACCTCCCGCAGCTGGTGCTGGGCATGGCCTTCGGCTGGGCGGTGCCCATGGCCTTCACCGCCCTGCAGGGGCAGGTGCCACCCCTGGCCTGGGAGCTGTTCGTCGCCACGGTCGTCTGGGCCCTGATCTACGACACCATGTATGCGATGGTCGATCGGCAGGACGATCTCAAGGCGGGCATCAAGTCCAGCGCCATCCTGTTCGGCCGCTTCGACCGGCTCATCGTCGGGCTGTTGCAGTTGCTGATGCTGGGGCTGCTCTGGGACCTGGGGCGACGTGCCGGCCTCGGTTGGGGCTGGTGGGTTGGCTTGGCCGCAGGCGCGGGTCTGTTCGCCTGGCAGCAATATCTGATCCGCCGGCGTGAGCGCCGCAACTGCTTCCGCGCCTTCCTCAATAACAACTGGTTCGGCCTGGTGTTGTTTCTCGGCCTGTTCTTCGACTACCTGCTCCGCCCGGCCGGGGGATGAAACGGTTTCGGCTGCCCGCGCTGGCGGTGGTCCTGGTCCTGCTGCTCGGCGCGGTCGGGTGGCAGCTTCACCGCCCCCCAGCCGCCCTGCCGGCAGCAGATGGCAGTACGCTGACCTGGTCCGAATGCTGGTTCGACAACCCCTGGTGGCGGCCCGTGCACTGCGGCTGGCTGGAGGTTCCCGATGGCTTCCGGTTGCCGGTGGTCTATCTCCCCGCCTGGTTCTGGAAACGCAGCGCGCCCCCGGTGATCTATATCAGCGGTGGTCCCGGTGGCGCCACGGGTCTGGACGACAAGGTCATGCCCGCCTGGTTTGACTGGATGGAGCAGGTCGACTGGCCCAGCGATGTGATCCTCTATGACCAGCGCGGCGTCGGCCTGAGCCAGCCGTCACTGGACTGCCCCGAGGTGCGCGCCGCCCGGCGTGCGCTGCTCGACAGCGAGGCGCCGTTGGAGGCGCAATACGGCGAATTGGCCGAGGCGCAGCATCAGTGCCTGGCGCGACTGCAGTCAGCGGGTGCGGATCTGCGCCGCCTGCACACGCCTGCCAATGCCGATGACGTTGTGTCGCTGGTGGCTGCGCTCGGGCTGTCGCGCTGGCGCCTGTACGGCGTCTCCTACGGCACCCGGGTGGCGCTGGAGGTGATGCGTCGCCAGCCGCAGGGGCTGGAGGCGGCGGTGCTCGACTCGGTCTACCCGCCCCAGGTGCAGGCCGAGGCGGCAGATGCCTGGTTGCTCGACCGCGCCCTGGTGATGGCGATCCGGGTGTGCGAGTTGCTCGACTGCGGGCGTGCGCGCGCCCAGCTGTGGGAGTGGCTCGACCAGGCGATGGGCGAGCTGGCGGCAGAACCCTTGCGTCTGAAGCTGGTGGACCCGGAGCGCAAAGATCCGCTCTGGGTGCGGCTCGACCACGCGGACCTCGCCTGGCTGGTGTTCGATGCGGAATACGAATGGCACAAGCTGCTGCGCCTGCCGGCGCTGTTGCATGAGTTGGCAATGCGACGGCCGGGCAAGGCCACCTTGGATATCGCCCAGGATGCCCTCGACGCCGAA
>JANTHJ010000162.1 GCA_024762475.1 Chromatiales bacterium | reverse complement strand
TGCGGCTGATCGAGATCGAACCCGCCGAACTGCACGATCTGCCGGAGTTGATCGGCCTGCTGACCGATCGTCCGGAGCGCTTCCTCCTCTATTGCGACGACCTTTCGTTCGAGGCGGACGATCCCTCCTACAAGAGCCTCAAGGCGCTGCTCGAGGGCTCGATCATTGCGCCCCCGCCCAACATGCTGCTCTATGCCACCTCGAACCGGCGGCATCTGATGCCGGAGTTTCAGGCGGAGAACCGAGAGACCCGCTACCTGGGCGATGAGGTCCATCCCGGCGAGAGCGTCGAGGAGAAGGTCTCGTTGTCCGAGCGGTTTGGTCTGTGGCTCTCCTTCTATCCCTTCGATCAGGATCAATACCTGGCCATCTGCGCCCACTGGCTGGAACGGCTCGGTGAGAACCATTTGGGCACTGATTGGCAGGAAGCGGCTCTGCGCTGGGCGACCCAGCGCGGCTCCCGGTCGGGGCGGGTGGCGCGGCAGTTTGCAATCGATTGGTTGGGGCGAGCCGACGCCAGGATAGATCCCACCTGACGGCCAGCGGCAACATTGGGTATTCGTACCGGCATCCATGTCATATGGCGGCCCAGCGCCGCCTGCTTTGACAGCCCTCCAGCCGGTTTCAATTGCCAACTGTGTCACATACTGGGTCGAAAGAATGGCTCCGTCACGCCGCTATAGACTTCGACGCCAAACAAAATCACCTCATTCCGAGGCAAAAGGAGGCTGCAATGGAAAGGCCCTCAAACAGCCCGTTGAGCGAGATATTTCTCAACTATTTCACGGTGCACCTTGCCGACACCCGGCAGCTCAAGGAGCACAGCTATCGCATACGCTACCGCGTCTACTGCGACGAGTTCCGCTACGAAGATCCGGCCCATTTTCCCGACGGTATGGAGCGGGACGAGTATGACGACCAATCGCTTCACTGCGTGGTCATCCATCGCAGTGGCATCCCGGCGGGAAGCGTGCGGCTGGTTCCCGCATTGGGTGAACAGCCATTGCCGTTCGAAAAGCATTGTGGCCAAAGCATCGATCGAGCGGCCGTGGCTGGCCTGGGACTCGACCGGGGGCGTACCTGCGAGATCTCCCGCCTGGCGGTGGATGGCGCCTTCCGACGCCGCGCCGGTGAAGCAGCAACCCGCTTCGGCGAAGTCGAGGCGTTGGATCTGAGCGCAGACGAGGTGCGGACCTTCCCGCTGATCGCGGTGGCGACCTTCCTCGGCGTCACGGCGCTGTCGGAGCTGAGCGGTCGCACCGAGGGCTTCGCGATGATGGAGCCCTTTCTGCCGCGGATGCTCAAGCGCTCGGGCATCATTTTCCAACGGGCAGGGCGCGATGTGGACTACCATGGTGTGCGGGCACCCTTCTTTTCCCGGACCGAGATGGTTCTCGAGGGCATGCGGCCGGAACTGCGAACCCTGTATGATGAGATCCATGGCCAGATCGCTGCCCATTTTCAGCTACCCCGCCGGTGGAATACGGGCTAGCCCGAATATTTCACCCGGAGACGCGATGATCGTGCCGAGATGGGTGTTCTCGAGCGGATTTCCGACCGAGTCAATAGCCAGCCTATTGACGAGCGAGGAAATACCGCTCGAGGGCGGCCAGATCGGTGCGAGGGCGCGTCCAGCGGAGGCCCGGTGACATTTCGTTACCCCCGAATGTGGGAAGAATATTTTTTACAACCAGTGAGTTATCAACAGTTGCTAGCGACCGGGTGAAATATTCGGGCTAGAGCACGCACGCCATAGCGAAGGGAAGGGATGTCGCCAAGTACACCGTTCGACTACTGGATTGCCTTTTCACGCAACATCGGCTGGGTGACCGAGACCGAGCAGGCGCTGCTGCGGGCAAAACGAGTAGCCATCGCGGGCCTCGGCGGGGTAGGGGGCAGCCATCTGCTGACGCTGACACGTCTGGGCATCGGCAACTTCAACATCGCTGACCTGGATACCTTCGAACTGGCCAACTTCAATCGACAGGCTGGCGCCAGCCTGAGTCACGTCGGGCGGCCCAAGGTCGAGGTGCTCGCCGAGATGGCGCTGGACATCGATCCGGAGCTGGATCTCCGTTCATTTCCCGAGGGGGTGGATGCGGACAATGTCGATGATTTTCTCGAGGATGTCGATCTGTATGTCGACGGACTTGACTTCTTTGCCGTGGAGGCCCGGCGAAGGGTCTTTGCGGCCTGTGCGGAACGGCAGATCCCGGCGGTGACCGCTGCGCCCCTGGGCATGGGGGTAGCCTTGCTGAACTTCCTCCCGGGAAAGATGACCTTCGAGGAGTATTTCCGGCTGGAGGGTCAGTCGGAGGACGAACAGCTGTTGCGCTTCCTTCTCGGGCTCTCGCCCGCCATGCTCCAGGCGGGCTATCTGGTGGATGACAGCCGGGTCGATCTGGAGGCCCACAAGGGCCCATCCACCCCCATGGCCTGTGAGCTGTGTGCAGGAATGGCCGCCACACACGCCCTGAAGATCCTGCTCAACCGGGGCAGGGTTCCGGCCGCGCCCTGGGGGCTGCATTTCGACGCCTACCGCAACCGCCTGAAACGGACCTGGCGGCCGGGGGGCAACCGCAATCCGCTGCAGCGGCTGGGGCTGAAGATCGCGAGCAAGCGGCTGGCGCAACGGTCCGCAACCGTCGCCACCGAGGGTGAGGCCACGGCCGATACCCCCATCGAGCGAATTCTCGATCTGGCCCGTTGGGCGCCCAGCGGCGATAACACCCAGCCATGGCGCTTCGAGATGATCGACGACCGGCGCTTCCGCATTCATGCCCACGACACCCGCGACTGGTGCGTCTACGATCTCGACGGCCACGCCAGCCAGATCGCGGTGGGCGCGCTGCTCGAGACCATCGCCATTGCCGCCAGCGGCGAAGGGCTGGCGGCGGAGTTTCAGCGCCTGGCCGATGCCCCCGAGACGGCGCCGGTCATCGAGGTCAGACTGCGCGCGGAACCTTCGGTCGCGGCCTCGCCGTTGCTGCCCTGTGTGCGGGCAAGGACCACCCAGCGGCGACCGATGTCCGGACGGCCTCTGAGCGCAGCACAGAAGGCCGCCCTGGAGGCCTCGGTGGGTCCGGGCTACCGGGTGATCTGGATCGAAGGGGCGGCCAGGAAATGGCAGATGGCAAGGCTTTTGTTCGCCAACGCGAGGATTCGTCTGACCATCCCCGAGGCCTACCAGGTCCACCGACGCATCATCGAGTGGGATGCCCAGTTCAGCGAGGACCGGATTCCCGACCGCGCGGTCGGGCTGGACCCGCTGGCGCTGCGGCTGATGCGCTGGGCGATGCACAGCTGGGAGCGGGTGAGGCGGCTCAACCGCTACCTCGCGGGCACCTGGATACCGCGCATTCAGCTGGATCTGATCCCGGCACTGCGCTGCGCGGGCCATTTCGTTATCCTGTCCGAACGACCGCTGACAGGCATCGATGACTATCTCGAAGGCGGACGGGCGGTACAGCGTTTCTGGTTGACTGCAACCTGCCTGGGGCTGCAATTCCAGCCCGAGGTGACGCCGCTGATCTTCTCGCGCTACGTCGAGAAAGGGGTATCGTTCACCAAGCGCCCATCCGCGCCCGCAGAGGCCCGGCGGCTGGCGCAGGCGCTGCGGCAACTGCTGGGCGCCGACCCGCTGGACGCGGTGTTCATGGGGCGGCTCGGTGTCGCGCCCGTCCCCGCAGCACGTTCGCTGCGACGACCGCTGGCGGACCTTGCGGCCGAGGCGGAGCACTGACACATGCGCATCCTGGGCCTTGCGAACGCGCATGCCCTGGCCCATGTCTCGCGCCTGTTGGAGATCGCCAGGCCCCTGCGCGACAAGGGACACGAGATCGCCTTTGCCGGCCACGGGCAATACCTGCCGATTGCGCAGCAGGC
>JANTHJ010000161.1 GCA_024762475.1 Chromatiales bacterium | reverse complement strand
CGCCCTGATTCCCGAATCCTTCATGAAATATCCGGGATAGGCGCCTTGCGCATTTTTCCAAGCACAGCCCATCAGCACTTGCTTATATAATCGGCCTTTTGCCCCGGGGAACCCGCGTGAGTGAACCTGTCGACTGCTGGATCTACAAGAGCCCCCGCAAGGACGAGATGTATCTCTACCTCCCCGCCGAAGAGGACTTCGATCCGGTGCCCGCCGATTTGCTGAGCGCCTTTGGCCGGCCGCAATTCGTGATGCAGCTGACCCTCTCGCCCGAACGCCCGCTGGCGCGCGAGGAGGTGATCGCCGTCATCCGCAATCTGCGCGAACAGGGCTTCCACCTGCAGATGCCGCCGAAGCTGGAACCCACCCTCTACCACGGCAACGAGGACGGCGCATGAACCCCATTCAGCTGCTCACCATCGGTGGCCCTGACCATCCCGGTGTCACCGCAGCGCTGACCGATGCACTGGCGCAACACGCGGTCAATGTCCTCGACATCGGCCAGGCGGTGATCCACGATCGGCTCAGCCTGGGGCTGCTGCTGGAGATCCCCGAGGCCGAGGACCGCAAGGCCCTGAAGAAGGAACTGCTGTTCATCGTCCATGAACAGGGCCTGCATCTCGATTTCAGTGATATCACCGCCGAGGCCTACGAGGCCTGGGTGGCACAGGAGGGCAAGCCACGCTTCATCGCCACCCTGCTGGGACGCAAGCTCAGCGCCGCCAATATCGCACACCTGGCGGCGGTGGCCGCGCACCACGGGATGAACATCGACGGCATCACCCGGCTGTCCGGGCGCTTCTCGTTGCGCGACGACAACCCGCACAAGCGCGCCTGCATCGAGTTCTCGCTGCGCGGCGAGGTGCAGAACGACGAGCAGCTGCGCCAGGACCTGCTGGCGATCACCCGCGACGACGAGGTGGATCTCGCCTTCCAGGCCGACGACCTGTACCGCCGGCATCGCCGCCTGGTGGTGTTCGACATGGACTCCACCCTGATCCAGTGCGAGGTGATCGACGAGCTGGCGCGTGCCGCCGGAACCTACGAGCAGGTCGCCGCCATCACCGAGGCCGCGATGCGCGGCGACATCCCCTTCGACGAGAGCTTCCGCCGCCGCCTCGCCACGCTCGAGGGACTGGACGTGGCGGTCCTCGAGCGGATCGCCGACAGCCTGCCGATCACCGAGGGGGCGGACCGGCTGATCACTACCCTCAAGAAGCTCGGCTACAAGGTGGGCATACTCTCGGGCGGCTTCAGCTATTTCGCCAGCCGGCTGAAGGAGCGCTGGGGCCTGGACTGTGTCTCGGCCAACGAGCTGGACATCGAGAACGGCCGGCTCACCGGCAGCGTCAAGGGCGAGATCGTCAACGGGGAAAAGAAGGCCGAGCTGCTGCAGAAGATGGCGAGCGGATACGGTTTCGACATGCGCCAGACGGTGGCCGTGGGCGACGGCGCCAACGACCTGCCGATGCTGTCGATCGCCGGCCTGGGCATCGCCTTTCACGCCAAGCCGCTGGTGCGCGAGCGCGCCCGCCACAGTATCTCCACCCTGGGACTGGATGGCATCCTCTACCTGTTGGGCGTACACGACCGGGAGGTCCCCGCATGAAGATTCCGCTGATACTGGTCGCCCTCATCGCCCTTGTCCTGGGTGCCTTCTGGCTGTTCAGCCCGCCTCCGGACCCGGAGATGATCAAGCCGCGCACCGATCTCCCCTGGCAGGTCCAGGTGAATGCGGATGGCAGCGTACATGTGTTCGATCTGGACATCGGGCGCTCGACCCTGCGCGATGCGATCGCCAAGTTCGGTGAACCCGAAGGCGCCGCGGTATTCCAGCACAAGGACGACCGCCTGGACCTGGAGGCCTACTTCGGCAAGGTGCATTTCGGGCCACTGGTCGCCCGGGTGGTGACCAAGCTCGAGGCCTCTCCCGAGGAGAAGCGCCAACTCGCCGAGTCGGCCAAGAAACGCGAATCCTCGCCCACCGGTGACTGGAAGTTTCCACTGCACACCGAGACCATCGCGCAGCTCCTCGACCGCCGGCTGATCGCCATCAGCTATGTACCGGGCACCCGCAGCCTGGATCGAAAATTCTTTCTTGCACGGTTCGGTCAGCCCGCCGCCTGGCTGACCGAGAACGAACAGGCCCAGAGCTGGTTCTATCCTGGCAAGGGACTGTCGATACTGATCGACGACAAGGGGCCGGAGGTGCTCGAGTACATGCGACCGGGCGATTTTCAGCTACCAGCGCAGGCCAGGCCCTGGCCACCGGAGCAGGCGCCAGGGCAATCGACCGATCAACGATAACCGAGGCGCGGTGCTGCCGGGGGCCGGCGCCACACGGGCATGCCGCGTCTTGGCATGCGCAGCTGCTGCGGATACACCGGCACCAGCATCCCCTGCGGTGTGAGCATATAGACGGGTGCCTGCTGCACCACGATCGGCAGCATGTGCGGCCGCGAGGAGGACTTCTTGCCCAGGGGGCAGAATCCGAATGCCATGGCCGACTGCGCCACCATGACCAGCGAGACGACCACCAGAACCTGCCAAAACCGCTTCTTCATTATCTGCCCCCTCGGGAGAAGCCAGCCGCGCGCCGGCGTTGGGCACCGGTCCGACTGGCATGATCGGCAGACGCCGACGACCAAGGTGCATTCTCAGAAAGTAGGACAGGCAGGCGAAAACGCAAGCGCCCTCACGCCGAGCCATCACCGTCCAGCACGGTGCACACCACCCGGCGCTCGCGACGCGGACCGTCGAACTCGCAGAAGAAGATATTCTGCCAGGTCGAGAGTCCCAGCTTGCCGTCGATCAGCGGGATCGTTTCGGAGGGACCCACCAGGCCGGACTTGAGATGGGCATCGCCATTGCCGTCCTGGGCGTCGTGCAACCAGACGCCGCGCGGGATCATCTGCTGCAGCAGGTGGATGACATCGGTCTGCACGCTCTCGTCCCAGTTCTCCTGAATCATGATGGCGGCGGTCGCCCCCTGGGCATACAGATTGACCAGGCCATCGCGGATGCCGCTATCGCGCACCACCGCATTCACCTGCTCGGTGATGTCCACGAGGATCTCCCGACGGTCGGTGGAGAGGGTGATGACGCGGCGCATCGCGGCTGTCCCGGCCCTATCCTTGTCGCACCAGCTGGTCCATGCGTTCCTTGGCCGCGCGCCATGCCGGAGAACCGATCTGGTCACCGGCGATCATGTCCATCAGCCGATAGGCGAGCTCGCGGTGCGCGGGCGAGAGATCACGCAGCTTGTCCAGCTTGAACAGATAGCCGGCCTTGGGGTATTCGAGGGTGTTCACCAGCGCATACAGGGTGAGCGCCGCGGCCGAATGGGGATCGGATTCGATCACCTCGACCACCGCGTTCAGAACGTCCTCGCCGCTCAAGGGAGGATCTCCTCGGTCTGGCAGGCCACGGCAAACTGACCCTCGGCGCCCTCCACCGGGGTACAACGCAGCACCTTGACCCGTGCGTTCATCGGCGGGGTGATATCGGAAGGCGGATCGATGCGGATCGACAGCGACGCGCCGGGTTGCACCGGCTGCTCCAGCCACAGCAGCAGGCCGCCACCGCTCAGGTTCTTGACGATGGCCCCGGCCTGTCCGGCCTGCCCCTCGATACTGAAACGTGCCGGGCATTCGATATCCATGCGCGGATATTGCCGCTGCTCCTTGTAGTCCAACATGGGATCTCCTCCTGGTTCGGGCCGGTCGGGCACGCCCCATTGCGCCGCCCCTGCAGGACTAGCGGCCAGATGTCGCGAGACTTTAGGAAACTGCTTCGGGCCCGGCATCCGCGGCCTGTTCGCTCTCGCGCCAAGATTCGAGCAGGGTCATACAGGCCGTATTCAATGCTGCAGCGCGTTCCGCCGAATCCGCCTCGTTATAGCAACGCAGCTCCGGGGCATTGCCGGAGGCGCGCAGGTGCACGATCTCACCGCTGACGAAGGTCAGCCGCAGCCCGTCGGTCTGATCGATCTCGCGCAGCGGCCCCAGCGCCAGACCGGCAAAGGTCTGCTCGATCAGTGCCGATCCACCCTCCGCCAGCTCCGCAA
>JANTHJ010000160.1 GCA_024762475.1 Chromatiales bacterium | reverse complement strand
GAAACCTTCCGCTACCGGTTCCCTGTCATTCAGAGTGGCACCTATTGGTACCACAGCCATTCCGGGTTCCAGGAGCAGACCGGTGCCTACGGAGCGATCGTCATCGACCCCAAAGAGCCGGAGCCGTTCGAATACGATCGCGACTACGTGGTGATGCTCTCGGACTGGAGCGACGAAGATCCGGCCGACATCTACGCCAAGCTGAAGAAGCTTTCCCACTATTACAACTTCCGCGAGCGCACTGTCGGTGATGCGCTGCACGACCTGGAACGCCTCGGTTGGGACGGCTTCTGGGCGCAGCGGGGCATGTGGAATCAGATGCGTATGTCCGATCGCGATATCTCGGATGTCACTGGCTATACCTATACCTTCCTGATGAATGGTGTCACCCCGGCCGAAGGGTGGCTGGCCCTGTTCAAGCGCGGCGAGAAGGTGCGGCTGCGCATTATCAACGGCTCGGCGATGACCTTCTTCGACCTGCGTATCCCTGGCCTGAAGATGACGGTGGTGGCCGCCGACGGACAGTATGTCGAGCCGGTCACCGTGGACGAAATCCGCCTGGGCGTCGCCGAGACCTACGATGTCATCGTCGAACCCAGCGCCGAACAGGCCTACACCCTCTTTGCCCAGGCCATCGACCGCAGCGGCTACGCCCGTGGGACCCTCACTCCGGACCCGGCGATGACCGCGAATGTGCCTGAGATGGATCCGGCACCCATCCTCAGCCATGCCGATATGGGGATGGATATGTCCATGATGCATGGCATGGATCATGGCGCCATGGGAGGCATGAGCCACGGCAACATGTCTGGCATGGATCACTCCAAGATGGGTGGCATGAATCACGGTGGCATGCCAGGTATGGACCATTCCAAAATGCAGGGCATGAACCATGGAAGTATGCCGGGTATGGACCACTCCAGGATGAGTGGCATGAAGCCCGGCGACATGCAGGGCATGGACCACTCCAAGATGCCTGGCATGGACCATTCCAAAATGCAGGGCATGACCCATGCAGGCATGCCGGCACGGCGGCGCTACGACCCCGGCAACTACGGTACGGGCAAGGCCGGTTTCGGCAGCGCGGAGAAGGTCGTGCATATGCCGACGGAGAGTGGCCCCCAGGTCGACATGATCGCCGACGGCGCCAAGTATCAGCTGGACGACCCAGGGATTGGCTTGCGGCGGAACGGTCGCCGGGTGCTTACCTATGCCGATCTCTACAACCTGCACCGCACGCCCGACCCGCGCGAGCCAGAGCGCGAGATCAACCTGCACCTGACCGGCAACATGAGCCGCTACATGTGGTCCATGAACGGCATCAAATTCGCCGATGCCGACAAGCTGCATCTCAAATATGGCGAGCGGGTGCGCGTCAATCTGCTCAACGACACCATGATGAACCACCCTATCCACCTGCATGGCATGTGGAGCGATCTGGAGACGGGGGATCCCAACTACATTCCCCGCAAGCACACGGTGATCGCTCAACCCGGCGCGCGCATCAGCTACCTGGTGACCGCCGATGCCATGGGTGGCTGGGCCTATCACTGCCACTTGCTCTATCACATGGCTGGCATGTTCCGGCATGTGGTCGTCAGTTGAGGGGGATTTGAGAGATGAAAAAGACACTGTTAGCGACATTCGTGGCTGGACTACTCCCCCTGAGCGCGCACGCGGCGATGGAGGACGATCCGACCCTGGTGAAGGTGATGATCGATCAGATGGAGATCCGCGCCATGGACGGCCCCGATCCCTTCGTGGTCGAGGCCGATGCCTGGATCGGCAAGGATTTGAACAAGGCGTGGTTCAAACTCGATGGCGAGCGCGTGGATGGAAACTGGGAAGCGGCAAACTTCGAGGCCCGTTACAGCCGTGCGGTCGCGCCCTACTGGGATCTCCAGGTGGGTGTTCGGCATGACGCCAAGCCTGCGAAGGAGACCCGGGACTGGCTGGCGGTCGGTGTCCGTGGCCTCGCGCCATACTTCTTCGACATCGACAGCTCGCTCTATGTCAACAAGGATGGACGGGTCGGACTCAATTTCCAGGCGGAATATGAGGCCATGATCACCCAGAAGCTGGTGCTGGCACCGGAGCTGAGTGCGGATTTCTTCAGCAAATCAGACAAGGCGCTGGATTCCGGATCGGGCCTGGCCAGTACCGAGATCGGATTGCGCCTGCGCTACGAGATTCGGCGGGAGTTTGCCCCTTACGTGGGTATCAACTGGGAGAAACGATATGGCCAGACAGCCGACCTGATGGAGGCCGCAGGCGAGAGCACGGACGACGTGCAATTCGTGGCCGGTGTTCGGATCTGGTTCTAGTGTATCAGGCGGCCCTGGCACCCTTGGGCGCCAGGGCCGCCATCGAATCATCGAGGAACGAATCATGAGGAAAACATTCAAACTAGTAGGTATCGCCGGCAGCCTGGTGCTTACCTCCGTGGTGCTCGCAGGCGGCAGTCACGAGGGAGGGCACGGGCACGAGGAAGAAATGGGCCATGGGCACGCCGGGACCCATCGCCACGACAGCTGGGTGAACCCACCGGCTGCCTATGCGAGCAAGGCATGGGACAAATGGGATGACGGACAGATCGGCGCGCGCGGCCAGCAGCTGTACCTGCAACAGTGCGCCAGTTGTCACGGGAAGGAAGGGAGAGGCGACGGGCCGGTGGCCGCCGGATTGGCACACAAACCCGCAGACCTGACCAACCACTTCCATAACGCACCAGGTGATGGCGATGGCTATCTGTTCTGGCGTATCAGCGAAGGGGGACAAGTGCCGCCCTTCAACGCAATGCAGTCCGCCATGCCGTCGTTCAAGCACCTGAGCGAAGACGACCGCTGGGCCATTCTGACCTACGTCCACCAACGCTTCCATGGCGGCTTCCCCAAGCCCCACATGCAAGAGGCGATGCATGGTGGGAAGGACCATCACGAACATTGACCACGTGGCGGCGGCCCCTCGAGGGCCGCGGGAGGAATCGACATGAAAGTTAAACGTATGAGCAACGTCGCCACCATCCTGACCGGCGTGGTAGTACTCGGGGGGCTCGGCGGTGCCCTGATCCTGACGGGTACGGCCAATGGCGAGGCGGTACCCATGGTGGTCTACAAGAACCCCAGCTGTGGTTGCTGTACCAAATGGGCGGAGCAGCTGGAGCAACAGGGCTTCGACACCGAGGTTCGGCCGGTCCGAAATCTCGGACAGATCAAGCAGCAGGTTGGGGTGCCGTCCAACTTGGGCTCGTGCCATACCGCCGAGGTGGGTGGCTACTTCATAGAAGGGCACGTGCCCGCGGCTGACATCCAACGACTACTGGAGGAAAAACCCGATATCGCCGGTCTCACCGTACCTGGCATGCCTGTCGGTTCGCCCGGCATGGAAGTGCCTGGTCGCAAGGCGCAGTCGTACAAGGTCTATGCCATTGACCGGCAGGGCAACGCGCAGGTCTTCGCGTCGCATTGACCTGCAGCGATGTCGGTGTCGTGGGAGATGGGGCATTCGGGCGCGGCGGCTGATCCTGCGCAGCCGCCATCTCGATTCGAGGCGTATCTGGATAGACAATGAAAAGGCAACGTCACATGAGGATACCGATAACCATAGCTGTTTTGCTATTTGCCACCGCGACGCACGCGGCGGAACGCTGGTACACGCAAGAGCAGGTCGACAAGGGCCGCAAGCTGTTCACCGAGCATTGTGCCAGCTGTCATGGTGCCAACGCTCAGGGGCTGGCGGCCGACTGGAAGAAACCGCTGCCCGACGGCACCTATCCCCCGCCACCCCTCAACGGGACCGCCCATGCCTGGCATCACCCCCTGGATGCCCTGAAAAGACAGATCCGCATCGGAGGGAAACCGGTGGGTGGGGTCATGCCGCCATTCGGAGACAAGCTCAGCGATGTCGACATGGATGCGGTCATCGCCTATATCCAATCACTCTGGCCAGACAGAATCTATTCCACTTGGCTGGAACGAAGCGGCCTGCCAAAGAAAGGCGACAGCGAGATGCCGCCCACGCAGCAGCCGTCGACGGCAGACCCCGATCCATTGCGGTATCTGCGCCGTTTGGCCGGCGGAAGGCCTATGGGCAAGCC
>JANTHJ010000159.1 GCA_024762475.1 Chromatiales bacterium | reverse complement strand
TCGTCGAAAGTAGAGATGGCCTCGGTGCCGTCCGGCAGGGACAGCGAGAAGTGCAGCGTCACCACGCTGCCGGGGACGATCTCACCCCCGCTCATGCCGATGCCTGTTCTGCCGCGATCTGGCGCAGGGTAGGCACCTCCAGGCCCAGACGATCGGCGTGTTCCAGGGCGCGTTGCAGTCGCGCCGGTGCCGAGCGCCCCATGCACTTGTGCTCGGGGTCGCCCTCGAAGGCCTCGAGCATCCCGGCGATCAGGGCCTCGCGGTCGAACTGCCGGCCGGTCAGCCCCTCCTGGATGTCGATCACGTCCCTGGCCACCGAGCGCGCCAGCGCCTGGTGGTCGCGCCACAGTTCGGAGACCGTGCTGCCGGTGCGCAGCCCCGCGATGTTGGTGGTGAGGATGTAGAGGTTTTTCAACACCAGCTCGAATTCCATGGCCTCGGCGTCCGCCACCTCGCGGGCAGGGATGTCCAACGCTGCCAGCGCCTCGATCAGCAGGCGGGCGCGCGGGCCGAACACCGGTGAGGGGATCAATACCTTCACGTCCTGACCCTTCTTTTTTTCGAACCAGACCGAAATCACCGTCGGATTCGGCAGATCCGCATAGTCGGCCGGCAGCAGCTCGTTCTGCAGCAGCGCCAGGCGATCACGCCAGGCGGGCGGAATCTCTGCCAATACCGGTTGCAGGTCGGCCTCGCCGACGGCCACCAGCACCATCTCAGGAGACGGCAGTTCGGCGGCCAGCGCCTGGATGTCGGTGCCACGGACCACGGGATAGACCGGATGGCCGAGGCGCAGCAGACCGCGTGCGAATACGCTGCCCATTTCGCCAAGACCGATTACTACCACCGGCGCTTTGCCCATCATTCGGTTCCCTTCTGCCATTGGATCTCGCGGCCGCCATCACGTCGCGCCAGGGTGCGCGCCATTACGAACAGCAGGTCGGAGAGCCGGTTGAGATATTTCAGCGCGGCAGAGTTTACCGTCTCGGCGCGGGAAAGTCGCAGCAGGCCGCGTTCGGCCCGGCGGCAGACCGCACGCGCCTGGTGGCAGTGCGCGGCGGGCAGGTTGCCGCCGGGCAGGATGAACTCCTGCAGCGGCGGCAGGGCCGTGTTCAGCTCATCGATCCACGATTCGAGGCGGTCGACCTGCTGTTCCTGCAACAGTGCCTCGCCCGGCATCGCCAGTTCCCCGCCCAGGTCGAACAGCCGGTGCTGGATGGCACCCAACATACGGTCCAGCGGATCGTCCGGCAGCAGCAGGGCGCGCACCACGCCGAGCAGACTGTTGAGTTCGTCCACCTCACCAATGGCCTCGATGCGCGGGCTGTCCTTGGCGACCCGCCGGCCCCCTGCGAGTCCTGTGGTGCCGTCGTCGCCGGTGCGGGTATAGATGCGGGTCAGGCGAGGCATGCTTCAGCGCGGCTGGTAGCGCAGGCCGAGCATTACCAGGCGGTCCTGTGCCGGATAGCCGCCAGCCAGTTCATACTGTTCGTCGAAGAGGTTCTTCACGCTGCCCTCGATCTGCCAGTTGTGGTCCAGGCGGTAGCCCGCCGAGAGATCGACCCGGGTGTAGCCCGCCAGCACCGTGTTGCTGAAGCGCGAGTCGCGACGGTCGGTTTCCGAGGTGAGTGCCGCTTCGCCCCAGAAAGGACCGCGATCATAGCCGAGGCTGAGATCCAGCTTGTTCTCAGCACGGCGCGCCAGGCGGCTGTGCTGGTCCAGATTCTCGGCATCCTGCCAAGTGTAGCCGAGTCCCGCCCGCCAAGGACCGTGCTGAAGCCGATATCCCAGTTCAGCGCCTCGAATACGGGCCTTCTCCACTTGTTGGATGACGAAGGTGACCGGATCGGACTCGATCAAGTCCTCTATGCGAGTATGGAACAGGTTGATACCGACCGATTGGTACTTCCCAAGCCGCTGGCGCAGACCGATCTCGAAGGAGCGCGACTTTTCGGGTTTGAAGTTTGGGTTGCCCCCAAAGCCGTACAGGTCGTTGGCACTGGGCGAGCGGAACGCGGTGCCGGCATTGGCGTGTATTCGTGTGGCTGGAGTCAGGTGGTAGCCCGCCCCGAGATTCCACGTCCACTGGTTGCCATAGACGCTGTGGTGCAGGGCCCGCGCGCCGGCCTGCAGGGACAGATCCCCCGCCTCGTAGTCGTCCTGGAGATAGATCGCCCGCGTGCGGGAAGTCCGATCATAGCCAGAACCAAACGACATCAGGCGTGCCTTTTCACGAGTCAGGGTGATCCCGCCCACCACGGCGTGCGCCTCGCCCGGCGTCCAGGTGTTCTGCCAGTCCAGTGCCAGGCGGGTGGTGTGGGCAAAGTCGGCCGACTGGTTCTCGTCCGAATTGTCCACCGCGCGACTCAGCTGCAGGCGGCTGTCCCAATTGTCAGAGAGGGATGTGTCCAGCGACGCCCGGCTGATGCTGTTGCGCACGTCCTGGTCCACCGGGTTATTGGAGAAGTCCAGGTATTCCACATTGCCCTGGCTTTGCCAATGGCCTATTTCGACCCGTGTGTCTGCACTCAGGGCGTAAGCGAGTCGCGCATCGAAGCTGTCATGCCGGTAGCCTCGTGCCAGACGAGAGGCGCGCTTGGGCGGGTAGCCGTCGGTCTGCTGGTGGCTCAGTGCCATGCTGGCCGAAAACGGACCCTTGCCGCCGGAGACGCCGGCAGACAGGTTCAATGTTCCCTCGTTGCCCGCGCTGGCTGCTGCGTGGACGCCCGGCTTGGCGGTACTCTTGCGGGTGAAGATCTGGATCACGCCGCCGATGGCGGCGCTGCCATAGAGAGTGGATGCGGGGCCTCGCACCACCTCGATGCGATCGATCAGGGCAGGGTCGATGTGCTGCAGAGCGGCGGCGCCGGTGGTGCCCGACTGGGCCGGGACACCGTCGATCAGGATCAACACCTGATCGCTGGCAGTGCCCCGCAGGAACAGCGAGGTGGCCTGCCCGGGCCCGCCGTTGCGTCCGATCTGAATGCCCGGCACGCGGTTGAGAATCTCCGAGACGTCCCGGGCGCTCGAGCGCTCGATCTCTTGTCGGGTGATTATGCTCACCGAACGTACGCTGGCGTCCGCCGGCTCTTCGACCCGGCTGGCGGTGACCACGGTCTCTGGAAGTTGGGTCTGGGCCAGGGCGGGGCCGCACGGCAGGCTGCCCAAGGCCAGGACGATCCAGGTCTTTTTCATTTTGCTCTCCCGAATGCTCACCCGCATTCATCGGGGGCCGGGAGAGAGGCAGGCGCAAGCCGGCGGCGAGGCCGCATGGCAATCCGCCAGCCGCCCTCCGCGACAGGGTTGGTTTAACCCGGATATTCCAGTGGGGCGTCTCACCTAATGGGATAACCGGGCTCAAAGCTCGGGCCGGTATCCGGACTGACACGCTGCAGCCAGGGCTGCGGAGATCGGCGCCTTCCCGGGTAGAAACCCAGTGGCATAGGCCGCTCTCTTACGTGATCACCGTTGCGGGGGCAGTGCCGGAATGGTCGGAGGACGCACCGGCTTCCCGTTTAACCGACGACAGGGTCGAGCGGCACCGCGAGCAGGGCGCGAAGGATAGGGGGGAGACGCAGTCGGGTCAAGGTTCCGGTGACGGCGATGTCGCCCCGCGGAAAGTCGTCGCCCGCATGGAGCGCAGCACAATGCGGGGCTGGTCTAACGCATCAGCTCCTGGGTGACGAACAGGTAGCCGAGGGCGCCGGAGATGGCTACCACCAGGATGGTCTGGAGCACGATGCAGGTCCCCGGGATATCGCTGCAGATGCGTCCGAAGGTGCTGCCGATCAGGGATTTCATAATGCTTATAGCTCCTGATGTCTTGCCCCGTTCTAGCGAGGTCGTTATCGGTGGTGGCTGGGGAATCCCCTAGTACGAGCGCAGTCTGTCATGGTGATTTCCCCGTGACAATTCGGTCATTTTTATAAGGCGAAGAAAATCCCTTTATATGCAAGAATGCTGAAATTATAAGGCTGTTCGGTGGAATACTTATCGACCGCCGGGCGATTTCGGGGCATTTTGTGGCTTGCGGGGCTGGCTGCCCTTGCTCACTATTGGCGCATGTGGACTGGTCCACACAGGAGCAAGAGATGGATATTGAAGGACCCATTCGGGTCGCTGTGGTCGAGCCCTCGCCCGAGGGCAACTATGAGCTGCACATCCGTTTCACCGAAGAATTCCAGCAACAGGATC
>JANTHJ010000158.1 GCA_024762475.1 Chromatiales bacterium | reverse complement strand
ACGTAATAGCTAGCTATTGCGAAGATTCGCAACGCGGAAATGGGCGATTTAGCGCCGCAAGATGCCGTGTTACGAATTGATCAGAGCTTCCCTAAGGAAGCTCTGATTAATCCCTCCCCCCGCTTGCGGGGGGAGGTTAGGAGGGGGGTAAACCGTTGTTCGAACTCCCCCTCCCCGCCTCCCCCACAAGCGGGGGAGGCGAGAGATCGAATTTTTCAGACCTTCCCCAACGGACTATCTGGAATAATAAGCGGCTTTGTACCGGACGACCGCTGCTGTCATGGCTTTCCATCCCCCGCTCCCAAAAAACCCTGCACAACCCGCGCATTGGGGCCGTTGTAACGGCGCTGCGCTGAGCCTGGCGCTCGCCGAGGTGGTGCAGGATGCGTCGGCCCCCCTCCTGGTCGTCACCGCGGACACCCAGGGCGCCACACGCCTGTTGGAGGAACTGCGATTTTTCCTCGGCCAGCACACGCTGCCCGCCATCCTGTTCCCCGATTGGGAGACCCTGCCCTACGACGTCTTCTCGCCGCTGCCGGAGCTGGTCTCGCAACGCCTGGAAACACTGCACCAGCTGAGGAATCTCGATCGGGGGGTGGTCATCGCACCCATCGCGACCCTGATGCAACGCCTGCTGCCGCGCGACTTCCTCGAGGCCCACAGCCTGCGCCTCGAGGTCGGGCAACGGCTGGATTTCGATGCCTTCCGACGGCGCCTGGAGCAGGCGGGATACGAGCCGGTTTCGCAGGTGATGGGGCACGGCGAGTTCGCGGTCCGCGGTTCGTTGATCGATCTGTTTCCCATGGGCAATGAGGTTCCCCTGCGGCTCGACCTGTTCGATGACGAGATCGACTCGATCCGCACCTTCGACGTGGACAGCCAGCGCACCCTCGAGAAGATCGATCGCTTCGCTATGCTGCCCGCACGCGAATTCCCTGTGGACGATGCGGCGATCAACCGTTTTCGTCGCGCCTGGCGGGAATACTTCCCGGGCGATCCCCAACGCAGCCTGATCTACCGCGAGGTGAGTGAGGGCCATCTGCCGGGCGGTATCGAGTATTACCTGCCGCTGTTCTTCGAACAGACCTCGACCCTGCTCGATTACCTGCCCCCCGGCACCCTGATCGCCCACGACCTCGCCCTCAACGAAGAGGCCGATGCCTTCATGGCCCAGATCGAGGCCCGCTATGAACAGCGACGCCACGATATCGAACGTCCCCTGCTGGCGCCCGACCGCCTCTGGCTGACCAGCGACGGACTGGAACAGACATTACAGCGGCATCCGCGCGTCGCCCACCAGCCCTTCGAGGCGGAGCGCGGCGAGAATCTTCCCGCGCGCAAACTCCCGCCCCTGGCACTGCAGCCGCGTGCCCCAGAACCGGCCGCGGCGTTGCAGGCCTTTCTCGCTGACTACCGGGGCCGGGTGCTATTCGTGGCGGAGACTGCAGGGCGCCGCGAGGCCCTCGACGAAACGCTGCGCGGGTTCAGGATCCAGGCGCGCCAAGTCGAGGGCTGGGATGCCTTCCTGGAGAGCAGCGAGCGCCTGTGTCTGACTGCTGCCCCGGTGGAAAACGGCCTGTGGCTGGAATCTCCCGATATCGCGGTGATCCCCGAGACCCTGCTGTTGGGCGAGCGGGTCCGCCAACGCCGCCGGGTGCGTCGCGGGCCCGACGCCGACCAGGTTGTCCGCAACCTCGCCGAACTGCAGATCGGGGCCCCGGTGGTCCACGAGGAGCACGGTGTCGGCCGCTACCTGGGCCTGCAGACACTCGATGCCGGCGGCATGCCCCAGGAATACCTGGTCCTGGAATACGCCAAGGGCGACAAGCTCTATGTGCCGGTTGGCTCACTGCACCTGATCTCGCGTTACACCGGCGCCTCGCCCGAGAAGGCACCCCTGCATCGGCTCGGTAGCGACCAGTGGGAGAAGGCCAAGCGCAAGGCAGCGGAGAAGGTCCATGACGTGGCCGCCGAGCTATTGGACATCTATGCCCGACGCGAGGCCCGTCAAGGCACCGCCCTGCCCCCGCCCGGTGACGAATACCGCCAGTTCGCCGCCCAGTTCGAGTTCGAGGAGACCCCTGACCAGGCTACCGCCATCGCGGCGGTGATCGGCGACATGACCTCGCCCAGTCCAATGGACCGGGTAGTATGCGGCGATGTGGGCTTCGGCAAGACCGAGGTGGCGATGCGTGCCGCCTTCATGGCAGCCCACAACGGCAAGCAGGTGGCGGTACTGGTGCCGACCACCCTGCTCGCACAGCAGCACTACCAGAACTTTGCCGACCGCTTCGCCGACTGGCCGATCAAGGTCGCTGGTCTGTCACGCTTTCGCTCGAAGAAGGAAAGCGACACCATCCTCAAGGGCCTGGCAGACGGGACCGTCGATATCGTGGTGGGTACGCACAAGGTGCTGGGGCAGGAGATCCGGTTCAAGGATCTGGGCCTGGTGATCATCGACGAGGAGCATCGCTTCGGGGTACGCCACAAGGAACGTCTCAAATCATTGCGCGCAGAGGTGGACATGCTCACCCTGACCGCCACGCCGATTCCGCGGACCCTCAACATGGCCATGTCGGGCATGCGCGATCTGTCGATCATCGCCACCCCACCGGCGGCCCGGCACCCGATCAAGACCTTCGTCAGCCAGTGGAACGACGTGCAGATCACCGAGGCCTGTCAACGCGAGCTCTCGCGCGGCGGCCAGGTCTACTTCCTGCACAACGAGGTCGAATCCATCGAAAAGATGGCGGCCAAGGTGCAGGAGCTGGCACCTTCGGCACGTGTCGAGGTGGCCCATGGGCAGATGCGCGAGCGCGAGCTCGAACGCATCATGCGCGACTTCTACCATCAGCGCTTCAACATCCTGGTCTGCACCACCATCATCGAGTCCGGCATCGACGTGCCCAGCGCCAATACCATCATCATCAACCGGGCCGACAAACTGGGGCTCGCCCAGCTGCACCAGCTGCGCGGTCGGGTCGGCCGATCCCACCACCGGGCCTACGCCTACCTGCTCACCCCGCCGCCCAAGGCGATGACCCCGGACGCGCGCAAACGCCTGGAGGCCATCGAGGCTCTGGAGGACCTGGGCGCCGGCTTCACCCTGGCCACCCACGATCTGGAGATCCGCGGGGCCGGCGAGCTGCTGGGCGACGAACAGAGCGGCCAGATCAACGAGATCGGCTTCACCCTCTATACCGAGATGCTGGAACAGGCGGTGAAGGCGATACGCTCCGGCGAGCAGCCCGAGCTGGCCAAGCCGCTGGATCACGGTGCCGAGATCGACCTGCACATCCCCGCCCTGCTGCCCGAGGACTATCTGCCCGACGTGCATGTGCGGCTGATCCAGTACAAGCGGATCGCCTCGGCGGAGTCGGCCGAGGCCCTGCGCGAACTGAAGGTCGAAATGATCGACCGCTTCGGACTCCTGCCCGAGCCGGCGCAACGGCTGTTCGACGTCACCGAGCTGAAACTGGCGATCCGCGAACTGGGTATCCGCAAGGTGGACGTGGGGCCGCAGGGCGGCACCATCCGCTTCCTGCCGGAACCGAATATCGATCCCGCGCGACTGATTCAGCTGATCCAGACCCGTCCCACCGAGTTCAAGCTGGACGGACCGGAAAAGCTGCGCTTCTTCGCCGACATGGCCGAGCCGGAACCGCGCATCCAGACTACCGCTGCGATACTGCAGCAACTGGCACCCTCGCCAGCACCCGCCGAATGAGGCATCATCTGCCCCCATTGGAACATCGGATTATCGTCACCGACATGAAGTCCCTTACACGCCTGTTGCCAACCCTTGCCCTCTGCTGGCTGCTGCTCCCCTTGCCCTCCCTGGCCGCCAGCGGCAGCTATGTGATGGAGATGGTGATATTCGAACAGCCCGGAGGTCACAACGAGATCGTCGCTGGGGAACGTCCCCAGGCGAATAGCGTAGCCGGCAGTCTCAACAGCGGCGGGCCGGGCGTGCGGCCTCTGCCTGCCCGCGGCGGCCGGCTCGGCCCCGCGGTCTATACCCTCAACCGCAAGGGCGCCCGGGTGCTGGCGCGTCTGCGCTGGGTACACAACTTCGGCGCACGCGGCAGCAGCGGCTGGATGCGGGTGAGCGGCAACGGTATCCGCGGCGCCGTGCGACTCAGAAAGGGTCGGTTCATCCACGTGTTTACCGACCTGAAGACGAACGACAGCAACCTGCCCATCCGCGAACACGGGCGCCTGCGCAGCGGCGAGCTGCACTACATCGACCATCCGCGCATCGGCATCCTGGTGCGTGCCGACCGGGTCGGCCAGCCGAAACCCGAGGCATCCAAGCCGTCGGACCAGACCGAGGAGACCGCGCCACCCTCGCCCACGAAGGACGACAATCCTCCCGAGGAGCGTGAACCAGCCGGAGAGATCCCCCGCGCTCTGCCGGACAACAGTTGA
>JANTHJ010000157.1 GCA_024762475.1 Chromatiales bacterium | reverse complement strand
GGCATTCCTTCGCCACGCATTTGCTGGAATCGGGCTACGACATCCGCACGCTGCAGGAGCTGCTGGGACATTCGGACGTGAATACAACCAGCATCTATACCCATGTCCTGCAACGGGGCGGGCTCGGGGTGAGCAGCCCTGCGGATTCCTTGTGAGAAGCTTCATTTGTCCCTCGAAACGAGCTGGTAGCGGTAGGAGGAGTTCAAGTAACGGCTTGCCCCCCTCCTAACCTCCCCCCGCAGGCGGGGGGAGGGACCAATTAGATATCCCTAACCACCCCCTCCAAGCGGGGGATTGATCAGATATTCCTGACCGCTCCATCCAAGCAGGGCGAGGGATTGGTCAGATATTCCTT
The DNA here is from genome assembly GCA_024762475.1 of Chromatiales bacterium. Classification (GTDB taxonomy): domain Bacteria; phylum Pseudomonadota; class Gammaproteobacteria; order Chromatiales; family Chromatiaceae; genus MONJU. The sequence continues at coordinate 4,125 of JANTHJ010000157.1, read as the reverse complement.
AAGGAGCCTCTGATTAATTCTGGCGCGAGCAGATTGCGGTGAGAAATCGTCCAGTTCAAGGCGCGAATCGCGCGTAATCCCCCAGGGGACCTTCTCTCGCTTCGCGATTCACCTTGTAGCCAGCTATTGCGAAGATTCGCAACGAAGAAATGGGCGATTTGGTGCCGCAAGATGCCGTGCCATGAATTGATCAGAGGTTCCTTAACGCCCCTGAGGCCTTGGCCACACCCTTGATCATGGAGAACCGCGCAGGATGGATCTGGTTCAATGAAGCCGATCGGCTTGCGTGCCCGGTGGTGGGTTTCGCGGAGCTCAACCGCACCCTACGAGCGGTCGCCAGAACGTAGCCCGCAAACGAACAGCAAGGGGCAGGCTGATCTGTCGTTGCCTTTCGCCTCTTTGCGGTCCTTTGCGTCCTTCGCGGTTAGAGGTTTTCCACACTAATGGGGAATATGGGTCCGCATCGACGACCGCGCTCAACTATTCTCCGCCTTTTCCTCCGGCAGTGGCTCGCACGGCTCGGCGAAGGAGCAGTTCGGCTGCGGGCAGACCTTTTCGGTGCCGCGCCGCTTGGTGGTCTTGATGGTCAGGATCGGCCAGCCGCACTGCGGGCAGGGTTCGGCCACCGGCGGGTTCCATACCGCGTAGTCGCACTTCGGGTAGGTGGAGCAGGAGTAGAACACCTTGCCCCGCCGCGACTTGCGCTGCATCAGGGTGCCCTTGTGGCACTTGGGGCAGGTGACGCCGGTGTCCTTGGGCTTCTCCAGCGGCTCGATGTGCTTGCACTTCGGGTAGCCCGAGCAGCCGATGAACTTGCCGTAGCGCCCCTGCTTGAAGACCAGTTCCGAGCCGCATTCGGGGCAATCCCGACCGACCTTCTCCGGCTCCAGGCCGGCACTGGCATCTTCGTCGAGATTGCGCGTGTAGTCGCACTCGGGATAGTTGGTGCAGCCGATGAATCGCCCGTTGCGGCCGAGCCGGATCGACAGCTGCCCGCCGCACTTGGGGCATTTCTCGTCGATCTTCTCCTGGGTCACGTCGGAGCGGCTGACGTTCTTCTCGGTGTCTTCGATGCGCTCGCGGAAGGGCTGCCAGAACTTGCGCAGCAGGGGCACCCACTCCTCCTCGCCACGGGCCACCGCATCGAGCTCGTCCTCGAGGTGGGCGGTGAAGTCGTAGTCGACATACTTGGTGAAGTAGTTGGTGAGGAACTTGTTCACCACCCGGCCCACGTCGGTGGGGAAGAAGCGTTTTTTCTCCAGCTCGACATAGCCGCGATCCTGCAGGGTCGAGATGATCGAGGCATAGGTCGACGGGCGGCCGATGCCGTATTCCTCCAGCGCCTTCACCAGGCTCGCCTCGGTATAGCGTGGCGGTGGCTCGGTGAAGTGCTGTTCGGGGCGGATCTTGAGCAGGTCGACCTGCTCGCCCTCTTTCAGCGGCGGCAGCATCTTTTCGTCGTCGTCGCCCTTCTTGTCGTCCGTCCCCTCGGTATAGACCTGGATGAACCCCGGCTTGGCGATGGTCGACCCGCTCGCGCGGAAGACGTTGCCCTCGCCCGCGCTCAGGTCGGCCGACACGGTGTGCAGGGTGGCGTGGATCATCTGGCAGGCCACGGTGCGCTTCCAGATCAGGCTGTAGAGCTTGAGCTGATCCTTGTTCAGATACCTGGCCAGGGATTCGGGGGTGTTGTTCACCGAGGTCGGGCGGATCGCCTCGTGGGCCTCCTGCGCATTCTTGGCCTTGGTCTTGAAGACCCGCGGCTTGTCCGGCAGGTTGTCCTTGCCGTACTTGCCGGCGATGAACTCGCGCAGTTCCGCGATCGCCTCGTCGGCCAGGTTGACCGAGTCGGTCCGCATGTAGGTGATCAGGCCGACCGCGCCCGAGCCGATATCCACACCCTCGTAGAGCTGCTGGGCGATGCGCATGGTGCGCTGGGCGGTAAAGCCGAGCTTGCGCGAGGCCTCCTGCTGCAGGGTCGAGGTGGTGAAGGGGGCGGCCGGATTGCGCCGGCGTTGCTTCTTCTCGACCTTGGTGACGGTAAGTTTGCCCTGGGCAGCGGCGTTCAGTGCCTGCTCCACCTCGTGGGCCCGCTCGCCGGTCTCGATGCTGAACTGGGAGAGCTTTTCGCCCGCAAACTGGGTGAGCTTGGCGGTGAAGGCCTGCCGGTCCTTCAGCGCATCGGCCTCGATGGTCCAGTATTCGCGCGAGACGAAGGCCTCGATCTCGTCCTCACGCTCGCAGATCAGGCGCAGTGCGGGGCTCTGCACCCGCCCGGCGGACAGCCCGCGGCGCACCTTCTTCCACAGCAGGGGGGACAGGTTGAAGCCCACCAGGTAGTCCAGCGCACGACGTGCCTGCTGGGCATTGACCAGGTCCATCGACAGGTCGCGCGGATTCGCCACCGCGTCCTGCACCGCCCTCTTGGTGATCTCGTTGAACACCACCCGGTGCACCGGTTTGTCCTTGAGCACCTTGCGGTTTTTCAGCAGCTCGTAGAGATGCCAGGAGATGGCCTCGCCCTCGCGGTCGGGGTCGGTCGCCAGATACAGGGCATCGGCGTTCTTGAGTTTGCTGGTGATGGCCTTGACGTGCTTGTCGTTGCGCTCGATCACCTGGTACTTCATGGCGAAGTCGTGCTCGGGATCGACGGCGCCCTCCTTGGGCACCAGGTCGCGGACATGGCCATACGAGGCCAGGACGTCGAAGTCCTTGCCGAGATATTTCTTGATCGTCTTCGCCTTGGCCGGCGATTCAACGATGACGAGATTCATGGGATTTCCAGTCTCCGGTGGGCCCCGGTCGGCGGGCGCCAGGGTGGGTTTCCTTTTTTACCGATAGCCTTCCGATGGCAGGGGTGTCAAGTCTGCCATGATCCCAGATATTCCGTTAGGGGGCGTGATGATCGCGCAGAGATTTGGATTCACAAGGAATTTTCTGAAGGAGCGGCATAGCCCGGCTCTATGTCCGACAGAAGAAAATTTCTTGTGAATTCAGAGATCAAGCGAGGGCGCGTCACCTAATGGCATATCTGGGATAAGTACGAGGCCGCCCGGAGGCGGCCTGGTCGAGGCGGTTCGTGGCGACGCTGGCTCAGTGCAGATAAGGCGGTTCGCCGTTATAGACCAGCTCTTCCATCAGGGCGAAGGCGTTCTCCTGGCCCGGCTGATTGAGCAGCACCAGCAGCACCACCCATTTGACGTCGTCGGTGGTCAGTTCCTCGGTCTCGATCGCCATGCAGCGCTCGATCACCAGTTCGCGGCTCATGGGGTCGAGGATGCCGCTCTGCTCCAGGGTCAGCAGCATGCCCTGGATCTCCAGGTCCATCTTCTGCTGCTCTTCGCCGCTGAATACCCGGGTGGCAAGGCTGGGGCGGTTGCCGTATTCGATCAGGCTGCCCTGGCGCCAGGCCAGTTCGTCGAGCCAGTTGAAGGCCTTGCGGACCTCGCCCTGCTGAAACCCGGCCTGCAGCAGCTCTTCCTCGAGCGTCACCTGGTCCACGGGCACGGACTCTTCACTGTCCATGTAGTTCTCGTAGATGTAAATGAGGACATCGATGAGGTTTTCGGTCACGGTAGGATTCCTGGGCGGGAGGGAAAGCATGGCCCGTGGAACGTAAAGCGCTCCGGTCGGTAGCCGGTCAAGGCGGGATATGGGTTCACGATCAGCGTTTTCCAAGTCGAGTGAACAGTCCACCTGCCTCCGATGATACATGACCCTGCAGTTCCAGCAACAGCAGCATGGAGGAGATTTCCGCAGCAGAAAAGCGGCTTTGCGCCACCAGCCAGTCGGTGCTGACCGGCTCCCAGCCCATCAGTTCCAGCACCTCCCGGTAGTCCGGGTCCAGGTCCGAACCGGCGGCCTCTTCGGCCTCCGGCTCACCGGTCTGGTCCGGTAGCATCCGCCCCAGCTGGGAAGCCAGTTCCTCGACGATGTGGGTGCCGGTCTCCACCAGCTTGGCGCCCTCGCGGATCAGCGCATGGCAGCCGCGTGCCTGGGGGTTGTGGATCGAGCCGGGAATGGCGAATACCTCGCGCCCGATCTCGCTGGCGAGCCGCGCGGTGATCAGCGAGCCGCTGCCGAGGGTGGCCTCCACCACCAGGGTGCCCAGTGAGAGGCCCGCGA
>JANTHJ010000156.1 GCA_024762475.1 Chromatiales bacterium | reverse complement strand
GTTCCTGATATCTCCCTGGGGACCGTATTCGGCGGAGACGTTTCCCTGCACGGCGCGGGGGGTGACCGGGGAACGGTGATCTTCGTGCGTGACCCGGAGTGTCCGGTATCGCAGGTCTATGGGCCGCGCCAGGCACGGCTGGCGCGGATCTATCAGCACAACGGCTTCAACTTCATCGTGCTGTATCTCAACGACATGCTCGGGGCGGAGGCCATTGCGGCGGATGCGGCCGGCTTCGACGGCCCGGCCGTCTTCGTCCGGCGCAATGGCTTTGCCCTGGCCAAGGCATTGGGCGTGAAGAGTACCGGAGATGTTTTCGTGCTGGACGATCACAATCGCCTGGTCTATCGCGGCGCAGTGGATGACCAGTACGGCATCGGCTATACCCGGCCTCTGCCGATGCGGCGGCTGTTGCGGGATGCCCTGGATGCCCTGAGTTCGGGCGCGATACCGCCGGTCCAGGCGACCACGGCGCCCGGCTGTCATATCGACGCCTCGCCGGATGAGGGACCCATGCTGCAGCCCTGGTCGCCGGACGAGCAGTCGAGCTGAGTGTCTGATCGGAGTAGACCGATAGGGGTAGAATCTCCCTTTTCATGATGTAGAAAGGTGAGTGATGTTGAACTGTCATTGTGGGTCGGACGCGGACTGGGCGTCTTGCTGTGGACCTGTCATCAGCGGCGAGCGCCCGGCCGGGACGGCCGAGGCCCTGATGCGTTCGCGCTACTCCGCCTATGTGGTGGGGGCCGTGGACTATTTGGGCGAGACCCTGCACCCGGATCACCGCGGTGACTGGGATCGCAATGCCACCGCCCGCTGGGCCGCCGAGGCGGAATGGTTGGGCCTGGAGGTGGTCGCTGTCGAGGCGGGCGGGCCGGATGACGAGGAGGGCATGGTCGAATTCGTCGCGCGCTTCAACGAGCAGGGGCGTCCCATGATGCACCGCGAGCGCAGCCGCTTCCGGCGGGTGGACGGTCGCTGGTACTACGTGGACGGCGACATCCCCAAGCCCGAGACCCAGCGCCGCGAGGGACCCCGGGTCGGCCGCAACGATCCCTGCCCCTGCGGCAGCGGCAAGAAGTTCAAGAAGTGTTGCGGCCGGTGAACCGCCCCTTCGCCGAGTCTTGTGAACAGAACCGCGAGCCCATTCTGGCGGTGCTGCGCGAGGTGTTGGACGAATCGACCCGCAGCCTGCTCGAGATCGGCAGTGGCACCGGCCAGCATGCGGTCTATTTCGCGCCCGAATTTCCGCACCTGACCTGGCAGCCGAGCGACCGGCTCGAGAACCACGCCGCCATCGAGGCCTGGATGGCCGCCCATACCAGCCCCAACATCCTGCCGCCGCTGGCCCTGGACGTGCTGGACGGCGCTTGGCCGGATGAGGCCTACGACGCAGCCTTCAGCGCCAATACCGCGCACATCATGGGCGAGCCGGCGGTCGAGGCGATGTTTGCGGGCGTGGGCCGGGTGCTTCGTCCCGGCGGCCGCTTCCTGCTCTACGGTCCCTTCAACATCGGTGGCCGCTATACTGCGCCGAGCAATGCGCGTTTCGATCAATGGTTGCGTGTACAGGATCCAGCGATGGGGGTGCGGGACGTGGAATGGCTCACGGAGTTGGCCGAATCGGCGGGCATGAGCCTGCAGTCGATCAGGGACATGCCGGCGGACAACAAGACACTCTGCTGGATAAAGGTATGATGGGAGCGGCCGACAACCTGAAGGTGTAGGGGAACTACAGAGAGTGTAGCCTGGATGGAGGCAGTAGGCCGGAATCCGGGAAACACCAATGGCTAACCCTGGATTACGCTTCGCTCCATCCGGGCTACGTCCTGGATAAAGGTATGATGAAGGCGGCCGAAGAATAAGATCCGAGGGGCTTCTTCTCGGCGATGGGGTGCGAGCCTCAGCGTTCAATGTGGGAAACATTAAACCGCCAAGGTCGCAATGGAGATGGAAGTGAGAACCGCGACAGTGAATAAGGCCTTTGCGTCCTTGGCGGTTTGAAATTCATCGCTCATCGGGTTGGGTGTGGAAAGATATTTGGGCGTTTCCAGAATCAGGGATGAATGGATAAACAAATGGTTATAGTGGTTAATTAAAGTGCCATATGAATTCTAGAGCGCTTATTGCAGGAATGCTCCTCGCCTGGTTGTCCTTGGCGCTGGCCGGCCCGTCGCTGGCGGATGTGTTCAAGTACCGCGATCGTCAGGGCAATATCTACCTGACCGACAAGCCCATGAAGGGCGGCTATCGGCTGCTCAAGCGCTACCGTTTCAAGACCACCCGGCCTCGTGCTGGGGGTGCGTCCCTGGCGGCAATGCGCAAGCGCAAGGCACGCTATGCCCCCCTGATCGAGGCGGCAGCGCAAGAGGCCGGGCTGCAACCGGCCCTGGTGCATGCGGTGGTCCGGGTCGAGTCCGCCTACCGTCCGGACGCGATCTCGCGCAAGGGCGCGCGTGGCCTGATGCAGCTGATGCCCGCCACCGCGAAGCGTTTCGGGGTAACCGATCTGCATGATCCCCGGCAGAATCTAAAAGGCGGAACCCGTTATCTCAGCCGCCTGCTGGCGCTGTTCGATCGGGATCTGAACCTGGCACTGGCCGCCTACAACGCCGGAGAGAATGCGGTGATCTCCTACGGCAACCGCATACCGCCGTACCGGGAGACCCAGCAGTACGTCAAGAAGGTGTTGCGTTTCTATCGCCAGGCCCAGGCCGGCGACCAACTCGCCCAGCGTTAACAGCCTGTCGGTGGCGCCATCTCGCAAACGTATCTGGCGGTGGTCCCGCGATATCCTGATCGCGCTGCTGATCTTCGGCGCCTGGCAATGGTGGACGTCCAGGGATCTGGCGACCGGGCCGGCACCGCCCCTGGCCGGATTCGATCTCGAGGGGCAGCCGGTGTCGCTGGCGGGCCTGAAGGGGCGGCCGGCGCTGGTGCATTTCTGGGCGACCTGGTGTCCGGTCTGTCGCCTGGAGGACGACAGCATCGATGCGATTGCGCGTGATCATGCCGTCTTGAGTGTGGCCACCACCTCGGGCTCTGCCGAAGCGGTGCGTGCCTACATGGCGGAAGAGGGACTGAGTTTTCCGGTCGTGCTGGACGAGGAGGGCGAACTGGCGCGGGGCTGGGGGGTCGTCGGGGTGCCGACCACTTTCCTGGTGAATAGCGCCGGTGAGATCGCCTGGGCAAGCCAGGGGTTCAGTACCGGTATCGGGCTGCGCTTGCGGCTCTGGCTGGCCGACTGAGTGAACTGCGCCAGGCGCTTAGTCCTCTCCGATCACCCGTTCCTCGCGCGGTGCACTGAGCAGTTTCTCGGCCTCCACCTGGGTCTTGGCGAAGATCATGCGGCATTCGCGATTGCGATCGTTGCGATCCATCTGCGCGCGGGTCTCGCGCGCCAGGGCGCGTGCCTCGCGATAGTTGTCTTTGGTGTCGATGTATTCCAGCGTCTTGGTATTGTTGGCCGGATTGATATTCACGTAGTAGACGAAATAGGGCATTGCGCGCTTCCCGGGTGGCAGAATCGCCGGCTAGGCTAGCATGGGCTGCAATGGCGGATAAACCCGGAATTCGCCCGGTACATCAGTCCCAGGCGTCTCGCCACCCGACACAGGAGGATCGAAATATGGCAGAACCGGCCTTTCCCAGGATCTCGCGCGCCATTCCGGTACGTCGTTACCAATATGGCAATTTCGCGGTTACGGTTCTCGACGACATCGAGAGCCCGGACCCGGTGGTATACCGTTATCTCATGGCCCTGGTGAAAGAGGGTCAACCCCAGCCCACCGCCTTCGTGACCTGCGAGCCGGCCGGCGAGGCCATGCGCGGCGAGGGGCGCTATCAATTGCGCGTGATCAACAGCAGCATGGACGAGCCGGTACTGGCCGACGATGCACTGGGAAGTCTCGATGCGTTTTGCGCGCAGGGCCTGGAGATCGCCGAGCAACTGTATTCGCTGCAGGACGAGGAGCCCTACCGGCTTGCATGAGCCGACTGGTAACTGTGATCATAGGCGCCAGAGCCAGGAGGTCTTCAATGGCAGACGAAGAACAGCAGGATGATGTCGAGAGCAACCCAGTGCTGGCGATCGGCCTGGCGATCTTGGCGCTGCTGGGCGTGGTGGCCTCGCTGCTGCATCTCGGGCAATCCGCATAAAACCCCGTGGGGTGGGTTGAGCTCTGCGAAACCCACCTGCCGCGGCGGAAGTCGGCTCGTTCTTTGATCCTCACCCGCGCACGCTCGCCTTTTCGACGTGTCTGGCGATCCATTCCGCCAGTCGCCGCTCCGCCCAATAGACCGGCCTGCCGGGCAGACCCCCGCTCACGAACCCCATGTGCCCGCCATGCGGGGAGAGTTCGAGGGTGACAGGCGCCGGCAGTTCATCGGCTGTCGGGATGGTCTCTGGGAACATGAAGGGGTCGTCCCCGGCATGCAGGATCAGGGTGGGCACCCGAATCTGCGGGATGAACTGGCGGCTGGAGCAGCGGCTGTAGTAGTCCTGCACCCCATCGAAACCGTGCAGCGGCGCGGTGATCCGGTCGTCGAACTCGTGGAAGGTCTTCAGCCC
>JANTHJ010000155.1 GCA_024762475.1 Chromatiales bacterium | reverse complement strand
CGAAGCGTGCCGCCCTGCCAGCGGTTGCCGGTGGCGGCCCAGGTCGCTCTGTCTGCGCGGTAGGCATCGTCCGCAAAACGAAACAGGGGTGTGCTGCCGTTGCTGACCACCTGACCGTCGTTGTCGCGATAGCCCTGCTCTGTCCCGTCCGAGAAACGGTCGAGCATCAGGAAATACAGGACCTGGTCCTCCCATGCGGCAGGCGAGGGGAAGTGGTCACGCGTCCGTAGCAGTGACCAGTCGATGTCGCGCAAATACCGTTCCAGCTGGTGGTGGCTGCGAGGGTCGATGGTCATGGTTCCGTCCTTTGGGTGGGAAAGACATTCTGCTCAAAAGATAGCAGGTATCTATGATGCTGCTGGCCACCGTTTTCGCGTGTCAGACTGGGAGAACGCGCCGGCTATCCCGAAGAGCGCTGAGAGATTTGTGCTGCGAGCGGCAGCCCGGAAAATATCCGCCTGGTGCCGATCGTGCGACCATCGACGCAAATCGGTACAGACTGGACTATCCTGATTCTTGGTGCACCAAACGTCCTGCAGCGACTGCGTGCAGCCCCGGCCAGCGGCTGAGCTCGCGCTCGCTGCCGGTCTTCCAAGATGAAAAGGAGGAGCAGAATGAAAACCCTTGTCACCGCACTCGCCGTCGGCGTCTTGCTGGCGACCAGCCTGTCGGCGCAGGCCATCGAAGACAAACTGGTCGTCGTGACATCCTTCCCCAAGGATCTGACCAAGGAGTTCAAGTCGGCGTTCGAGAAAAAACACCCGGGCACCGAGGTCGAGATGCTAAAGAAGAAGACCACCGCCGGGATCAAGTACATCCAGGAAACTGCCCGCAACAACTCGTCCGACCTGTTCTGGGCGTCGGCCCCGGACGCCTTCGAGGTGCTCAAGGGCGACGGCCTGCTGCAGAAGTACCGTTCCAGCGTGCCCGGCATACCTGAGAAGATCGGGTCCTACCCGATCAACGATCCGGACGGCTACTACAGCGGCTTTGCCGCAGCCGGCTACGGCATCATGTGGAACAAGCGTTACCTGAAGGCCAAGAAGCTCCCCGCGCCGAAGGAATGGGAGGACCTGCCGAAGGCGATCTACCACGGGCACGTCGGCATGTCGGCACCCTCGCGCTCCGGGACTACCCACCTGACCGTCGAAACGCTGCTGCAAGGCGATGGCTGGGAGAAGGGTTGGGCCTTGTGGAAATTCATTGGCGGCAACTTCAAAACGGTCACCGAACGGAGCTTTGGCGTACCCGATGGCGTCAACAGTGGGGACTTTGGCATTGGCATCGTCATCGACTTCTTCGGTCTGTCGTCCAAGGCCAGCGGCTTCCCGGTGGATTTCGTCTATCCGACGACCACCACGCTGGTGCCGGCCAACGTCGGCATCATCAAGAATGCCCCACACCCCGAGGCCGCCAGGGCGTTCATCGACTTTCTGCTCTCGGATGAGGGACAGCTGATCCTGCTGGACAAGAAGATCCAGCGTCTTCCGGTCAATCCCAAGGTCTACGCCAAGGCGCCACCCGGATTCCCAAATCCGTTCGAGAACAAGTCCATCGGTGCCGCAGTCAAGTTCGATGTACTCAAGTCGAAGTCCCGGTATAACGTCGTCAACTCCCTGTTCGACGTCATGATCACCTATCGACTGAACGATCTGCAGGAGGCGGTGAAGGCCATCCAGGACGCCGAGGCCAAACTGGCTGGCAAGTCCAATCCAAAGGCAGCGGCGCTGATTGCCGAGGCACGCGCCTTGGTTTCCGCCGTGCCCATTACCGAGGCGAAGGCCTCCGATCCCGCCTTTGCCGGCATCTTCAAGAAGAAACGCAAAAAGGCCACCGACAAAGTGGAGGGCCGCCAGGCCGAGGTCGAACAGGAGTGGGATGAGATGATCAAGAAGAACTATGCCCAAGCCACCGAAAAGGCGCACCAGGCAGCCTCCATGCTGTGATCTCTATGGCCCCGGCACTGCCGGGGCTCCCTTTCGGTAGAGCCGGTCTTCTACATGAGCCAACCCCGACGCCCAGGCCAGACACTGCTGTTCTGGCTCATCGCACTGTTTCTGCTGTCCTTCCTGGTGATCCCAGTGGTCCAGGTCTTCTATGTTGCCTTCCTGGACGCCCACACCGGGGCGTTGACGCTGGTCAATTTCGTCGATTTCTTCCGCTCGTCGCTTTTCATCGAGTCTTTCCAGAACTCTTTCTATGTCGCGGCCATGGCGGTTCTGGTAGCGACCGTGATAGCACTGCCATTGGCCTATTTCACGACACGCTTCGAGTTCAAGGGCTCGATTGTCATCCAGAGCCTGGGCTTCGTGCCATTGATCATGCCGCCCTTCGTGGGCGCGGTGGCCATGCAGCTGCTATTCGGCGAAAACGGCAGCATCAACCTGCTGCTGGACGAATACTTCGGCTTCACTATTCCTTTCATGGACGGGCTCAATGGCGTCATCTTCGTCCAAAGCATCCATTATTTTCCCTTCATCCTGATCAACCTGTCGGCCTCGCTCAACAACATCGATCGTTCGATGGAGGAGTCGGCCCAGAACCTCGGCAGCCACGGCATGCGCCTGTTTCGCCGTATCGTCTTTCCGCTCGCCATGCCGGGCTATGTCGCCGGTGCCTCGCTGGTGTTTCTCAAGGTATTCGACGACCTGGGCACGCCCCTGTTGCTCAACGTCAACAACATGCTGGCACCGCAGGCCTACCTGCGGATCTCCTCGATCGGCATCGACGATCCCATGGGCTATGTCATCGCAGTGATCCTGGTGGTGTTTTCGCTGTTTGCGATGTGGGTGGCATCGCTGGCGTTGAAGGGCAAGGACTACTCAATGATTCAGAAGGGTGGGGGTGGCCTGGCGAAACGGCGCATGCGCCTGTGGGAGAAGGTCCTCGCCTATGCCATCGTGCTGCTCATCCTGCTGGCCGTCCTGTCGCCCCATATCGGCCTGACCCTGCTTTCGTTCGGCACCATCTGGTCCTACAGTGTGCTGCCCGACGGTTTCACGCTCGACCACTATGTGGAGGTCTTTGCCGAGACGCCGGAATACATCGTCAACACATTACTGTATTCGACCCTGGCGGCGACCATCGACATCATTCTCGGTACCGCCATCGCCTACCTGGTTCTGCGCACCAAGATTCGGTTCCGTCATTGGCTCGACTACATTGCAATGGCGGCGCTGGCCGTACCGGGCCTGGTACTCGGCATCGGCTACCTGCGTACCTTTCTCGGGGTCGATATCCCATTCGGAGACCGACCGCTGGCGACCTGGTGGGTGATGCTGGTCATCGCGCTCTCGATACGCCGATTGCCCTATGCCCTGCGCGCCTGTAACTCGGCCCTGCATCAGGTGAGCCGAGCGCTCGAAGAATCAGCAGAGAACCTGGGCGCCCCGCGCATGCGCACCATCTGGCGTATCACCGTACCCCTGATGTCGGGGGGCATCCTCGCCGGCTTCGTTACCAGCTTTGCCACTGCAGCGGTGGAGCTCTCGGCAACGTTGATGTTGGTCTCGACCGAGTCCGACGCACCCTTGTCCTACGGCATCTACGTCTTCATGCAGTCGGCCGCAGGCCGCGGGCCGGGCGCGGCGTTGGGCATGGTGGCCGTGATCATCGTCGCCACCGGCACCTACCTGTCACACCGCATCATCGAGAAAAGCCGGCGTGAGCGTAGCCTTGAGAATATTTCCTGAGTCCCAGAGAACACAGCATGTCCGTCAGCATAGAGCTCAAGCAAATCGATCTGTCCTATGGCAGCACGCAGGTCATCAAGGGGGTCACCCTGTCCATCGAGCCGGGCGAGTTTTTCGCCTTTCTCGGGCCTTCAGGTTGCGGCAAGTCCACCTTGCTGCGTCTTATCGCCGGTTTCGAACATTCCCAGCGTGGCCAGGTACTCATCGATGGCGAAGATGTCACCGCGCTACCTCCCTGGGAGCGCAACGTCGGCATGGTCTTCCAGAACTACGCCCTATGGCCGCATATGACGGTCTGGAAGAATGTGGCCTTCGGCCTGGAGGAACACAAACTGCCGAAGGCAGAGATCGAGCGCCGCGTCGAGGCGGCCCTAGAGCGGGTCGGCCTCCTCGACTACGCCCACCGCCGCCCCAACCAGCTCTCGGGGGGGCAGCAGCAACGGGTCGCGTTGGCGCGCACGCTGGCGATAGAGCCGAAAGTGCTGTTGCTCGATGAGCCACTCTCCAATCTCGATGCCAAGTTGCGCGTGCATATGCGCCAGGAACTGCTTGCCCTGCAACGCGAACTCGACGTGACTACCATCTTCGTCACCCATGACCAGGAAGAGGCCAACACCACCTCGGACCGCATCGCAGTCCTGAACGATGGCAGGGTACAGCAGGTCGGGGCACCAATGACGCTCTACGATCGACCGAACAATCTGTTCGTTGCCGAATTCCTTGGGAGTGCGAATGTATTACAGGGTCAGGTGGTCGACGAAGCAGGACATAGAGGCTTCATCAGTGATCGGGGATTGCGGCTCTCGCTGGACCAGGCCGCAGACCTCGGCAACCAGGCGCTGGTCTTCCGTCCGCAGAATCTGCACCGCTGTGCGCCCGGCGCCGACAGATCACTGTTCGA
>JANTHJ010000154.1 GCA_024762475.1 Chromatiales bacterium | reverse complement strand
AGGCCCCGCGCGTCGAAGTCTCTGTCTCGCAGGGGTGGTGGGCTATCATCGATCCCCCTTCGCCATATTCTGCCCGTAGCACCCTCCACGCCCGCCTACTCGCATTGCAGTCCTTCGTCGAAAACAACCCCGGCACCCGTCTGCACTCGCTCGTGAACATGGCCGCCCCGGACCTGGCCGACCTGGCGCTGCAGCCCGGCGCACAAGGGCTGCCCTACCGCTACGCCCTGCAACAAGGCATCCCCTTCGCCATTACGGGCAGGGACGATGCCGCCACCGCCGCGCTGTATGCGCCGCACAATGCCGATCACCGACTGGATCTCTTCGATCCCGTGGGGCGCACCGGGCTGACCGACACCTACCTTCAGGACCGGGCCCGGATGCTCGTCCAACTGATTCTGGCCAATCGAGCGGACTCCCCTGCGGCCGAGGGAGGGATTTACCGCAACGAATTTTACGAAGACATCGGACAGGGCATCCAAATTGCCTCTGACAGAGAGATCGCCGTATCCGGTCATCCACGACCGGCGAGCGCAGTTCAATATGTCTTCGGCGATGACACGGCCAACACCCTGCTGGGAGGCAATCGCGACGACCACCTGCATGGTGGTGCAGGCAACGATGTGCTCGAGGGGCGCCAGGGCGACGACTATCTTGCCGGCGGCATAGGGGCCGATACCTACCTGATCGATCCAAACAGCGGCGGGGACGTCATCTTCGATCGGGACGGCCAGGGAAGTATCCTGTTCGATGGTGATGCGCTGACCGGGGGAAAGCAAATCGCCGCAAACCTATGGCAGAGCGCCAACGGCAACCACCACTATGTGCTCGACGGCGACACGCTCTATATCGACGAACGCCTGCGTGTGGAGCATTTTCGCGATGGCGACCTGGGGATCAACCTGTCCGATTCGGTAGCCCCGAGACCTGCGGGCGTCCGTATCGAAGGTACTGCAGACAACGAACCGCTTTCCTGGTGGCGAGAGTTGGGCCTGCCTCCCCGCACAATCTATGAGTCGCCGATACACATGCTGGGCGCTGGCGGCAACGACCTGCTGTCTACGGCCTCTGGCGACGATTGGCTGCAAGGTGGGATTGGAAACGACTGGCTCCTTGCGGATGTGGGTGATGACCAGCTTGAAGGCGGTCCGGGTGATGACAACCTATTCTCCGGCCAGGGCAGGGACACCGTGCTGGCGGGTACTGGCAATGATCTGGTCATTGACTCGCAGTACCGCATATTCCAAACCAGTGGGGATGCGACCTGGGACGCCCGTATTTGGCGTGATCTGCTCGGGGACTTTGAGCACCGGATATCCCCAGCCTTCTATACCGGTGCCGATGGGGAAATCACCGCTGGCTATGCCATGCAGGTGCCACAGGCACCGATTCGGGGACTCTCAGATGGACTGACGTTCGAATACCAGCCAAACGACCCAGACCACGGCATCATTATTTATCATGACGGATCCGGGGCGAGCAGCCGCTTCGATATCTCTCATGATATTTACTACACCCATGACAGCGAGCCCAACCGTTTCTTCGGCGGAGACGGCATCGATTTTCTGCGCGGCAACGACGGTCCGGATCTGCTCTCCGGCGGCGAGGACAAGGACTGGCTGCTCGGCGGGGCGGGCAACGACATCCTTCTCGGAGGCACTGGTGCCGACAAGGCCATGGGCCAGCAGGACGATGATCTGCTGGACGGGGGCGAGGGTGACGACGAGCTGTACGGGGGCTCTGGCCAGGATACGCTGCGCGGTGGGGCCGGTGACGACACCCTGGTCGGTGACAACAGGCTCGCTGGCGAAGGCGAGAGCGACACCCTGTTCGGCGGGGCCGGCAGCGACCTGCTCTACGGCAATGGCGGCGACGACCAGCTGGATGGTGGTAGCGGCCACGACACCCTGTGGGGCGAAGAGGGCAACGACCTGCTGCAGGGCAGCGCGGGCGACGACACGCTGCACGGCGGGGCGGGCGACGACCGCCTGTTCGGCGGAAGTGGTCAGCGCGACTGGCTCTTTGGTGATGCGGGCGAAGACTGGCTGAATGGCGGGCAAGGTCAGGATCAGCTCGATGGTGGTCCAGGTGAGGACCGGCTCGATGGCGGCCCTGGTAACGACCGGCTGTTCGGTGGCAAGGGCGACGACGTGTTCGTGTTTCGCGCGACTGACGGCACAGATTTGGTGGAGGATGGCGAGGACGGGGACGAGGTGCTGTTGCCGGATCTGCGTCCAGAAGACATCAAGCTGGATCTCATGTTCGCGATCGACGGCACGCCCCTCCTCGTCCTGGCTGTCGATCAGGCAAACGCACTGTTCGTCAAGAATGGGCTTATCGACGGTCCCGGCGAGTACGTGTTCGGGGACGACACCCGCCTCGACCGCCGGGAATTGTTCACTCGCCTATTGGACCAGCCACTCGAATATACCTTGCGAGACCCGGGCAACCTGCATGGTGGCCGCGCCGACGACACCCTGGCCGGCAGCCTCGGTGCCGATGTTCTGACCGGAGGCGAGGGCAACGATACACTCGCCGGTAGCGGCGGCAACGACCGGCTCGAAGGCGGCCCCGGGATGGACACCTATCTGGTGGGGCCTGGCACCGGGAGCGACACCATCATCGAAACCCCTGAAGGGACGAACAGGCTGCGATTGCTGCCTGGGGCGAGTATCGCCGAGCTGGACCTGGTCCGCGTCGATGACGATTTGCGGATCGAGCTTCCGGGTCATGCCGGCGACGAGGTGGTCATTCGCGACTTCTTCGCAGGTCATGGCGTTTGGTCACTGGAAGACCAGGACGGCGGATCCCGCGTTCTCCGGCCGGACACGAACTCTATCCAGCTAAGGCCAACGCTCGTGCCGGCAGGCGACGAGGCGCTTCGTGATCAGTTCGTGTCACGAATCAAGGCGACTTATGGGGATAGCCTGCGTCTCAAGGGCTACACCCAACAGGCCGACGGGCAGTGGCGGGGCGAGGAGCGGACCAACACGCATCACACAGTGACCGATGTACGCTTCCAGGTGACCCGGGAAACTTCTGATGGGGACTACCTGCGCAGCCTCCCACTGTCCGATCGAGTGCTCGTCGCCAACCGCCAGGTGCTGGAGCCAACCCCTTCGTATCAGTTCAGCAGTGGCGGGATTCGCGTGAGCGGCGGCAATCCGAAGGCCACCTACATCGATCTCGGCGCACTCGGCAGTAGCGGGTTGAGCGGCGTGGCCATCTCGGGCAATGCCATACCCATACCAGGGGCAGGGACCCACTACAACCCGCTGACTGGACAAACCAGCCCGTCCATCAGGGGCTACGCCGTCTACCCCGCGGGCACAGGATCACTCACGACCAGCACCGTCAACCGGTTATACGAGAAGCTGGAGTATCAGGAAACCATCCACATCCTCGAACTCAGGCTGGGTGCGGGGGACGACAGCTTCTCCATGGCGCCTGGCCACCGGGGACCGCCTTTCAACCTGGTCGACGGAGGTGCTGGGAACGATCGACTCGACGTAAGGCCGGCCGAACTCATTCCGGGGTTGCGCAACGAGCCCTGGTCCTTTGCTCCCCCCGCCGACCTCGTTGCACTTCCCGGCAGCCTGCTGTTGGGTGGCGCAGGAGATGACCGGCTCTTCGGTGGATATGGTGGCGACACGCTCTCCGGCGGGTCCGGTAACGACTACCTCAGAGGGGGTGCGGGCAACGATCTCTACCGCCTGGACGCGCTGCAGGGCGAGGACGTGATCTTCGAGGACGGCCGCTTCGGTTCGGATGCCGATGTATTGGCGTTACCCTCGGGCATCACACGCGACCAGCTGCGCCTATCCTGGGGTACGACCCTGGAAGACGCACAGTCGACCCGAGACAACTGGTACACCCGGCTGCGCTCTTTGCACACAACCCTGCGTATCGACTGGGGAACGCAAGGTGGAGTCACCCTGATCCTGCCCCACTCCGAGCAGCAGGCAGGGCTGGGCATCGATCGGGTGGTGTTCGGCGACGGCAGCGAAACGACTCTGGCCCACCTGATCGACGCGCACGGCGGCATGCCGGATCAAGACCCCCAGGCCGAGGACAACATCATTGCCGGCAGAAAAATGCTGTACGGTGCTGCGGGGGATGATCATCTCATCGCGCAAGGGAGCGGTGACCCGATCCGATTCGGCCATTGGCAATACTTCCGGGCATCCTTCGATGCGGTGCTCATTGGGGGGGAAGGCCGAGACAGGCTCGAAGGAGGCAGCGGCGACGACCTTCTCATTGGATCCGAGATCACCTTCGAATCCCTGCCGGACTACATCGATCTGGCCGCATCTTTCTGGGACCAGGGGAATAGCTACCGGGGCGGCGCCGGGGACGACCAGATCTGGTTCACTGCGGGAAGTGACTCACTCCGCTTCGGCGTCGGCGACGGCAACGACCGAGTGCGTGATCTGGTCCACAGCTCTCCCTATCAGTGGCAGCTGGAGTTGGGGGTGCCCCCCATCACCGACCCCGCCACCCTCACTCCCGACCGGGCGGAGCTGCTGAGCAACAGCCACGATAAGCTGATATTCGAGGCCGGGATCAGGCCGGACGATATCCAGGTCCGGCGCGTCGATGACGACTTGTACTTCGAGCACCGCAACGGAAACGACAGCGTCAGCTTCGAACACTGGTTCGACACGGGC
>JANTHJ010000153.1 GCA_024762475.1 Chromatiales bacterium | reverse complement strand
GGGGTCTTCGGGGATCCGCTGCTGCATCTGCGCCTGGGTCATCAGCGCCGCAGCCTGCTGTTCGACCTCGGTGAGGGCTCGCGATTGCCCACCCGGATCGCCCACCAGGTGACCGACGTCTTCATCAGCCACGCCCACATCGACCATATTGCCGGCTTTCTATGGCTGCTGCGCTCACGCATCGGCGAAAAGAGCATCTGCCGCCTGTACGGACCACCAGGGCTGACGGACCATATCGCGGGTCTTATCGGCGGCATTCACTGGGACCGGATCGGCGATCGGGGGCCGCGGTTCAGCGTGGCCGAACTACACGAAGGCCGGTTACGGATCTATCACCTCCAGGCGGGCCAGCCCGGCATGGACTTTCGGGGTGAGCAAAACGCGCAGGAAGGTCTGCTGCTGGAAGAGCCGGGATTCCGCGTTCGGGCTGTCACCCTGGATCACGGCACCCCGGTGCTGGCCTTTGCCTATGAGCCTGCAATGCAGATCCATGTGCGCAAGGAGCGCCTGATGGCGCGGGGGCTCGAACCCGGCCCCTGGCTGACGGAATTGAAGACCCGGATTATGGCCGGAGAGCAAGAGGCGAGGCTTTCACTGCCTGATGGCACTATCGAACGCGTCGCCCGGCTCGCCGATGAGTTGACCCTGACGAGCGAGGGGGGTCACCTGGTGTACGCCACCGATTTTGCCGATACCGCCGGCAACAGAGTGGGGCTCCAATCCCTGGCGAAGGGCGCGCATACCCTCTTCTGCGAGGCCACCTTCCTGCAACGGGATGCCGCGCAGGCCCAGCGCACCGGGCACCTGACCACCCGCGCCTGCGGTGAGATCGCCGATGCCGCAGGGGTGCAGTATTTGATCCCCTTCCATTTTTCCCGGCGCTACGAGAAGGATGTTTGGGAGGTCTACCGCGAGATCGCCGCGGTGTGTCCCCAAGTGGTCATGCCCAAGCGGGGAGGCTAAGGAATATTTGATCAGTCCCTCCCCCCGCTTGCGGGGGGAGGTTAGGAGGGGGGTAAGCCGTTGTCTGAACTCCCCTTGCCTACCCCCGTCGCGCCGCTCTTCCCCCACAAGTGGGCGAGGTGAAAAATCGAATTCTTCGTACCTTCTCCAAGGTCGTGGCGCCGAATGGATTGGAGTGTAATGATGGCGTTGTGATTGGATGCCCGGCAGGGCATCTCCCAATATCGGCAGTATTGGAGGTTATCGTGAAAAAATCGACTTGTTCACTCGGTGCAATCGTCCTGTTGGCATGCACCCATGCGGTATTGGCCCAGGGATACTACGATCAGTCCCGCTGGGGAGCCCAGACGTGGGCCAGTGGGCCGGGGATATCGACCGCCTTCTACATCGAACAGCGACAGTGGCCGGCCGGCTACGGCATCCGCCTCTACGTCCCGCCGCGTAGGACAGCGGATATCCGTGTCAAGGTGGAGGGCAACCGCTTGGTCATCAGCAGCGAGGAGGAGCAAAGGCTCCAACCCCGGGACGCCCAGGGCCCCGTGTTCGTGCAGTTCGGAAGCTTCAGCCAGTGGCTGACCCTGCCCGCGGACGCCGATCTGAGCCGGATGAAACTCACCTCTCGCGGCGGGGTGATCGATATCTTCGTTCCGAGAAGGCGTTAATAGGCTGGCAAGAGTCCGGTCCCGGCGGCAACCAGCGCTGACTTGATAAGTGTTGCTGCGCCCGCTCGATCGTTAGCGGCGCCTTGCCGCTGGCGCCAGCCATCTGTCCCCATGTCGCACGCCGCCGAAGCGATTTGGTCGCATGCCAGGACCCCACTTCCCATCCCCAATTCAACGCACCGGATACTGATCTGGGACAAGGACCGCCAGACGATTTATGACGAACATGTGACATCTTTGTGACAATCGGATCCATTCACGGGCGACCGCTCCTATGAAACTCGAAAACCTGAACGATATCGAGAAGGCCACCCTGCCCGCGCGCAAGGAGCTGTTCCGGCTGGGCGTCGCCCTGCTGTTCATCGTCGGCATCATCTTCTTCATCGGCGTCGAGATGGGCGGCAGCTACATGATGGTGATCGCTGCCATGATGGGTGGCTACATGGCGCTCAACATCGGCGCCAACGACGTGGCCAACAACGTCGGACCGGCGGTCGGCTCACGGGCCCTGACCATGGTCGGCGCCATCCTCATCGCCGCCATCTTCGAGGCCGCCGGGGCGCTGATCGCCGGCGGCGACGTGGTGAGCACGATCAAGAAGGGCATTATCGATCCCCAGCTGATCAACGATACCAATACCTTCGTCTGGCTGATGATGGCCGCGCTGCTGGCCGGTGCCATCTGGCTCAACATTGCCACCGCGCTCGGCGCGCCGGTCTCCACCACCCATTCCATCGTCGGTGGCGTACTCGGCGCCGGCATCGCCGCTGGCGGGCTGGACATCGCCAACTGGCCCAGGATGGGCGCCATCGCCGCCAGCTGGGTCATCTCCCCGGTGCTCGGGGGCATCATCGCCGCTGCCTTCCTGTACCTGATCAAGCGCACCGTGACCTACCGCCAGGACATGCTCTCCGCCGCCAAGCGCATGGTGCCACTGCTGGTATCGCTGATGGCATGGGCGTTCGCCACCTACCTGATACTGAAGGGCCTGAAGAAACTATGGAAGGTGGAGTTCGGCACCGCGCTGCTGCTGGGGCTGGTCGTCGCCGCACTAGTGTATGCCCTGGTCCGCCCGGCCATCGTCAAGACCACCCGGCATATGGAGAACAGCAAGGCGTCGATCAACAGACTGTTCACCATCCCCCTGATCTTCGCGGCCGCCCTGCTGAGTTTCGCCCACGGGGCCAACGACGTGGCCAACGCGGTTGGCCCACTCGCGGCGATCAATGATGCCCTGTTGCATGGCAGCTTTCACCAGAAGGCCGCCATCCCACTATGGGTGATGCTGATCGGTGCGGTCGGCATCGCGCTGGGCCTGGCACTGTACGGTCCCAAGCTGATCCGCACCGTGGGCAGCGAGATCACCGAATTGGACCAGACCCGCGCCTTCTGCATTGCCATGGCGGCCGCCATCACGGTGATCATCGCCAGCCAACTGGGGCTGCCGGTGTCCTCCACTCACATCGCGGTGGGAGCCGTGTTCGGCGTCGGCTTCCTGCGTGAATACATCAAGGCGACCTACGCCAAGATGATCGACGAGATCGAAGAACACCACCAGGGCGAGGACCGTGCAGTGGTCGAGGCGTTTCTGGAGCGCTTCCGCAATGCCCGGCTCGAGGAACGACGGGTGATGTTGCAGCAACTGAAAGAGCGCACCGCCCCCGCCGAGCTGTCCAAGCGCGAGCGCAGGTCGCTCAAGAAGATGTACCGAAAGCAGCTGGTGAAGCGTTCGGCACTGCTGAAGATCGCCGCCGCCTGGGTCATCACAGTACCCGCCTCGGGCCTGCTGGCCGGCACGCTGTACTTCACCATCCGCGGCATGATGTTGCCCTGACCGCCGCGCGGCCGGCCATTTCAACCCAACCCGGCCACCGCCTTTTCCAGCCGTTCGAGCGCCGTCAGCATGACCTTGCGCGGGCAGGCGATGTTGATTCGTGCAAAACCTGCGCCTTCCCGTCCAAACCAGTGCCCTGGATTGCCTGCGATTCCCGCCTCCTGCACCAGAAAGCTCGCCAACTGCTTCGCATCAAGGCCCAGCGCTCTGAAATCCAGCCATACCAGGAAGGTTCCCTCGGGCTCCACGAGCCGTACCGACGGAATCCTCTGTTGCAGGAAGTCACACAGGGTATCTACATTCCCCTTCAGGTACCCGATCACCTGGTCGAGCCAGGTCTCGCTCTTGGTGTAGGCCGCCAGCATGGCAGCGGTGGTGAAGACATTGTTCTTGTTGATCTCGAAACGGGAAAACCACTCCCGGCACTGGGATCGCCTCTCTTCGCCCTCGATCACGATCATGGAGTTCGCGACCCCGGCGAGGTTGAACGACTTCACCGGCGACATACAGGTCGCACAGTTGCGAGACGCCTCAGTCGAAATGCTGGCCAGCGGCGCGTAGCCCTGTCCGTAAGTGATATCCCCATGGATCTCGTCCGCGATGACATAGACGCCGTTCGCCGCGCAGATCTCCGACAGTCTCTGCAGCTCTCGTTTCGACCAGACCCTGCCCACCGGATTGTGGGGATTGCAGAGTATGAGCAGCCGATTCTCAGGGGCCGCCGCCACGCGCTCGAGGTGATCAAAGTCCATCCGGTAGACCCCCTGCTCCAGTTTCAGGGGGTTCTTGACCAGCCGGCGCCCGTTGGCGTTGACGATCAGCTTGAAGTCGTAGAAGACCGGCGGCTGGACGATGACACCCTCCCCTTTTTCCGAGAACCGATCGACCAGCACTGCGAGGGAAGTGAGCGTGCGGGGGCTGAACAACAGATGGCCCGGATCGAACTGCCAGGCATGCCGCTTCGCATACCAGTTGGCGACCGCTGTGGGCAGTTGGGGATTGTCGCTCTCATAGCCAAAGATGCCATGAGCGGCCCGCCGGACCAGTGCCTCCTCGATAGGCCGGGAGGCCTTGAAATCCATGTCCGCCACCCAGGAGGCCCATAGATCACTGCGCCCGAACACCGACGCCATGACCTCCGGGTCGTGTTTGAGCGCCCCTACGACGGTGCGGTCGATTTCTGTATCGAAGTCGATCGATTCTTCGTGTGGATCAATCACCGGCACCTCCCTTTACGTGACCGTTCAAACTGCATCCCTTTTCGCGGGCTCAAACTCGGGGCATGGCTTGTCGCCTGC
>JANTHJ010000152.1 GCA_024762475.1 Chromatiales bacterium | reverse complement strand
AGCCTGGCGGTCACTTCCTCGGCGCGCAACACCAGTGAGATGCCTCGCTCCGCGGCCAGCGGCGCTAATTGTTCGGCCGTTTCTGCCAGCAGCGGCGCCAGTGATATTGGCTCGAAAGCGGGCGGTCCCCGTTCGGGGTCCAGGCGTGCCATGATCAGCAGTTGCTCGACCACGTGGGTCGAGCGGTCGATGCCCTGGATCAGCTGTTTCAGGGCCTTGCGGCGCTGTCGATCGTCCGGGGTCCGCAGGGCCAGCTGGGCCTGGACGCGCAGTCCGGCGAGCGGGGTGCGGAGTTCGTGCGAGGCATCGGCGGTGAAGCGCTGCTCACGCTCCATGCCCAGGCGGACCCGTTCGAGCAGCTGGTTCAGGGCCTCTATGAGCGGGCGGATCTCGTCCGGTGTGCGGCTCAGAGACAGCGGTTCGAGATCCTGCGAGGAACGCCGACCGATTGCAGAGACGATGGCGTCGAGCGGTCTGAGCCCGCGGCGCGTGGTCAGCCAGGCGGCGATTCCCAACAGGGGCAGCAGTGCCAGTAAGGGCAACACGGCGGTCAGGGCGAACTCGCGGATGATGCGCGTCCGGGCGGTGTGATGTTCAGTGACCTCGACCAGCAGATCGCTGTTGGCGTCATAGTAGCGATAGCGGCGCAGGCGCTGTCCTTCGCGGGTCTCGATGCTCACCCCGGGATCGGTCATTGCCGGGGGGGCTGGTTGTGGTGTCTTGCGGGCGGAGAGCGCCCTCCCGTGCCACCATGCCCGGGCGCTGAGGGTTGCCGCATAGGGATCGTGTTCAGTAGGTGAAGCCAGCATTCTGATCAGCTGGTCGGCGCGAACCACAGTTTGCCCGGGATCGGTTCGCTCGTCCTTCAGCAGCAACGGTAACGTCTGTGCCAATTGCCGGCTGGTCTGGACCAACTGGGCGTCATAGATCTCTTCGATCTCGTGGCTCACCCGGTACCAGATGGCGATGGTGCTGATCGCCCAACCGATCACTGACAGCGCCATGAACCAGAGCATGAGCCGATGGCGCAGCGAGTTCACCCGGACTCTCCAGGCACCATGTATCCGACACCGCGCACGGTCTGGATGAGATCACGACCGAGTCGGCGCCGCAGGTGATGGATGTAGACCTCCAGGGTATTGCTCTCGACGTCATCTTCCCAGCCGTAGAGTGCCTCTTGTAGCCGTGACCGGGAAACCACCTGTCCAGCATGCTCCAGCAACAGGTGCAGCAGGCTGAACTCACGACGTGGGAGCGCCACCGGCTTCCCTCGCAGGCGCACCTCGTGCCGGGCGGGGTCGAGCTCGACCGGGCCATGGCTCAGTACCGGGCTGCGCCGCCCGCCCCGGCGCCGCAGCAGGGCGCGCAGGCGCGCCGCCAGTTCGTCGATGTCGAAGGGCTTGACCAGATAGTCGTCTGCGCCCTGGTCCAGTCCGGCCACTCGGTCGGCGGGGGCATCCCTGGCGGTCAGTATGAGCACCGGCACATCGTTTTCCTGCCTGCGCAGGCGCTGCAGCAGCTCCAGACCGGGCAGGCCGGGAAGCCCCAGATCGAGCACCAGCAAGTCGAACGTGTCGGTGCGCAGGGCTGCCCAGGCGGTCTCGCCATCCTGGAGCCAGTCGACCGCATAGCCTTCGAGCTGCAGCGAGGCCTGCAGTCCTTCGCCGAGCAGCGGGTCATCTTCGATGAGCAAAATGCGCATGGGTCGTTGGTCAGATCTCCTGTATGACCGCGTCTCCACGGACGGGCGCTCGACTGTCGGTCAGGGTCCAGGGGTCCAGGAGGCCTATTGTGACACAGCCTGATCTGGCAGCCCTTGGAGCAACCCTGAAGTTCTTCTGCTCAGTGCCCGTTCCATACGGTCTGGATACCCCTTCCGCGCTTCGCCCGCTCGCAGAGGAGGGGTGGAAGCCGAATTTCTTAAGCAGGATTTAATCTTGCCCGGTGTACGGTGAAGTCCCTCGGATCCCGAGACCGGATCCGCCTGGTCGCCCTGGTAAGCAATAGGAGTTTCTAACATGATCGATCTGCAGCATATACACCCGATAATGGTCCACTTCCCACTTGCCATCCTGCCGCTCGCCGTAGTGCTCCAGTGGTGGGTGGTGGCCAAGGGTGGTTCGCAATTCTCCAGGGACTGCGCGGCGCGCACCATCATGGGACTGGTCGTGGTGGCCGCGCTCGGTGCCTTGGTGGCTGCCGCTTTCGGCGACATGGCCCTCGATTTTGCCATCGACCACGGGGTGCCGGAGGCCAGGCTGGAAGAGCACGAGGAACTGGGTACATTGAGCGCTTGGTTGCTGGTGGGCCTGGCAGTGCTCCAGGGTTGGTTCTATGCCACCGAGAACCGGGCCAAGCTCGTCAACCTGCTGATGACGTTCGGCGCCACCGCGGTGCTGGGGCTGGTGCTGGCTACTGCCTATCACGGTGGCGAGCTGGTCTACAAACTTGGCGTGAACGTGGGCTGAGCGGGAGCGCTTTGCATAGTAAAGACGATGCGATTCGTGCCTCACCGCATCCTACGCCTGTCCGGGTGGCAGGATGCGGTGAGTTCGGCGAATCGAATCACACCGCCTGGTCAAGCTGTCTTCGCGGTTCCAATCAGCGCGAGAATGCCCTTCATCAACTCTACCGGCGAGGGTGGGCAGCCGGGGATGCGGATGTCCACCGGAATCACATTTTCGACCGCGCCGCAGCTCGCATAGCTGACACCGAACTCGCCACCGTTGCAGGCGCAATCGCCACTGGCGATGACGAAGCCTGGTTTGGGCGTGGCCTCCCAGGTGCGGCGCAGGGCGGTCTCCATGTGGCGAGAGACCGGCCCTGTGACCAGCAGGACATCGGCGTGCCGCGGCGAGGCGACGAAATGCACGCCGAAGCGCTCGATGTCATAGTGCGGCCCGTTGACCGCATGGATCTCCAGCTCGCAGCCGTTGCACGAGCCGGCGTCCACCTCGCGGATCGCCAGGCTGCCGGCGAATCGGGCGTCGACCTGTGTCTTGATCTCCCGTCCCAGCGCCTCGATCTCGGGGTCGTGGAGATCCGGCGCTGGCTCGGTGAGGGTGCCGGTGGCGCGGATCCGGTTGAGTATGCGCATCATGTCAGGATCCTCTTGGGTTTCATCTCCCCACCCCGACCCTCCCCACCAGTGGGGAGGGGGCTAGTGCTCCTCCCCCGCTTGCGGGGGAGGTTGGGTGGGGGAGCTTCATCATCACAGGTCGTGGCCCGAGTAGGAGCCGTTCACCGATTTGTTACATACCGGAAAGTCCGGAACGATGTTGCCGAGAACGATCCTCTCCAATGCCGGCCAGGTGAACCAGCTGGGGTCGCGGGCAAAGAAGCGGGCCACCCGGCCCTCCTCGTCCAGCCGCACATAGCTGACGATCTCGCCTCGCCAGCCGTCGATAAGGCCAAGGCCCTCGCCGCAAGGGGCGTCTGGCAGCTCGGCAAAGATGTCGATGCGATCGCTCTGCTGCTCGAGCATGTCCAGCATCTCGTCCATCAGGTTGAGGCTGGAGAAGACCTCCTCCTGGCGGATGCCCATGCGTGCCGCGACATCGCCGTTCTCGGACAGGGCAGTGTTGAACTGGAGCCGGCTGTAGGGAGCATAGAGGCCATCGGCACGCAGATCGATGGCCTGGCCGGAGGCCTTGCCCACGTAGCCGCTGGCGCCCAATGCCTTGGCGGTGTCCGGCGACAGATAGCCGGCGGTCAGCAGGCGGTCCTCCAGGGAGGGCTGGTCGTCGAGGATGTCGAACAGTTCCCGCGCCTGATCGCGCAGCCGGACGTGTGCATCGCGCAGGCCGGTGATGGCCGTCTCGTCCAGGTTGATCATCACCCCGCCGGGAATCACCACATCCATCATCAGGCGATGGCCGGTCAGCTCGGCGCTGTGCCGCTGCCACTGCTCGCGCAGCGCCTGGCACTGCATCTGGGGAAAGGCGAAGCCGACGTCGTTGCAGATGGCGCCGATATCACCCAGATGGTTAGCGACCCGTTCGCGCTCGCACAGCAGGCCGCGGATGATCGATGCGCGCTCCGGCGGGCGCATGCCACAGGCCCGTTCCACCGCCTGGCACGTCGCCCAGGTATGGGCCACGGTGGAGTCGCCCGAGATGCGCCCGGCCAGGCGTGCCAGCCCCTCGGCGTCGCGTCCCACGGCGATTTTCTCGATCCCCTTATGGACATAGCCCAGGCGTTCTTCCAGGCGCAGGATCGGTTCGCCGGCCGCCTGAAAGCGGAAGTGTCCCGGCTCGATAATGCCGGCATGCACCGGCCCCACGGGGATCTCATAGACCCCGCTGCCCTGGATCGGGGCGAAGGGATAGTCGGCGTCTGCCGGCGTGTGCTCCGGTGGGTTGCCGGCGACGGGAAAGTCATGGTGCAGCGGGTGCTGGTCCTCGGACCAGGCGCGGTGCCGGGTCCAGCGGCGCGCATCCGGGTGATCGGTGAAGCGTACCCCCAGCATGTCGTGCAGATGCCGCTCCGGGCGATTGGCGCCGGGATAAAGAGGGGTGTGGGAGGCGATCTCGGGATTGTCCGAGAGCACCGCAGTACGCAGTACCACGTAGTCGCCCTGGTTCACCAACAGCGCCGACAGGACGATGTCATTGTCCTGCTCGTCACCCCAGATGCCTGCCCAACGCAGATCCATGTTCCTGGCTACGGCCGCTGCCTTGCCCCAGTCCTCGGGGTCGATCCGCAACAGGTGTGCCGGCGCCAGAGCCCTGGCGCTGCCCGAGTGGACCACGACATGTTCTTCCTCCAGCTCGGCCAGGAATTCGGATAACCAATCGAAGCGGCTCACAGCAGGCCCTCCCCGGTGATCAGCTGTACCGCCTGGTCCAGCCAATTGGCCAGGAAGGCGGGAATCGCCAGGCCGATCCACAG
>JANTHJ010000151.1 GCA_024762475.1 Chromatiales bacterium | reverse complement strand
TTGAGCAAATGGGCCTCGCCCGCGCCCACCGAGAGCACGGCGTGCCCCACCAGCATGTCGTCCTGCTCGGCGACCTGGCATTGATAACCGACCCGCAGGCAGTCGCGCAGAATGCCCAGGGTCCAGGGGTGGGTATAGGCGGCCCGCTCGTTGGCGAACACCGCCGCCAGGTCGCCCTCGCGCATGGGCCGGATGAAGATATGGGGTTCCTGGATGACCGCGCTCACTGGACCGTCCCCCCGTGCAATTGGCGCCATACCGCCTGCAGATCCTCCCAGGCCTTGGCCTTCTCCTCCGGCCGGCGCAGCAGATAGGCCGGGTGATAGGTGACCCTTAGCGGCACCTGCGCCTCGCCGAGTGCATGCACCCGCCCGCGCAGGCGTCCGACCGATTGGTCGGTGTCCAGCAGATTCTTGGCGGCCACCCCGCCCACCGCCAGGATCAGCTCCGGCTCGACCAGCGCGATCTGGCGGGCCAGCCAGCCACTGCAGGCGACCACCTCTTCGGCGCGCGGATCGCGATTGCTCGGCGGGCGGCACTTGAGGATATTGGCGATATAGACCTGCTCGCGGGACAGGCCGATCGCGGCCAGCATGTTGTCGAGCAGCTGCCCCGCCCTGCCGACGAAGGGCTCGCCCTGACGGTCCTCCTCTGCGCCCGGCGCCTCGCCGATGATCATCAGGCGTGCCTGGCGATCGCCCACGCCGAATACTGTCTGGGTGCGGGTCTCGCACAGGGAGCAGGCGCGGCAGTGACTGACCGCCGCCTCCAGACCATCCCAGTCGAGGGCCGAGGGATCGGACGGAGTGGGTGCTGACCTGGCGGGTTCTGCCGCGGGCGGCGGCTCGGCGGCAGGAGCGGCAGGGGGCGGTTCGACTTCGGTCTCGGCAGTCGGCGCCGGTAGCTCGGGCGCTTCGGCGGTCGCGGGGCGGCGCTGCTCCCACAGCGGGATGCCCATGGCGGCGAGGCAGGCCTTGCGGCGGTCATCGAGCATGGGTGGCCCCCCTCCTAGCCTCCCCCCGCAAGCGGGGGGAGGGACAATATCGCTGGTAGGGAGGGTTGGGGTGGGAATCAAACATCGCCCTTCTGCGGATGCGCGCGCTGCTCGGTGTCCAGCAGCTTGTTGGCGGCATTGATGTAGGCCTTGGCCGAGGCGATGACGATGTCGGTATCGGCCCCCTGGCCGTTGACCAGGCGCCCCGCCTTCTCCAGCCTTACCGTCACCTCGCCTTGGCTGTCGGTGCCGCTGGTGATGTTGTTGACCGAGTAGAGCTTGAGGTCCGCGCCGGTCTGCACCAGTGCCTCGATGGCCTTGTAGGCGGCGTCCACCGGGCCGCTGCCCTCGGCGGTGCCACTGCGCTCCTCGCCGTCGATGCTCAGGGTCACGTCGGCGCGCGGGGTTTCGCCGGTCTCTGAGCAGACATGCAGCGAGACCAGCTTGACGCGCTCGTTGATCTTCTCCAAGCCCTTGTCGGTGACCAGCGCCTGCAGGTCCTCGTCGAAGATCTCGTGCTTCTTGTCGGCCAGTTCCTTGAAGCGGGCGAAGGCCTCGTTGAGTTCCTCCTCGGTCTCGAGATGGATACCCAGTTCCTCCAGGCGGGTGCGAAAGGCATTGCGCCCGGAATGCTTGCCCAGCACCATCCGGTTGTGGCTCCAACCGACGTCCTCCGCCCGCATGATTTCGTAGGTCTCGCGGTGCTTGAGCACGCCGTCCTGGTGGATGCCGGACTCGTGGGCGAAGGCGTTCGCGCCCACGATGGCCTTGTTCGGCTGCACCGGAAAGCCGGTGATGTTCGAGACCAGGCGCGAACAGGGCACGATCTGGGTGGTATCGAGGCGGGTGTCGCAGTCGAAGACATCCTGGCGGGTGCGCACCGCCATCACGATCTCCTCCAGGGCCGCATTGCCGGCCCGCTCGCCCAGGCCATTGATGGTGCATTCGACCTGGCGGGCGCCGTTCATCACCGCCGAGAGCGAGTTGGCCACCGCCAGGCCCAGATCGTTGTGGCAATGCACCGAGAAGACCGCCTTGTCGGCATTGGGGATGCGCTCGATCAGGGTGCGGATGGTCTCGCCGAACTGCCAGGGCATGTTGTAACCGACCGTGTCCGGCACGTTGATGGTGGTGGCACCGGCATCGATCACCGCCTCGAAGATACGGCACAGGAAATCGATCTCGGAGCGGCCCGCGTCCTCGGCGGAGAACTCCACATTGTCGGTGTAGTTACGCGCCTGCTTGACCGCCCAGATGGCCTGCTCGACTACCTGGTCGGGGCTCATGCGCAGCTTGCGCTCCATGTGCACCGGCGAGGTGGCGATGAAGGTGTGGATGCGCCCGGAGGCCGCCGGTTTCAGCGCCTCACCCGCCCGGTCGATGTCTTTTTCCAGCGCGCGCGCCAGGCCGCACACGGTCGAGTCCTTGACCGTCTCGGCCACCGCCTTGACCGCCTCGAAGTCGCCGGGGCTGGCGATGGGGAAGCCGGCCTCGATGACGTCGACGCGCATCTTCTCCAGGGCGCGGGCGATCCGGATCTTCTCTTCCTTGGTCATGGACGCGCCGGGGCTCTGTTCGCCGTCGCGCAGGGTGGTATCGAAAATGATGAGTGGTTGTTTGCTCATGAGCTGCTCCAATCAGACCCGCTCGGGCCTGTCGCAAATCTTCGCCCAAATCGGACCTGGGTCCAACTCGGCGGGAAATCTCGGGAATGCGGCGATTGTCTGGCCCTCGCCTGGGCGCGCTGTTCTGATGCCCCTCAGGGCAGCAGGCGTAGCAGCAGAAGAGCAGACAGGCGAAGTCGCCGGCCCTGGGCCGGGAGGGAGAAGTCAGCTTGTCGAGTAGACTCGAATCGCATGTCGTTTCGCCTGGAACAGAAGCCCAAATATAGCCCACTCAATCGCTGTCTGCCAAGCCCCGCCGCCTGTTCCAGCGCCGCCACAACGCCAAGCCGGGGCCAGAGACCGTATAGCCCATGAATACCAGGAACAGCACCGGTGCCGGATCGACCAGCACCACCGCAAACGCGAGCATCACGGCGACGATGGCGAAGAATGGCACCTTGCCGCGGAAATCGATCTGCTTGAAGCTGTGATAGCGGATATTGCTGACCATCAGCAGGCCCGCAGCCACGGTGAGCAACAGTGCAAGCCAGGCGACCACAGGGCCATCCATCCCCTTGTCGACGCCCAGCCAGACGCTGCCGGCGATGATGGCCGCCGCCGAGGGGCTGGGCAGCCCGGTGAACCAGCGCTTGTCCGCGGTGGCGATGGCCGAATTGAAGCGCGCCAACCTGAGCGCGGCACCGGCGGTATAGATGAAGGCCGCCAGCCACCCCAGCCGCCCCAGGTCCTCCAGTGCCCATTGATAGATCACCAGCGCGGGCGCCAGACCGAAGGCCACCATGTCGGAGAGGCTGTCGTATTCTGCGCCAAACGCAGTCTGGGTATTGGTCAGTCGCGCCACCCGCCCGTCCAACCCGTCCAGCACCATGGCGACGAAGATCGCGATCGCGGCCTTCTCGAAAGACCCGTTCATCGACGCCAGCACCGCGTAGAAGCCACTGAACAGGGCAGCGGTGGTGAACAGGTTGGGCAACAGGTAGATGCCGCGCGCACGCTTGGGGCGCTCGTGTTCCAGCTCGGTGACCTTGGGGGCTTCTTCGTTCATGAGTCCAGTATAGAAAAAAGGCCGCGATGATGCGGCCTTGTGATGGTATTGACCCGGCGTCGGGCAGTGACATCAATTCTTGGACTTGTCCACGATCTTCTGGATCCAGGGCATCATCGCACGCAGCCTGGCACCCACCTGCTCGATCTCGTGTTCGGCATTCAGCCGGCGACGGGCGGTCATCTCGGGATAATTGGACTGCCCTTCGAGGATGAAGCGCTTGGCATACTCGCCGGTCTGGATGTTGCGCAGGGCCTCGCGCATGGCGGCGCGCGACTGCTCGTTGATGACCTTCTCGCCGGTGACGTATTCGCCATACTCCGCGTTGTTGGAGATGGAGTAGTTCATGTTGGCGATACCGCCCTCGTACATCAGGTCGACGATCAGCTTCAGCTCATGCAGACACTCGAAGTACGCCATCTCCGGCGCATAACCGGCCTCCACCAGGGTCTCGAAGCCCGCCTTGACCAATTCGACCGCACCGCCGCAGAGCACCGCCTGTTCGCCGAACAGATCGGTCTCGGTCTCATCCTTGAAGGTGGTCTCGATGATGCCGGTGCGTCCACCGCCGATGGCAGAGGCATAGGACAATGCCACGTCCTTCGCCTTGCCGGTGGCGTCCTGGAACACCGCAATCAGGTCGGGGATACCGCCACCCTTGGTAAACTCGTTGCGCACGGTATGGCCTGGCGCCTTGGGCGCGATCATGATCACGTCCAGATCCTCGCGGGGCACGATCTGGTTGTAGTGGATGGCAAAGCCGTGGGCGAAGGCCAGGGTCGCACCCTGTTTCAGATTGGGCTCGATCTCGTTCCGATACAGCTGGGCCTGGAACTCATCGGGGGTCAGCACCATCACCAGATCGGATTCGGCCACTGCGTCGGGCACATTTCTCACCGTCAGTCGGGCGGCCTCTGCCTTGGCCACCGAGGGAGAGCCCTCGCGTAGCCCGACGCGCACATCGACGCCCGAGTCCTGCAGGTTGTTGGCATGGGCATGCCCTTGGGAGCCATAGCCGAGGATCGCGACCTTCATGCCCTGGATCAGGGACAGATCACAGTCTTTGTCATAGTAGATGTTCACTGCCATGGGAACGGTTCCTTATGAATTTTGTTGGAAGGGGAATCAGATATGCAGCGTCAGGCGCCTGCCGCCGCGGGCAATACCCAGCGGCCCGGAGCGTACCGTCTCGATGATCAGGTCATCGTCGACCGCCTTGATGAAGGC
>JANTHJ010000150.1 GCA_024762475.1 Chromatiales bacterium | reverse complement strand
GGATTTTCGGTGCTCAATCAGGATGGCGCCGGCAGTGTGCTGGCCGACCTGACCGAGCTGGATGCTGCCTTCTCGATCGATGGTATTGCGCTGACGGCATCCTCCAATAATATCAGCGGGGTACTCGATGGCCTGACCCTCGATCTCAAGGGGGTGGGTAGCTCGGTCCTGGAGGTGGCGCGCGACGATACGGCCATCGAGGCGTCGGCCAAGGCCTTCGTTGATGGCTATAACGAGGTACTCAAAAAGATCGACGAGCTCAAGGCGGGCGCCCTGGAAGGGGATGGCTCGCTGCGGCGGATCGTCAGTCAGTTCCGGGACGTAATCAATAGTCCGTCCTCCGGGCTGAGCGGCAGTTTCACTTCGCTGACGCAGGTGGGGATCCGCACCAACGGCAAGACCGGGGAGCTGGAGTTCGACAGCACGGCCTTCTCCAAGGCGCTCGACCAGGACTTCGCCAGCTTGAGCAACCTGTTTGCCGACACCACCGACGGCTATGCCGTCCGCTTCGAGAACGTGGCCACGGGGTTGACTGACAACGATGGCATGCTCGACCTGCGGGTCGATTCGCTCAACGACCGGGTGCGCACCCTGCAGGATCGCCAGAGCGATATGGAATACCAGCTGCAGCTCAAGGAAAAGGCCCTTCGCTCCAAGTATGCCGCGTTGGACAGCCTGGTCGGCAGCCTGCAGTCCATCGGTAATTTTCTGACCTCACAATTGTCCAACTCGCCGCGCTGACCTAGGCCGACGACAGCGATTTTCAGGCACGAAAGTTCTTCAAGTTTCGGCCACTAGAGCCGATAGCCAAGACAGATCAACAACGGCGAATCGGGAAACGAAATGAGCTACGGCAAGAAGCGCGCGATGGCACAGTACGGCAAGGTGGCGGCCCAGTCCGAGGGCGACTACGCCAGCCCGCATCGCCTGGTGCAGATGCTGATGGAGGGTGCGCTGGACAAGATGGCCACCGCCAAGGGCTGTATCCAGCGCAACGACCTGGAGGGCAAGAGCGCTCAGATCACCTGGGCCACGTCGATCATCAACGGCCTGCGGGCCAGTCTCGACCCGGAGCAGGGCGGCGAGATCGCTGTCAATCTCGAGGATCTCTATAGCTATATGTTGCAACGTCTTGTCGACGCCAACATTGCCAACGATCCGGCGGTCATCGACGAGGTCATGGGGCTGATGCTGGAGATCAAAGGCGCCTGGGACGCCATGCCCGAGCACATCCGAAACGCCCAGCCGGCATCTGGGGCCAACTGATGTCGCAACAGCGCGAGCAACTGTTGGACGAGGCCTTGCGCCAGACACACCGGATGCTGGCACTGGCCACCGAGGATGCCTGGCAGGAGGTGGTTGCCCTGGAGACTGAGCGCCGCGCATTGCTGGAGCAGGCCTTCGCCACCCGCGAGCCCCTCAGCGAGTCGCTGGCCACGCGGGTGCGCAAGATCCTCGAACTGGACAAAGTGCTGATGGAGGCGAGCCTGCGTATTCGCGACGAGATCGGTACCGAGCTGGGTCAGATCAATCGCGGACGCCGAGGAACCGAGGCCTACCGGGCCAGCGCCTGATCAGTCCAGCTTTACGGGGGCATAGAAGAAGACGAAGCGCCCGTCCTCCACATCCACCTTCAACTTTGCCCCGTGGTTGATGCCGTAGTCCACGTAGCCGGGCACGGCACTGTCGGCGTGGCACTCGCTCGAATGCTGGGGTGACTCGAAATCCCGATCCCGGTCGTACCAGGAAAGCCGCATCCAGTCCTCTCCATAGCGCGCGCGGGCCTCTGCATCCGCCAACGCCATTGCCACGCGATAGTCCGCCGGCGACGTTGTCGGATGCAGGCTGAGCTGCTCGATGCCAGAGAAATTCGGTGGCTGCGGCAGGGGGCAGGTGGGGGCGTCGTCTTCGCTCATCTTTGCAATATCAGCTCGAGAACCGCCTTGCTGCCGAAATAGGCCAGCATCAGCACCACGAAACCGGTCAGGGTCCAGCGGATGGCGGTGGTGCCGCGCCAGCCGAATCGCCAGCGGCCCCACAGCAAGGCGCCGAACACCAGCCAGGCGATGATCGACAGCAGCGTCTTGTGGGCAACGTGCTGGGCGAACATGTCCTCCAGGTACAGGAAGCCGCTCAGCAGGGAAAGGGTGAGCAGGACGAAGCCCAGGCCGATCATCTCGAACAGTAGCGATTCCATGGTCTGCAAGGGCGGCAGGGCCCGCACGAAGCCGCCCGGATGGTGCGATCGCAGGTGGCTGTCCTGCAGCGCCAGGAGCAATGCCTGCACCGTCGCCAGGGTGAGCATGGCATAGGCGAGGATGCTGACTGTCACATGAACCCGCAATGACCAGCTCGCCTCGTCGCCGAGCAGGTGGTGTCCCGGATTGTGGAGGTCCAGAAGCATCACCGCCGCGGCCAGGGGAAAGACGACCAGGCCCAGGACTTCGACCGGTTTGCCCAGGGACGAGACGAGCAACAGGGCACAGACCAT
This sequence comes from Chromatiales bacterium, assembly GCA_024762475.1. Classification (GTDB taxonomy): domain Bacteria; phylum Pseudomonadota; class Gammaproteobacteria; order Chromatiales; family Chromatiaceae; genus MONJU. The sequence continues at coordinate 2,549 of JANTHJ010000150.1, read as the reverse complement.
CCAGGCCGTGAGCGAGGCGGCATTGAAGAAACCGAGGTTGATGCCCGCCGCGGTGATCAGTTCCCCATACAGGGCCACGCCGTGGATCGCCAGCGCGAGAAAGCCCAGTCCAAGCCCGATCGATCGGCGGGAATGCCCTGGCGTCCTGCGGAACAGCGACAGGCCGACCAGGCCGGCGGTGAGCAGGTAGAGGACAGCGCCCAGATAGGTAAGGATGGTGGTGCTCATGTCGTTGCTTATGTGCAGGTCTGCGACAACATGTCGCCGCGCAGGGCCGCTGTCAAGTCTCTATAATGTAGGGCCTCTCTTTACCCATCCGGAAAAACTCCCATGTTCAAGAATCTCTCGGACCGGCTCGGCGACGTGCTGCAGAAGGTGCGGGGCCAGGGCCGCATTACTGAAGCGAACGTCAAGGATACCCTGCGCGAGGTGCGCATGGCCCTGTTGGAGGCCGATGTTGCCCTGCCCGTGGTCAAGACCTTCGTCGACCAAGTGCGCGAGAAGGCCCTCGGCGAGGAGGTGATGAAGAGCCTCACACCGGGACAGGCCTTGGTCAAGATCGTCCATGACGAGCTGGTCTCGGTCATGGGCGAGGCCAGCGAAGGGCTCAATCTCGCCACCCAGCCGCCGGCGGTAGTCATGGTGGCGGGTCTGCAGGGCTCGGGCAAGACCACCAGCGTGGCCAAGCTGGCGCGAATGCTCAAGGAGCGCGAGAAGAAGAAGGTCATGGTGGTCAGCTGCGACGTCTATCGGCCGGCCGCCATCGACCAGCTGCAGACCCTGGCCAAGGAGGTGGGCGTCGAGTTCTTCCCCTCGAACGTCATGCAGAAACCGACGGCCATCGCCAACGCAGCCATCGCTGCCGCGCGCAAGGGATTCTACGACGTCCTGCTGGTGGATACCGCCGGCCGCCTGCATGTGGATGAGCAGATGATGGACGAGATCCGCGAACTGCATGCGGCCATCAATCCAGTGGAGACACTGTTCGTGGTCGATGCCATGACCGGCCAGGATGCAGCCAACACTGCCCGGGCCTTCGACGAGGCACTGCCGCTGACCGGCATCATCCTGACCAAGGCCGATGGTGATGCCCGTGGCGGTGCTGCGCTGTCGATCCGGCAGATCACCGGCAAGCCGATCAAGTTCATGGGCGTCGGCGAGAAGACCACCGCCCTCGAGCCTTTCCATCCCGATCGCATCGCCTCGCGGATCCTGGGCATGGGCGATGTGTTGTCGCTGGTCGAAGAGGTCACCCAAAAGGTCGACCAGCAGAAGGCCGAGAAGCTGGCGAACAAGCTCGCAAAGGGTAAGGACTTCACCCTCGCGGACTTCAAGGAGCAGATGGAGCAGATGCAGGCGATGGGCGGCGTCTCGACCCTGATGGACAAGCTTCCCGGCATGAACAAGGTCCCGGACGCGGTCAAGTCCCAGATGGGCGACCGTGAGACGGGGCGCATGATCGCGATCATCAATTCCATGACCCCACAGGAACGCGAGTTTCCCGGAGTTATCAAGGGCTCGCGCAAGAAACGCATCGCACGGGGCTCGGGTGTTCAGGTGCAGGACGTGAACAAGCTGCTCAAGCAGTTCCAGCAGATGCAGAAGATGATGAAGAAGATGAAAGGCGGTGGCCTGGAGAAGATGATGCGTGGCATGAAGGGGCGATTCCCGGGCATGCCGGGCGGCGGCATGCCCCCCGGTGGCGGCCTGCCCTTCTGAGGGATCCCGTCGTGGCCAGGGATCTAGGCAGGAGTGTTTTGGTCGTTTGCTTGTTGCTCGCCTCGGCAGGCGGCTGGGCGGAGACGCCCTTCGGTGAGGCGCAGCGTGCCCAGCTCGATCACCTGCGAACGCTCTTGGAGCAGGTGAACAAGCGTGTCCAGCAGCTGGAGACTGCCCTCGAAACCGCGGAGCGACGCAACCGGGACCAATCGCGATTGATTGAGCGGCTCGAGGCCGAGCTGGCCAGGCAGGAAAGGCGTGATCCCCGCGAGCAGCGACGCCAGGGCGAACGCTTCTTTGCGCTGCTCGCCGATCGCTTGGGCTCCTCGTCGGTCTGTGAGGTACGTCCGGATCGCTTGATTATTCCAACCGATGCCGTGTTCGTCACCTCGCCGGGGATAATGGGGGACGAAGGCGAAGAGCGTCTGGCGCCCGTCGCGAAGGCGCTGGGCGAAGTGGTGGTCGAACTGCCCACCGACCGCCCCTGGCGGCTGCGCGTGGAGGGACACACCGACCGCCGCCCCTTGCGCAACCATGCCGACTTCCCCAGTAACTGGGAGCTGTCGGCGGCGCGGGCGGTCGGTGTGGCAAGATTCCTGATCCGCCATGGTGTTCCCGAGCGGCATCTCGAGGCGGTTGCCCTGGCGGCGACCCAGCCGTTGTCCAGGGTGCGCAGCGCCGCGGCCTACCAGCGCAACCGACGCGTGGAGATTCGCCTGATATTTCCCCTTCCTTAGGGAAGCTCTGATCAATTCGTAACACGGCATCTTGCGGCGCAAAAGCGCCCATTTCTACGTTGCGAATCTTCGCAATAGCCGGCTATTACGTGC
>JANTHJ010000149.1 GCA_024762475.1 Chromatiales bacterium | reverse complement strand
TATATCCAGCGCCACTTCGACGTGATTCCGATCGACATCTGGAGTACCGAAGAGGTCACCCTGCCGGACGGGCGAACCATGACCGAACGCGAATACTCGGTGGCGATGAACACCAACTTCACGCCCTCACTCGTGTTCTATGACAAGGACAGTCGGGTCGCCCTGCGGCTGCGCGGCTACTACCCGCCCTATCAACTGCGTGCCGCCGTCGAATATGTCGCTGACCGGCATTACCTGCGGGAGACCTTTCGCGACTACCTTGCGCGTGGCGACCACGGGATGCACTTCGAGCCGGGCGATCTCACCGAGGAGGACTTCTTCGACAAACCGCCCTACAACCTGGACCGCAGCAAGTTTCCGGCAGACATGCCCCTGGTCGTTTTCTTCGAGCAGGGCGAGTGCCATGCCTGCGATGTACTGCACAGCGAGCCCCTCCGGCGCCAGGTAGTCCGTGACGCCCTCAAACCCTTCCAGGCCGTGCAGCTGGACATGTGGTCGGACACCCCGGTGGTGACGCCCAACGGCGAGGCCACCACCGCGCGAGAATGGGCGCGCAAGCTGGGGCTGTTCTACGCGCCCACGCTGGTCTTCTTCGACGAACACGGACGCGAGATCATCCGCATCGAATCGGTGGTCCAGTTCGTGCGCCTGCGCAATGTGCTGAACTACGTCGCCAGCAAGGGCTATCTCGAAGAGCCCAACTTCCTGCGCTGGACCGCACGCACCCGCAAGGTGCTGCTGGACGAGCAGGAAGCAGACGCTCAATCACAGAAGCGCGACAAGTAGTCCTCGTATTGCTGGCGCAGTCGGCGCAGCCGATCGCCCTGGGATGGCTTATAGCCCCGGCGCAGCCGCGCACGCACGTTCTCGAGCCGCTGTTGCTTGTTCCAGCAACGCCGTGCCTGGGCCTTGTCGTCTCGCTTGCGTGCAGGGGTGGTCTTTGCGGGGCGCTTTTGTCGTCGCTCGACAGCGCGCTGTTTCAGCCACTGACGCTCACTGGCACGCAGGCCCGCATCTTCGGCGACCTGTGCAGTGATGCGCTCCGGCCGTTGCCCGACACGACACGGCGAGTCCCGAAAGACAGGACCCTCCGGTCCGTCGCAGCGATAGATGTCGGCGGGCACAGCGGACGCCAACAGGGTAGACATCAGCAGAACGGCAAGGCGCCCCGAAACGGTTGCGAACATATTCCCTCCCTGGAATTAAAGTTCTAGGTCGTTTGGCCGCAAACCGAGAACATGACGAGAAACAGCGTGACGCCATTCCCCGTTCCCCCTGCGACCAAAGGCATGCAGAGAGTAGATGAACTCGAGGCCGAAAACCAGGCCCTGCGGCAGTTGCTGCACAAGCTGACCAATGATGCGGCCTACAACGAGAGTGTCATGCAGCGCTTTCAGGAACGCGAACTGGGGCTGTTGAGCGCCCAGGACCTGCCGGACCTGATCGAGCGATTGACCACCGGGCTGCGCACCTCTTTCGGGCTGGAAAGCGTGCGCCTGGTCTTGCTCGACCCCTACGGCGTGGTCGAGGAACTGCTGGGGGCGCTGGGGGTGCAGAGCTGTCATATTCCGCATCTGTACCTGGAACGGGACGTGCGGGCGACGCTCGACCGCTACCCCGACCTGCATCGGCCCTGGCTGGGCCCCTGGGTGCGACGGCATCAGCCCTTCCCGTCGCCGCAGACCCCAATCCGCAGCGAGGCACTGCTGCCACTGCGCCAGCCCGACGGGCTGGCCGGCTTTCTACACCTTGGGAGCAGCGATCCCAAGCGTTTCCATCCGCAACAGGGCACCGAGTTTCTCGACCGCCTGGGCCGGCTCGCCGCAGTGTGCCTGGAGAATGCGGTCAACCGGGAAAGGCTGCGGCTCTCCGGCCTCACCGACGGACTGACCGGCCTGTACAATCGTCGCCACCTGGATACCCGGCTTGCCGAAGAGGTGGCACGCGCCAAACGCCATCGCCTGACACTGTCGTGTCTGTTCATCGACGCCGATCACTTCAAGCAGATCAACGACCGCTACGGGCACGCCGCTGGCGACCAGGTGTTGATCGCATTGGCCAAGCGCATCCGAGACCAGCTTCGCACCTCGGACCTCGCAGCACGCTACGGCGGTGAGGAGATCGCGGTACTGCTGCCCCAGACCGACCTGGAGAACGCTAGCCGGCTGGCCGAGCGTATCCGTGAGGCCATCGCCTCCTCACCGGTCGAAACTACCGAGGGCGGCACTATTCCTATCACCGTTTCCATCGGCGTGGCCACCCTGCCGCAACACGCCGAGGCCTCGCTCGACGAATTGGCAAGGGAACTGCTGGAGCTCGCTGACCGACAGGTCTACCGTGCCAAGGAGACCGGGCGCAACCGGGTCTGCGCCGCAGCACCGGACGCCTGACCACTCACGCCGGGTGGTGGCTTCTGATGGGCGTCAAAGACACCAGTTTCTTCCGTTGCAAAGCCACCCGACTGGTCCATACTGGTCTTACAATAAAATTGCTAACGAGGAGGCCAATATGTTTCTAAAGGAAAGCAGCTCGGGCGAACTGGTGGAAGTCCTGTCGATGCGCGACCTGACCGACCCATTCCACAAGGAGATCGTGGGCCGTTACAACGCCGGCGAAGAGCTGCCCGATCCAAAAAACTTCGCGAAATCGAACCTCGTGTTTCCCTCGGGAGAGCCTCTGCCCCGCTGCTGGCTGGATCCCGACTACCGGGGGCACGGCGCCGGCTGAGCTTCAGCCCCACTCGATGGGGCCACCCATGGCGTGCCAGGCGAGCATGCCGCCTTTCACCACCTGAACCTGGGCAAAGCCCTCGCGCTCCAGCAGGCCGGCCGCCTGCTCTGAGCGCCGGTCGGTGTGACATACTACGGCGACCGGTCGCTCCAGCCACTCCTCGAGCACCTCCAGTCGCTGCGGAAGCGACTCCAACGGAATATTGAGCGCACGGGGGATGTGCCCGAGCTGACCGTTGAACTCCTCGGCACTGCGCACATCCAGCACCAGGGGTGAGTTTGCGGTGGTCAGCTGATTGCGCAGCACCTGGACCTCGAGCCCCGGCCCGCGGCGCAGTGCCACCACCAGCCGTGGCAGAAAAGCCACCAGACCCACCAGCGCCAATGCCAGCAATCCCTTCTGAATCAGGCCATCGCCCCCGGCGAGCGCCTCGCGTCCCACATAGCCCAGCCAGGTATAGGCGAAGGCCCCCGGCAGCATGAAGACGAAGGAAGCAACGACATAATGCCAAAAGCGCACGCCAGTTAGCCCGAGCGCATAGTTGAGCAGGTTGAACGGAAACAGGGGCACCAGTCGCACCAGGGCAACGAAACGCCAGCCCTCTGCCTCCACCCCACGCTTCAGGCGCCGCATGCGACCACCGGCCCGGCGCTCCGCCCAGTCCCCTCCCAGGTAACGGGCGATGAGAAAAGACAACGCCGCCCCCCACGTTGCTCCCACCAGGTTGTACAGGGTGCCCCAGACCGGCCCGAACAGGGCGCCACCCGCCAGGGTGATCACCGAGCCAGGGACGAACAGTACCGTGGCCAGCGTGTACAACAGCACGAACAACACCGGTGCCGCCATGCCACTGTCACGCACCCAGGTATGCAGCGCGGTGGCATCCAGGTCGTCGCGGCAGATCCAGGCCACGCCGATGCCCGCCAACAGCAGGCCCAACAGCGCCAGGCGGGCGATCCGCTCAGACATCACTCTCATCCTCCCAGCGGCGCCGGTTGATCACGTAGCCGGAGATGCCGCCGCGGAAGGGCAGCATCAACAGGCCCGGTAGCCAGGAGACCGCGCGGGGATCACGAAACTTTCGAATCCCAATGACCATGCCCTGGTGCCCGCCGCGCGGCTGTTCGCGATAGGTACCGAACAGCCGGTCCCACCAGGAAAGATTGAAGCCGAAATTACTGTTGGCCTCATCGTCTTCCACCGAGTGATGCACCCGGTGCATGTCCGGGGTAACGATCAGCCAGCGCAGAATCCGGTCCAGCGTCTCCGGGAGACGTACGTTGCCATGGTTGAACATCGCCATGGCATTGAGCAGCACCTCGAAGATCAGTACCGCGACCAACGGCGGACCCAGCAATACGATGGCGGCAAACTTGATCCCCATCGAGAGAAAGATCTCCAGCGGATGAAAGCGCGCACCGGTGGTCACGTCGTAGTCCAGGTCGGCATGGTGAACCCGGTGCAGCCGCCACAACGCCGGGATCGCATGCACCATCACATGCTGCAGCCAGATGACCAGATCCAGGATCACCACCGACCCGATGATGGCGGCCCACTCCGGCACCTGCACGAGGTTGAATAACCCCCAGCCGCGCTGCTGTGCCAACCCCGCCACGCCCACCGCGGCGACGGGAAGCAACAACCGCAAAAGGAAACTGTTGAGAAACACCAAGCCCAGGTTGTTCGTCCAACGCACGGCTCGCGGCAACTGCAGGGGGCGGGCGGGCGCCTGGCTTTCCCAAAGCGCCATCAGGGCCAGCACGCCAAGAAAAAAACCCAGGCGAACCGCCATCTCATGCTCCAGCAGCCAGGACATATCCCGAGTCCTCCCTTCATTGCCAGCCTCGCCTGAGGAGATCTATACTCCCATTTGCGACGGTTGATATTCTATTGATCTATTGATTAGTAGCTTAGCAAGGACAAGAAGGGTGTCAAGCAACAACTTCAAACACGATCTGTTTGCCCAATTCGCGCGCATCGGCAAGGCCCTGAGCAACGGCCACCGGCTTGAATTGCTCGAGTTCATCGCTCAGGCGGAACGCAGTGTGGACGAGTTGGCCAAAGTGGCCGGGCTGAGCATGGCCAATGCCTCGCAGCATCTGCGACAGCTGAAACAGGCCGGGCTGGTGGAATGTCGCAAGGAGGGGCTCAAGGTGTATTACCGCCTGAGCGGGGACGATGTCCTGTTGCTGCTGGATGCGTTGCGCAACACCGCGGAGCGCCACTTGGCCGAGGTGAAGCAGCTGGTGCAGACCTACCTGGAGAGTCGCGACGAACTGGAGCCGGTGGCCCGCCAGGAACTGCTGGCCCGTGCCCGCGAGGGACTGGTGACCGTGCTGGACGTGCGACCGCCGGAAGAGTATCGCGCCGGCCACGT
>JANTHJ010000148.1 GCA_024762475.1 Chromatiales bacterium | reverse complement strand
ATAGCGCGGCTTGGTTGCTGGGATTCAGGTCGAAATCCCCACCCACAGGCGGTCTCGGGGTCGGTGGGCGAGCTGAGGTTACATGGGGAAATCCAGGGGCTCTATGCGACCTATACTCAGCGCGTGGACATCTTCGTCGAATCGCCCGCACGCGTGGAAAATATCCTCCGCGTTTGGAACAGCGATCTCTGGTCGTACCAGGTTGCTGGTATCGAACCGGCGGCGTGGACCGACATTCCGAAAGGAACGAAGGTGTATCGCGGTCCCTGCGAGACGTTCGTCTATCGCTAAAACACATTTGACCCCAGTACCGCTCCGGCGGGCTGGGGTTTTTTATTGCGCCCACAGCGACTGTTGCTCCAGAAAAACCCCTCCCGAATATTGCTAGAGCAAGAAAGATGGACTATACTTGCAAGAGATAGGACAGGGGGAGCCATGGGGACGCAAGCGCATATCGTTCAGGCCGACGACCGGGCTCGAGTGCTGACGACCGCGACCCTCAATGCCGCGCGCATCCTTGGCTTGTCGCAGGCGCAGCTAGCCCAAATCTTGGGCGTTTCCGAATCGACGATTTCTCGGATGGCCGCCGGCAAACACCGACTAAGAGAGGGAACCAGCGAATGGCAACTTGCTGCGCTGTTGGTGCGCTTGTTCCGCAGTCTCGATGCGCTGATGGCAGGAGACGAAGCGGCCATGCGGTCGTGGCTCCACGCACCCAATACCGCCCTGCATGAGGCCCCCGCCAAGCTGATCACGCACATTCCCGGCCTGATACGGACGATTGACTATGTGGACGCCTACCGCGCTCGCGTCTGAAGCGCGAGCCCTGGGCGGCAAAGCATGGCGGGCTGTGGAGTACCAACACACCTTCGCCACCCGACGCCTGGTGGAATCGCAGCGTGACCAAGAACTGCTCGAGGAAATCGTCGAAGGAACCAAGCCGCCACTGCCACCCGAGGCCGTCGACCTCGACTACTTGTTGGCGACACCGTTCCGATACGACGCACCGTATCCGGTAGGCTCGCGGTTCCGGCCTTCCGGCCCCTCGGAAGGCGTCTTCTATGCTTCTGAAACCCCACGTACCGCGCTGGCGGAATTGTCCCACTACCGCATGCGTTTCTTCCGAGAGTCGCCGGACGCCCAGCTCCCGGTGCGATCGCACAACTTGACGGTATTCGCCGCTGCTTGGCATTCCCAGTTCGCGTTAGACCTGACCGAACCGCCGCTCGATCGCGACCGCGCCATGTGGACCGACCCGAACGACTACAGTGCCACGCAGCGCCTGGCGGCATCCGCTCGGGCAGGAGGGGTGGAGATGATCCGCTATGAGTCGGTGCGCGACCGGCAGGTGGGGATCAATCTGGCGCTGCTCACGCCACGGGTATTCAGACAGCGCGAACCTGTGGCTAGGCAGACGTGGACGCTATATCTGACGCGTAGTGAGGCGACCTGCGAACGGATCGACGCCAGCGGGCGAACGCGATTGCAGTTTCCGTTCAGTGATACAGGGGCATAGCGGCCCGCCGAATAACCCATCACGATGGGCGCACTAGGCTCCGTCAGTCGGAGGACGAACTGCCAGAGGGAGCAGGGGAATCAGATCCGTTGACGCCGACCGATCGCTTTTGCTGCTTCTTCTTGGCTTTCGCGCGCTCCAGTTTTGCCAGTTCACGCGCAACCCGTTTCTGCGCCTGAAGCCCCATGTCGCTCTCGCGAATGTCGCGCTTGATCACCTCGCCTTGAATGATCGACTGGACCTCATCTGTCGATACCTTCAGCCCGGGCGTGATGCTTCGCAACATGCGCCGAACCAGGGCGCTGACTTCCTCCGAAGCCAGTAGCGCCCCGATCATGAACCGGTTGCAGGCCTGTTGGCGCTCGTAGAACTCATCGATCAGATCCTTGTCGATGCCTTTCTTGCAGAGCAAGAACAGCAAATCGAGGTCTTCTTGCCGGCGCATGGACAAGTCGAGGAGATTGAAGCTCACCACCTGCTCGCTGTTCACTTGTCCCGCAACGGTGACCCGGTGAATCTCCCAATCCACCCCGTTGGTCAGCACAACCCACCGAATCCCCTCTTTCGCCGCATAGTCCACCGCCTGGCGCAGATGGTGGTCCTTCAAATCCATGCCAATCGCCTTGACCTCGATCAGGTATTGAATGACCCCATCGATTTTGACCGCCAGATCGACGTAGGTGCCCTTGATGGCATATTCGCGGGTGACATCCTGGTACTTGTCCATGCCGAACACGCGCTCGAGCATATCGGTCACAATGATGACCGTGTCCGCCTCGTTCACATCGCGCGAGCGGGCGTCAGCCAGCACCTTCTGGAAGCGTGGCACTTCCTCCTTTAGTCGTTGTTCCACTGCCTTCGGGATCGCCATGGATTTCCTCCTCTCGTTGAATCAAACGCGCGGTCTCACCCGCTCTTCAGGGCCTTTTCCACGATCTTTTGCATCAGATCGATTAGCTTGTCCTGCGGCAGCGTCACGCCGCTCTCTGTCCTTGGCGGGTTGATTCTTCCCAGCACGTCCGCTGCCAGTTGTTCTTTAAGCCGCGCCTTCGTCGAAGGATTAAAGCTTGCCAGATATGGATCAATGGCCGCCAACTCCTGTTCGATATGGCGATTGCGACGCTCCTCGTTCCGGTGTTTTGCCGACTCCAAGGCGGCATAACTGCCAGGCACGCCAATCAGGATTGCCGCAATAAGCCGTATCAAGGCGGTTTCCCACCCGATGCTGTTGCTGGCCGTTTCATAGAGGGTGTAGGCCAACACCAGCACCGCGGCAGTCATAAATCCCAGTGCGATCCGGCGCCACCAGTTCGCTGCGTGTGCCTCCGCTTCCGCTGCCAGTTTGTATTCCCCGGTCATCCCGGTGTTGCCAATCACACCGACCAGCCGTGTCGCTTCGGCCTTCAGCCGTTCGAGCTCCTGCAAAATCGCTCGGCTTTCCTCGGTGAGCGCCTTCTCATGGGCATTCTGCGCATCCTCGGCCTGGGTGCGGACCTGCGTCAGATTCGCCTCGAGTCGTTGCTGAACCTCGTCGTAGCGCTTCTGGAATTCCTGGAGGCGCTGTTCAAAATCTTGGCGTCGCCGATCTTCCGATTCCGAGAATTGCGATTGAAGCGTCGCCATGAAGCCTTCCACATCACCGCGCACCCGCTGAATGTTCTCGTCCAGGGACCCTACGCGAGCTTGGCTCACTTCCAGCTCCTCCTCGATCGTCTGCAGGCGATCCATTACCGGATCTATCCGCGCCGCGAGGAACCCGACCATGTCGGTGGATTTCTCGGCAAGAGCCACACTGGCCTTGGCAATGCCTTCAGCATCCTCACCAGTCAACACAATGGGGATGGGCAACAGGTGATTCAGTGCTTCATTCAGCTTCACGTTTGCCGTGGAGAGATGCTGGACATTCCGATCATTGGCGAATGCCACGATCTCATTGCGGGCCATCGACAATGCCTGGTTCAACCCATCACACATGGGTGGAGTAACCAGCGACTCGACCGCCCGGTCCAACCGGGAAGCGATGTACTCGACCCCATCCCTGAGTCGCGCAATGGCAGCGCATGTCTCCTCTGCCAACCCATCGCACTCGACACCATCGAGTGTCTCGCGGAAGGTCTTTAATGTCTCATGGACCGGGTGCTGCCGGAAATCAAAACTCACAACAATTCACTCCATTGAAGGCCAGAGGTACCGAGGCCGTAAGAGGGCGTCAGTATAGAACGAACCGAGCGGGGCAGCGCTCAAGTGCCACACGGACAAGGGCGCGCTAACGCGCGTCACGCTCGAACAATGCTCGAAAAGCCGGGGGCATGAACTTGAGTCGCTCCTCGGTGAGCTCGACGTTCTTCAACCGCTTTTTCAAATCCGTAAGCACGATCCGCATGCTCGTCCACAGCACGATGGCCGGTTCATTGCTGTAGAGGAAACCATTGGCGGTGACGAGCCCGTTCGGCGAATACGGTGAGCAGAACCAACCATCGATACGCTGATAAGCGGCATCGAAGCCGCCCAACCCCTCGTAGAAAGGACATCTGCCCGTTCGCTCAAGATCGCGGAGATATGATTGCACGGCACCGAAAGAAGACGTTGGGAACTCGACGCGCACGTAGTTCAGCTGCCCTTCCTTGTTGAAGAACAGCGCAAGCTGTGTCGCGGGAATATCCCATGCGGAGGCGATCCATCCCCAGCAGACAAGCGCATCCTCCTCACTAATCCGGTTCGCGCGTTCGACCGGGACGGAGCAACTGAGATCGATCCCCTGACGACGGAAACGCTCGACCAGATCCCGGTTGTCGGAGATGCGGAATGCGTCCAATGGGCGATCGAAGCGACCGGTCACCTTCGCAGGTCTTGGCGGCGATATGACGGCACGCGCCAGCCACCGCCAGGCGGATGAATCCACGAACAGCCAGAAGCCGCCAATGAGCAGGACGGCAATCGCCACAAGGCGCTTTATTCGTGGTTGTGAAGTCAAACGCAGGCCCCCGACATCCCTGTTCGCACGAGGCAATAGCCCAGATGGGGAGAAAAGAATATCAGGCCCCGGAAGTGCTGCAAAGCACACCCAAGCGTCCGGCTACGATGATGCGGCCACCGCGCCCGCGGAGTCCGCCGGTGCAACCTGGTTGCGCCCATCGCGCTTGCCGCGATAGAGGGCCTGGTCCACCCGAAGGATCAAAGACTCGCGGGATTCCTCCGGCATCCGTTCTCCGACCCCGAAAGTGGCGGATGCGGAGAGCAGCTACCTGGCCGGCGATGGCCTCGAGGCCGGGCCGCTGGATCAACTCCTCGGTTCGTCGATCACGTATCGTATCGCCGTTGGCCCGCAACAGGGCCGCAAGGTGTTCACCCTGCAGATACTGCCGGCGTGCGATGAGCCGTTCAAGGTGGCCGGCATGCGACGAAGGGGGGTCCGTACGAGCCGACGCCAGCCGAACGCCGTGCTGCGATGACCTGGGCGCAACGCCTCAAGCAGGTCTTCGGCATCGATATCGCGACCTGTCCGGCCTGCGGTGGGGCCGTACAGTTCATTGCGTGTATCGAAGATCCCATGGTGATCGAGAAGATTCTCACACACTTGGATGCCAAGACGGCGGAGCCCGAAGCCCCGAGGCGGCCGCCGTGCCGGGCACCGCCCCAGGCGAGTTTGTTCGACTGACCAATC
>JANTHJ010000147.1 GCA_024762475.1 Chromatiales bacterium | reverse complement strand
TCCAAGCGCCAGACGCAGGGTCTGTACCGGGGAAGGCGCTGTCTTCGCCGCCGCGCGCGGTCGTTCGGCTGGCGGCATGGGCGGTGCGGCCGCCGTCTGCGGCGGTACGCTGGCGGGGGGAACTGCCGGGGCCGCGGTGGCCACCGGCTGCGCCAGGCATTGGCCCGCGATCGGGATCAGCAGGGACAGGGTGAACAGGTATTTCTTCATCGTCTTCTCCTCCTCGTGTTCGGCTCGGCGCATCTTGCACCAGATGACCCGCGTAACACCAACAGCACTCGCTGATAGGCTTATCGACTCTCCGGCTCCAAGAGCATTTCGATGTTCTGCCGCATTTCATCCGGATCGGTGTAGGCCACACCGATGGGCCAGAAGCTGAATTCGCCGGTCTGCAGGATCAGGGCGGGATAGCCGCTGACACCGAGGCGCCGTGCTGTTTCGATCTCGGTCTCCAGTTGCCGCTGGGTCTCCACTGCCCGCAGGCGCTCGCCGAACGGCGCCTCGGGCAGGCCGAGCTCCCCGGCGAGTGCGACCAATGTGTCGTCATCCGAGGGATTGCGCGCATCGAGGTAATAGGCCCGCTGTATGGCGAGTATCATCGGATCCTCGAGCGCCGCGTCGAAAGAGCGGGCGGCGATCACGGCACGGCACGCAGGCCAGGTGGCGCGCCGCGGCAGGCAGCTCGTCCAGAAGGCGTGGTTGAAGCGGGTGCCGGGTATCCGCTCCTCGATGCGCCGCCAGGTCTGCTGCAACTGCTCGCGCAGGGCTTCCGGCATGGGCTGGTCGGTATCGGGCGCCAATCCTCCCAGCAGCCTGCGGAACCCAAGCTCGGGTGGGAGGTCTTCGAGCAGGCGGGTGAGGGTCGGCCGAAAGCCCCAGCACCAGCTGCACATGGGGTCGTGCACGTAGAGCAATGTGGGCTGCGGCATGGGTGAATCCGAAATGAGCGGGAAGCGGAGCATGAAGCAGGAAGGTGATGACAACAATATAGCGGGTACCGCGCGCTTCATGGTGATCCTCGCCTGGGTGGCGGGGCTTGCCTTTGCAGCCTATCTCTTCCAAAACCTGCTGGACGAGCGTTTCAATCCCAACCGGGATCTGTCGATGGAGGCCGTCCCGGGCGTGCCCCGCGAGGTCGTGCTGCGCCGCAATGCGCAGGGGCATTACGTGGCAGACGGCCGGATCGACGGCCACCGGGTGACCTTTCTGGTGGACACCGGGGCCACCACGGTCGCCATTCCCGAGGCGCTGGCCCGGCGCTGGAGGCTGCGTCTGCGTCCTGGCGGGTTGAGTGAAACCGCCAACGGTACTGTGGAAGTATGGCGCACGACCTTGAAAGAGGTGCAGCTGGGATCGATACGGCTACGCGACGTCCCGGCAGTGGTGATGCCGGGTATGTCGGCGGATTCACCGGCATTGCTGGGGATGAGCTTTCTGAAGCGGCTGGAGATGATCCAGCGGGGAGGGCGTCTGCTGTTGCGTCAGCACTGAGCCGGGCGCCGGACAGCCCATATCGGCCGTCCGGCGCCGGACCGCGATCAGGCCTTGATCGACTCCTTGAGCGCCTTCAGTGCCGTGACCCGCACCGTGGTGGAGGCCGGCTTGGCAGCAATCTTCATCGGCTCGCCGGTGGCCGGGTTGCGCCCCATGCGGGCCTTGCGGGCCGGTTTCTTCACCCGGCGGATCTTCACCCCGGTGTCCGGAATGGAGAATTCGCCTGATCCGCGACGCTTCATGTGCGAGGTGATCAGGTCACCGAGTTCGGAGAACACGTCCGCCACCTGCTTCTTGGTCAGGCCGGTGGATTCGGCGATATGGGCGACGATCTGGGTTTTGGTCATCTTGTTGGCGATGGCCTTGACCTTCTTGGCCGGTGCAGCCGCTGCTGCCTTCTTGGCCACCCTTTTCTTGGTGACCTTCTTCTTTGCTGCCATGTCTGGACTCCTGGTGTCTGGTGGAAAAGCGCCCGAAACATAGCATAGAAGAAAAAGCGGTAGAACAAGGACAAGGCCGCTTTTTGCAGAAAGGTTCGCAAAAAGCCGCTGGATTTCGGGCTAGGGTGTCGTTCTTGCCCAACATCTGGACTATAGAATCGATACACGGGCGTGTCCGATACTTGGCAATTGGAGAGGCGAGAAGGGAATGCACTGTTGCATCCGCAGGCAGCGCCCGCGACCGCAAGGGAGAGGTGGATTGAGAGCATTGAGCATCGTATGGCTGGTGATTGTGACCGGCGCAGGCAACGCGCTCGCCGCGCAAACCGCAGTAAAGGAAGTGGCTGGTGTGGCGCTGCCAGTGGTGGCGAGTATCGCCGGTGTGGAGGAACCCCTGCGACTCAACGGCGCCGGCACTCGCTCGAAGTTCTTTTTCAGGATCTACGTGGCGGCGCTCTACCTGCCCCAGCCGAACACCTCAGCCGAGCGCATTCTTGACCAGTTGCCCGCGAACCGCCTGCTGATGCACTTCGTCTATGACGAGGTGTCGAAGCATAAGCTGGACGATGCCTGGGAGGAGGGCTTTCGGGCCAATCTTTCCGAGTCGGCCCTGTTGCGGTTGCGCGACCGCCTGGAGCGCTTCAAGAACCTGTTCTTCACCCTTCACGGGGGTGACCAGGTATGGCTGGACTATGTCCCACAACAGGGCACCCGCGTCAGCATCAATGGTGAGCCGCGCGGGGTGATCGGGGGCAGCGACTTCAGCCGCGCCCTGTTGTCCGTGTGGCTGGGCCCGAATCCGGTGACTGGATCGCTAAAGAAAGCCCTCCTTGCCGCCGCTACCCCTCTGTGACGTATCCGCGATGACATCTGAAAGGGCACCTTCGCCATGGCCTCAGTGAACCCCATCCCAGCAGAAAACCTCAGCGCCAAGGATATCGAACGTCTGCGTGATCTGGTGCCCCTGCACACCCTTTCGGACGAGCTGTTCGGCGAGTTGCTCGACGATGTGAGCCTGGAGACCCTCAACAAGGGCACGTTCCTGTTTCGCGAGGGCGATACCGATCATGTGAGCTTCTATCTCCTTGAGGGCAAGCTGTCGCTGGTCAAAGGCAAGAAGGTGGCCGAGCATCTCGAGGCGGGGGACGAAAGGGGGCGCTTTCCGGTGGCCCACATGCTGCCGCGCCAGATGGGCGCCAAGGCGGCGACGAGAGTCAAGGTGGTGCGCCTGGACAGCCGGCGAATCAGCGAGCTGCTGGCCCGCGCCGAGCGCTCGGACTACCAGGTCGACGAATTCGAGGAGGCCGACGCCGACGACTGGATGAGCCTGCTGTTGCGCTCGCCTATCCTGCAGCAGCTCCCGCCCGGAAACATCCAGCGCGTCATGATGAGCGTCGAGCAGCTGGAGGTTCTGAAGGGCGACCCAATCATCCGTCAGGGCGACCCGGGCGATTTTTTCTACATGCTGATTCAGGGGCAGGCCCTGGTCCACCGGAAGGACGCGCAGGACGGGAAACCGAAGGAGCTGGCCCGCTTGGGGCCGGGTGACGCCTTCGGTGAAGAGGCGCTGCTGTCGGACTCGCCGCGCAACTCCTCGGTCAGCATGCTCAGCGACGGCCAGATCCTGCGCCTGTCCAAGGCGGATTTTCTGGAGCTGGTACAGAGCCCGTTGACCCGTCGCCTGGATATCGACCAGGCGCGCGCGCTGGTGGAACAGGACGCCGTCTGGGTCGATATGCGCAGTCCGGAAGACCACGAGCGCGATGCGTTCCGGGGAAGCATCAATCTGCCGATCGAGTCCCTGCGTTACCAGCTCGAGAGCCTCGCACCCGATCGACACTATGTGCTGTACAGCAACAGTGGGGGTCGTGCCGCCGTTGGTGCCTACCTGATGGCGCAGCAGGGTTTCGACGTATCGGTGCTGGAAGGGGGGCTCAAGCGGCTGCGTGAGCCGGAAGGACCCGCCGCGGGCGCCGAGGCCCCTGCCCCGCAGGTCCAGTCGCTGGCAGGCGTTGGGCCGGCAAGCGATTCACCACAGACGGCCGAAAAACTCCAGCAGCAGGCGCGCGAGGCAGAGGCCCTGGCGCGCCGCCTGCAGCAGGCCGAGTCGCAGCTGGTCGAGCTCGAGCAGGAGAAGACCGATGCCCTCAGCGCCGCCCAGGCGCGGTTGGGGGCACTCGAACAGCGGCTCGACGAAGGTGAGCAGCAACGCAGGGATCTGGTGGCCGAGCGCAACGAAGCACTCGAGCAGGTAAAGACCCTGGATCTGGCGATAGGCCAGCTGCAGGAAGAGCGCGATGCCCTGGCGGCGCGCATCGATGCCCGGGAGACCCAGGAGACCCGCCTTCAGGCGCGCCTCGAAAAGATCGAGCGGGAGTTGATTGGTGAACGCGAGCGCGCAGAATCCGCCGATGAGGCCCTGCAGGCACTCAACGATCAGCTGGCGACGGTCAAGCAGGAGCGGGACCAGGAGCGTCAGCGTCAGGCCGAGGAGGCCGGCGCCCTCAAGGAGCAGCTGACCGAGCTGCAGATGGAGCTCGATCAGGCCCGTCAGGAGCTGGCGGAGCTGCAATCGGCCCGGGAGCAGGTCGAGGCGAGCGAAACCGAGACCGGCCGACAGGCCGAGGGGTTGCGACAGAGCCTGGCCGAGCGGGAAACCGAGCTGGCAGGGCTTCAATCTCTGGTCGAGCGGCTGCAGGCGGAGGACCAAAGCGCCAACGAGCAGCTCGCCGAGCGTGGCGAGGAACTCGCCCGCCTGCGCGAGGAGCTGTCGAGCGTTCGCGAGCAGGCTGACCAATGGGCGGCAGAGCGTGCGGCCCTGGAGTCCGAACTCAAGAGAATCGAGCAGCAGGGGGAAGCAAAAGAGCAGGCGCTTCAACAGGAGCTCGATGAGCATCGAGCGCGTCTCGGCGAGGCCGGTGACAGGCTGCGCGAGGCCAGAGGGCAGGCCGAAGGCCTCGAGCAGCGCATCACCGAGCTGGAGTCGGCCGGGGAACAGGCCCAGGCCGAGTTGCAGCAGCAGCTGAGTAACCAGCAGGCCGAGGTCGAGACCCTGCGTGGCGAGCTAGAGCAGGCCGGCCTGCAACGTGACGAACTGCAATCCCGGCTGGACGAACACAGCTCGGGCCTGGCCGAGGCCGGACAGACCGAGGAATCACTGCGCGGCGCACTGGGCGAGCGCGAGGCCCAGGTCGAAGAACTGAAGACGGCGCTGCAGCAGTCCCAGGAACAGGCCGCGGGCCTGGAGCAGCGCA
>JANTHJ010000146.1 GCA_024762475.1 Chromatiales bacterium | reverse complement strand
ATCGGCTCCATGGCCGACGTCGCGCGATCTCCGAATCGAATGAAAACATTATGGGCGTAGGCCGGTCTGTCGTGTGCATGAATGCGCAACAGGCAAAATATGAGGCCTTGGTCGGGGCGTACTACCGCGAGCTGTACAGTTTTGCCTATGGCCTCTGTCGTCACGTACAGACCGCGGAAGATCTGGTCCAGGAAACCTATGCACGTGCCTGGAAGTCGCTTTCTCATCTGAAGGAAGAAACGGCCGCCCGCGCCTGGCTATATGCCATTCTTCGCCGCGAACATGCCCGGTTGTTCGAGCGCAAACGACCTGAACTTCGGGCACCGGAGAACCTGCCAGAGGTCGCCATCGCCGGCCATGATGCAAGCATCGAGGCCTTCAACCTGCACCGGGCCCTCGCCACGTTGTCGCTGCAATATCGAGAACCCCTGCTTTTGCAGGTTATCGGGGGCTTTAGCTGTGCCGATATCGGTGAGCTATTGGGCGTCAGCGAGAATGCCGTGATGACGCGCGTTTATCGCGCCCGGCGCATGCTGCGGAATATCCTGGCACCGGCGGCACCGCAATCCATCGAGTCATGAACTGTACTCTTTGCCAACGCGAGATATGGGCTGACCCAAAGCGGTTGTCAGACAGCTGTCGCCAGCACCTTCGCAACTGCACAGCGTGCCAGGCCGTCTACGCCGAGTCCCTGGCAATGGAACGGCAGCTTGGCCGCCTTGGCCAGCTTGGTTGGGAGCGGACACCGGCGGGGCTGCGGGAGCGACTCCTGGCAGAGGGCCAATCCAGCGCGCGCATACAAGCCAGAACGCATCGCCGGGGGATAGGGCTGGTTGCCAGCCTGATGGTGATTGGGGTCCTATATCTCTATCTGCCCAAGCAGGCCGAACCATTGGCCAGTGACGTTCTCGATCACGTGTATGGTGAGCTAAACCATCTTCGCGAGGTACAGCCGAACGCGTCAGCCAGATTGGCGGCAATACTCAACAGCCAAGGGCAGCCTTTTCAAGCGCTTGGACTGCCAGTCAGCTATGCAGGGCGCTGCTCCGTGCGCAACAAGCCTGGCCTTCATTTCGTGCTCAGCGGCCAACAGGGCCCGATCACTGTGCTGGTTATGCCTGGCCAGTATGTCGAGCACCCCATCGATATCGATGACCGCCGCTTTCACGGCGGTATCTATGCGACTCCCCATGGGTCGTTTGCCATTGTCGGTGAAGCGGGTGAGCGCCTGGCGCCCATTGCACGTCGGCTGAGGCAATCGGCAATCACTCGTTTGTAGCCTCTCGGGCAGCCACCTTGTGAGTATTCCCTCATCTACCCGTTCTACCCTTATGTGGAAGCATCCACATATTCGCTAAACTCGATCGGAGGAGATATTCCATGTCTATCAACCAGAACCAGTTGTCGGCTGCAGTCGCGGGCATTGTTGCCCTGGGCCTGAGCGGCGGTGCCAATGCGTTGCCCGATGCCCCCAAGGCCTGGGAAAAATGCGCTGGCGTGGCCATGGCGGGTCGCAACGACTGCGGCGCGTTGGACGGATCACACAACTGTGCCAGCAGTTCGAAGGTCGATCGCGCGCCCAACGAATGGGTCTATGTGCCCGAAGGGACCTGCGCCAAGATCGGAGGACAGGTTGCCAAGGTCGTACCGGCCAAGTAAGTGAACGCAAGCGATCGCCCCAATGGTACGGGGATTGGCCTGCGCGGACCCCATGTTCCGCAGATTCTTGCGCAGCGCCCGCCAGTGCCTTGGTTCGAAGTGCTTGCCGACAACTACCTTGAAGGTGGCGGCCTGATGGAGCAACAGCTTGATCAGGTCGCCCACCACTATCCCCTGACTTTCCACTGCGTGGGAATGTCTCTGGGGAGCCTGGACCCGCTCGATCAGGAATATTTTCGACGCCTGGATCGACTGATCGAGCGTCATGCCCCCATGGCCGTTTCGGACCATGTCAGTTTCAGCACACTCAACGGTCGTCATTACCACGACCTCTTGCCGCTACCCTACACAGAAGAGGCGCTCGAGCTTCTGGTGGAAAGGGTGGTCCAGGCGCAAGACCTATTGGGCCGCCAGTTGCTGCTGGAGAATCCTTCTACCTATATTCGTTTCAATCACAGTACGCTTGGCGAGGCAGAGTTTCTGAACGCGCTGGCCGACCGGGCTGGCTGCGGATTGCTACTCGACCTCAACAACCTGTACGTCAATGGGATCAATCATGGCGAGTCTACGCGGGAGTTCCTTGCGGGGCTCGAAACGCGCCATGTGCAACAAATCCATCTCGGTGGCCACGAGCAACGCGATGGCTACCTCCTCGACTCGCACAGTCGCGAGATTGCTGAGCCAGTATGGGCGCTGTATGCCGATTATCTGACCTTGCATCCGGACACGCCGGTCTTGATTGAATGGGACAACGAGCTCCCCACATGGGAGACCCTGCTGGGTCAGGCGGAACGCGCGGAATCCCTCCGCCCGAAAAGGCACCAGGCCAGTAACCTGTGAGACTGGCGGAGCTACAACGGCTGTTCGTTGCGCAACTGACCGATTCGGATGTCCCAGCCGATAGGACCTGGCTGGAACAGTTGGCTCGTGACCGTACACAGGTTTACCGGGGAAACATGATCGGTGCGCAGATCAGCGCGCTTGAAGCTGTGTTTCCGATATTGGGAAAAATTCTGGGGTCCGCCTGCCTCGGAGCGATTCTGCATGACTTCGCATCACAACATCCCTACCTGCAGCGCGATCTCAGTGGTATCGGGCAGGCGTTTCCCGAATGGCTTGGCGACCTGCAGCGAACACGCCCCGAGTTGGCCGATTTCGCCTATCTCGCCGATCTGGCGCGCCTTGAACTGGCTCATGATCAGGCCCAGCTCGCACCCGACAGCCGATACTTCGATTTTGCCGGTTTCCAAAGAGCCCTCGCCGAAAAAGGCGCAGAGGCCATTGTATTGCTGGCGGCGCCATCGTTGCGACTTCTCAGCCTGCGCTGGCCGGTTGACAAGCTATGGGCAGCTCAGCTGAATGATGAACCGACACAAGTCCGGGAGGAGCCCCCGCCCATTCGGCTGGCCATACTCCGACAGGGCCTCGAGATACTGCATCTGCGCCTCGACGAGGAAACCTTTCGGATGCTTCAAAGCGCACGCAAAGGCGCACCCCTTTCCCAGCTGGCCGAAACAGGGCGCCCGAACCTGATCGCTGACATGATCCAGCTTGGCGCCATCGATAGTTTTGCCGTTCCAGGCCAGCGGTAGTGCAGGGGGAGGTTTCCCGGCCTCCTCCAAAAGCGGGCGAAGTGAGAGATCGGACCCTTCAGAGGCCCATCATCATCTCGATGTAGAATCAGACGAAGCAGCCGATATCATGCTACAGCGATCAGGTTTCGAACGACCCTTCATCGATGGCAGAGATCATTCCACCTCTTAACCAGCAAACCCTCAGCCGCATGTGGCCCGGCGAACGACGTCTGGCGCAGCGGCTCAAGGAACTGTTGGAGGACGACTATCTGGTCTGGTACGACATCCCCATCGGTCGCCAGCGGCGCTATCCCGACTTCATCATTCTGCATCCCGCCCGGGGACTGCTGTTCCTCGAGGTCAAGGACTGGAAGATCGACAATATCCGTCAGATCAACAAGTCGGATGTCACGCTGCTGACCGACGTCGGCCTGGTGACCAAGCCCCATCCGCTCGAGCAGGTCCGCGGCTGCGCCTATGCGGTCATCGACCGGCTGGCGCGCGATCCGCAACTGCAAGCACACAGCGGCCCCTATCGCGGCCGCCTGATCATGCCCTGGGGCTGGGGCGTGGTCTTAACCCATATCACGCGCAAGCAGATGCAGCGCGCGATACCGGATGAGGCCCGCGACAACGTGCTGCCCGATCACCTGGCGATCTACCAGGACGAGATGACGGCCGGCACCGACGCCGAGGCGTTCCAGGAGCGGCTTTGGGGCATGTTCAACTACCAGTTCGGTCACAAGCTGACGCTGCCCCAGCTCGACCGCATCCGCTGGCATCTGTTCCCGGAGATCCGCATCGACCAGGGCATCAAGGACCTGTTCGACGACGAGGACGAGGCATCTGATACCGTCGAACAGACGTTGCCCGACATCGTCAAGGTGATGGATATCCAGCAGGAGCAGCTGGCTCGCAGTCTGGGCGAGGGCCACCGGGTGATCCACGGGGTCGCCGGTTCGGGCAAGACCATGATCCTCGGCTACCGCTGCCTGTACCTGGCCGAGGCGATCGCCAAGCCCATTCTGGTGCTGTGCTTCAACATCACCCTGGCGGCGCGCCTGCGCTCCTTCATCTCGGCGCGGGGCATCGGCACCAAGGTACAGATCTATCATTTTCACGACTGGTGTGCGCAACAGCTCAAGACCTACCACGTGGACCTTATCGAGTCGGATGCCCCGGTATGGGAACGGCAGGTGGAGACCGTGATCCAGGCGGTCGACCGGGGACAGATTCCGCGCGCCCAGTACGGGGCGGTGCTCATCGACGAGGGGCACGACTTCGAGGCGGAGTGGCTGAAACTGGTCACCCAGATGATCGACCCCGACACCAACTCCCTGCTGTTGCTCTATGACGATGCCCAGTCGATCTACAAGAAGCGGTCGGGGCTGGGCTTCTCACTGAGCAGCGTCGGCATCCAGGCCAAGGGACGGACCACCGTGCTGCGCCTGAACTACCGCAACACCCGCGAGATACTGCGCTACGCCTACGACTTTGCCCGGCACTATCTCGACCCGAAAGCCGCGGACGAGGATCACATCCCTCTGGTGGAGCCTGAGGCGGCCGGCACCTCCGGCCCGGTGCCGGTGCTCAAGCAGTTCGGGAGCAGTGACGAAGAGCTGCGCTACGCCGCCGCCTGCATCAGGAAATGGCAAGGGCAGGGCATCGCGCTGCGCGAGATCGGCATCCTCTACCCCGGTGGCGACTACGGCAGACGCATGGCGAGTGTGCTTCGGGCATCGGGTATCGACCACCTCTGGCTGGGCAGCCGGCAGCACAAGGCCGCCTACGACCCCGAGGCCGAACGCGTCACCGTCCTGACCATCCACAGCAGCAAGGGCCTGGAGTTCCGCCGCGTCATCCTGATTGGCCTTGGGATGCTGGGCAGCCAAGAGGAGCGGGTGGCCGAGGACGCGCGCCTGCTGTACGTCGGCATGACCCGGGCGCAGGAAGGCCTGCTGCTGACCAGTTCGGGGGAGGGGCG
>JANTHJ010000145.1 GCA_024762475.1 Chromatiales bacterium | reverse complement strand
CAGACCCAGGCACACTTGTCCACCTCGGCCAGGGCCTCGCGGCGCAGCTTGCCCATCTCCTGTCCCATGAGCGTGGCCAGGGATTCGCGGCGCGCATCCAGTTCCTTCGCGATTGCCGCCAATAGTTCACAGCGTGCTTCCACCGACGCCTTCGACCATTGAGCTGCCTGATCATGCCCCTGGGCAATCCGCTGCGCCACCTCCTGCTCAGACAGCACCGGGTAACGGCCCACCACCTCGCCGGTAGCGGGATCGACAGATTCGAGTAGCTTGGCCGACATGACTCCCCCTGCGTGGCATTCGAGACAGATGTTTGTAGTTTAGCTGGGCGTAACGAAAAGCCCCGGCATTTGCCGGGGCTCCGAATAGCACGTCAATGGCTCAGTCCGGTCAGAGCGATTCCTCGTCGACCTCACCTCGGTCCTTGAAGGTCCGCCAGCCACTGATCATGGAACTGACGATGCTCTGACGGGACATGATGTCCTCACGGATGGCCACATAGACATGGATCATGACGAACCAGATGATCACCCACATCACCAAGTGATGGAAGGTATGTACGTCCTGGCTCTGCCCAAACAGCGGGATCACCCAGGAACTGAACAGGGTGTATTGCCAACTGTCGTAGCCCGCCCCCTCGCCATACAGCGCCAGCCCGGTCACGATCATGAACACAGTACCCCACACGAACATGAAGTGCATGGTGAGCACCGCCAGAGGATTGTGGCCGGTGTACTTTCGTGGCGCCTTCGCGAGGAACAGATACCACTTGAGTTCATGCCAGACCCCACCCCAAAAGCTCAACTTGAATACCGGCGGTGAAAAGATCTCCCGCGCATGGGAATTGCCGACGAAGGCCCAGTAGGCCCTCCCGAGGAATCCGATCACGAAGATATAGGCAGCGGCAAAATGGGCGAACCGGATATAGCCCATCAGGAAGTTGTCACTGGCCTCGCCTGGCATGGTCGGCAACGGGGAGCCGATGAAGTAACCGGTCACCGCCAGCACCACGATGGCCAGGGCATTGATCCAGTGCCAGATCCGCACCGGCGCCTGATAGACATAGACCGCCGGTTCCTCGTGCACCTGCTGTGCAAGCTCGCTCATGATCGCCTCCTCACAGGCCCACGGGGCTGGTGGTTACGGTGGCCAACTCCTCCCCTTCCTCGCTCATGACGTGTGTCGAGCACGCGAGACAGGGGTCGAAGCTATGGATGTTGCGCAGTATCTCCACCGGCTCTTCGGCCACCGCCACCTTGGTATTCATCATCGAGGCCTCGAAGGCGCCGATGTTCCCCGCATCGTCACGCGGCGAGCCGTTCCAGGTGGTCGGCACCACACATTGGTAGTTTTCTATCTTGGTGTCCTTGATGCGGATCCAGTGCCCCAGTGCACCCCGGGGCGCCTCGGTGAAACCCACGCCCTTGGCCTCGGCCGGCCAATCGGCCGGATCCCACATCTCGCCACTATGCGTATTGGTGTCGCCGTTCTTGATGTTGGTCATCAGCTTGTCGAAGAAGTGCAGCTGCATGTCGGCCGCCCATTGCGCCTCCAGGGCGCGGGCTGCGGTGCGACCCAGGGTCGAGAACAGGGCGTTGACCGGCAGATCCAGGGCGCTGAGGGTACGCTTGATCTGGTCGGTCCAATATTCATGGCCCTGGGCATAGCCGACGATATAGCGGGCCAACGGCCCCACCTCCATCGCATGGCCACGCCAGCGTGGCGCCTTGATCCACGAATAGGAGGCCCGCTCGTCCAGCTGCTCGATGTTCTGACTGGTCCCCTTGGCGGTGCTGACATCGAAATGCGGGTCAGTGATGCCGTCCCATGGATGCAGACCCTTCACCCCATCTGGATACCGGTACCACGAATGCGGCACGAACTCCTGGATCTGCTCCGGATCGCGGTGGTCGATGGGATGAATCTTGCTGAGGTCGCCATTGAGAATGGCGCCTTGCGGCATCAACAGGTTCTCGGGCGAGTAGTCGTTGGCCCTCTCCGGAATGTCGCCATAGGCGAGCACGTTCTGCCCGGAGATGCCACCACCGTAAAGCCAGCCCTTGTAGAACTGCCCAATGGCGAGAATATCCGGAATATAGACGTTGTCCACGAAGGTCTTGGTCTGTTTCAGGATCTCGTGCACCTGATTGAGATTGACCATGTTCAGCCCACCGACCGCACCAGTCTCATCCACATTGATCGGACAGGGCACACCGCCCACGCACCAGTTGGGATGGGTGTCCTTGCCGCCAAAGATGGTGCGGGTCTTCATGATCTCCTTCTGGAAGTCGAGGGCCTCCAGATAGTGAGTCACTGCCATCAAGTCCGCCTCGGGCGGCAGCAGGTAGGCGGGGTTGGTCCAGTAGCCGTTCTTGAAGGGGCCCAGTTGTCCCGACTCGACGAACTTCCTGAGTCGATTCTGTACATCCCGGAAATAGCCGGGCGACGAATGCGGATGATGGGGCGAGACCTTCTGCTGCAGCTCGGAGGTCGCCTTTGGATCGGCCTTCAGTGCGTTCACCGGATTCACCCAATCCAAGGCATGCAGGTGATAGAAGTGCACCATATGGTCGTGCACCTGCAAGGACAGCTGCATGATGTTGCGGATGCAGTTTGCGTTCTCGGGGATGCTGATGCCCAGGGCATCTTCCACGGAACGCACCGAGGTCAGTGCGTGGGTGCCGGTGCAGACACCGCAGATGCGTTGCACGAAGGCCCAGGCATCGCGCGGATCGCGCCCCTTCAGAATGACTTCCAGGCCCCGCCAGATGGTGCCGCTGGAGACCGCGTTGGTAACGATGTTGTCCTCGTTGATATTGACCTCGGCCCGCATGTGGCCTTCGATGCGGGTTACCGGATCGACGACCACGCGCCTGCCGGAATCATCGAGGGTGTAGCCGTTTGGCGTCTTGGTGATACTCATCGCTTATTCGTCTCCCTTGTGCTGACTGCGCTTCAACGCGGACACGGCGGCATGCGCCGCCACGGCGCCACCGACGATACCGGCCGCGCCCATGCCCACCTCGTCGGCGTTTGCCTCGATGCCGAACTGGTGGATATTGCTCAGGCGGTTGTAGAAGCCGCCCTTGTCCCAGAATCCGTCCTCGGAACAACCGATACAGGGATGGCCCGACTGGATGGGGAACGACAGGCCGCCATTCCAACGAATGGTCGAGCAGGCGTTGTAGGTGGTCGGCCCCTTGCAACCCATCTTGTAGAGGCAATAGCCCTTGCGCGCACCCTCGTCGTCCCAGTGCTCGACGAACTGCCCCGCGTCGAAGTGCGGCCGGCGATAGCACTTGTCGTGAATTCGCTGGCTGTAGAACATCTTGGGACGACCCTGGCGATCCAGGGACGGCAGGCGCTCGAAGGTGAGGATGTAGGTGATCACCGCGGTCATCACCTCGGAGATGGGCGGGCAGCCCGGCACCTTGATGATGGGCACATCGGCGATACCCGGAACTTTGTGTATGGGGGTCGCGCCCGTCGGGTTGGGAGCCGCGGCCTGCACACATCCCCAAGAGGCACAGGATCCCCAGGAGATGATCGCCTTGGCATGCCTGGCCGCCTCGCGCAGCTGCTCGGTATAGGGGCGTCCGGCGATGATGCAGGACATGCCACCGGTGTTTTCCTGCTCCAGCCCCGGGTTCCCCTCGCAGGCCAGAATGAACTGGCCGTCGTATTTCTCGATGGTCTCGGCCACGATGGCCTCGGCCTGGTGGCCTGCCGCTGCCATGATGGTGTCATCGTAGTCGAGGGAAATCATCGACAGGATGACATCCTTGGCCAACGGATGTCCGGAACGGATGAAGGACTCCGAGCAGCAGGTGCACTCGAGTCCATGCAGCCACAGCACGGGAATGCGCGGCTTGGTCTCCATGGCGTTTGCGATCTTTGCCGCGTAGGCCGGGCCGAGCCCCATGGCGGCAGCGGTCAGGCTGCAGAATTTGAGGAAACTCCTCCGGGTGATGCCCTGGCGACGCATGACGTCGTAGAAGGTCTCTTTGACTGGCACCTTGTTCTCCTGTGGTTGTGTTCTCCCCCGGAGAAAGGCCAGATTCGTGCCAGATAAGCAATATGCTTTCCCTACAATGGGTTACCTCGGAACAACGACCGCTGCCTCCCACCGAAATCCCTGCGCCCCTTACCGCCTGTCCGGCGCTACCGGATACTTGCTTGGCGGTTTACGGACCGATCACGATCCCTCTCTGGCGCCGCCCGCGTGAACGGATATCCAGCGAATACCGACAACCATTTCCAATTCGACAATCGGTAATGGAAGAAATAATTACAATACGGAAGTCTTCTTTTCAGTTTGCACCCACCCCTGTCGGAGATTCCTCATTAGTCATCGCTAATTCTCCGATATAAGAACTTTTTATTTCCATTTCTTATGCAATCCGCATACTTTTCTTACACCTCCAGGCAAGCGACACGAAATATGACGCAAGCGACCACACTCATTCTTGGCATCGGCAACATCCTGTGGGCCGACGAGGGCTTCGGTGTCCGCGCGGTAGAACAGCTGCATCGCCACTACGAATTCGACCCCGAGGTCAAACTGATGGATGGCGGCACCCAGGGGCTCTACCTGGTACATCACCTGGAAGGCATCGAGACGCTGCTGGTGTTCGATGCGGTCGACTATGGCCTGCCCCCCGGCACCCTCAAGCGGGTAGAAGGCGAACAGGTCCCCAAATTCATGGGCGCAAAGAAGATGAGCCTGCACCAGACCGGCTTCCAGGAGGTGCTCGCGACTGCTGAGATGCTGGGCCACTACCCGCGCAACCTCCTGCTGGTCGGTGTACAACCGGTGCAGTTGGAAGACTACGGTGGCGGTCTGCGCGCGCTCACCCGACAACGCATCGAGCCGGCCATCGAGGCCGGCCTCGAATGGCTGGCCGCTCATGGGGTACAGGCCCGCCCTCGACAACCGCTGCCCGAAGAGGCCTCATTGGCAGGCGCCGAGATTCGACCGGAGATCTACGAGGGCCAGCGTCCTCCGCCGGAGATCGCCTGCCGCGTCGGTGACGAAAGGGTGCTGAAGTCGCCCGCCTTCGAATTGGCCTACCGTCCGCATCCTTTGGATCCGGATGCGCGGATCAGCTGTGATGTCGACCACCGGGGGAAATATTGATGTGTATCGGTATCCCCATGCGGGTGATCGAATCCGGCCCTGGGTACGCCCGCTGTGAAGGGCTGGGACAGGTCCGCGAGGTGGATACCCTGCTGGTAGGCGATGTCGCGCCCGGCGCCTGGCTGCTCGTGTTCCTCGACAGCGC
>JANTHJ010000144.1 GCA_024762475.1 Chromatiales bacterium | reverse complement strand
ACGGCCTGGTTGGTGCCGGCCTGCACGGCCAGTTGTTCCTGCGTCCAGCCCATCTGTCGTCGACAGTAGCGCAGGCGCTCGCCAAGGGTGCGCAGATGCACCGGGGGTCGTTTCCTTTCATTCATGCTCATCAGCCTCATAGCCAACTCTCTCTCGGTGTCACAGGGTGTGACCGGGCTAACGGCGGGCAGGTGGGAAACTTGAGACCTCTCTTGCACAAATGGGGAATTAAGAGATTGAAAGGTGGTTGCTTTTTGTTATTGCCTCAGTGCTCGCCATAGAGGGGAGACTGGTCGAGGCGGCGCTCAATCTTCGCCATGACCTCTCGATAGCGGGGCGAATCGACACCCTGGTAGTCGCGACGGAAGGACGCCAGGTCGAGCCCTTCTGTCAAGGCGGGTATGGCCGGCAGCAGGTCGGCCTCCGACACCCCGGCGGCGACCCGTGCCTGGAATCGGCTTGCCGCCTCGGCAGACGCGGTGGCGGCAAGACCGAAGCGGGTCCCTGCGCGGTCGGCCAGCAGATCCACGAAGCTGAAGCCCGAGCCACCGTCGGCGTCACTCAACTCTTTATAGACCCCTGCCGCATCCGCCAGGCTACCGCCGCCGTGGGCGGCGAGCATGGCGGAGATGAGGAAGTGGCGCGCCAGATCCTCTCGTCTGCGCAGCCGCGCCCGGAAGGGCGGGAGCCCCTCGACCTCAACGCCGAGAAGGCGTGCAGTCCGGCCGCGCTCGGCCCAGGCACCCAGCACACCGAGCAGGGTGAGGTTCTCCTGTAACGGGTCTCCGGTGTCCGAACGTGCTGCGGCCAGGGCGAACAAGGGCGGTAGCAGTTTCGCGAGGCTGACCCGGCGTGACTGGCTGGCCAATTTCTGTTCGAGGGCCTGGGCGTAGGCCTGTTCCGCCGGACTGCCCTCTCCTACCAGTGTGGCGCGCGCCCGCCGGGCCAGCTCCGGTGTCCATTGATAGCGGAGCGTGAGTCGCCCATTCTCCAGGCGGATATCGTCGATGACCTCCCTCACAAGGCGATAGTGGGGCGTCTGATAGAAGGCCGCGAGCAGGCGCGTAAGCAGCCACTTCGCCATTGGCTGGGGTATTGTCAGTTCGCCGACCCGTAACCGCAGCAGATTGGGTTCGCGTGCCTGTTCGCGCAACTCCAGCTGGATGTTCAGCCAGGGACGCACCGGTATCAGTGGCAGGTGCAGAGCCGCACGTGCGATCAGTCGGTCGTCCTGGATGGCCACGGCGACGCCGCCGTCGAGGCGCTGTTGCAGGAACAGATTCGCCACCAGCGCCAGGTCACGGGCGTCCAGGGTGATGGCCTTGGTCTGGCGTGGCCCCTGGCGCTGGTGATTCTGCAGAATCTGGCGGGCCCGCTGGATGTCCTGGGTGGACAATGGTTCGCGTAGTGCGAGGAGTGGCGTCGCCGACAGGCTGGCCCAAACGAGCAGGGCTGCCACAAAAGGCGTCAGGAAGAGCAGCCACAGCAGGGATCGCAACAGGAATCGCATCTTGCAGAGGGTGGGGTTTTGCCGCAGCCTAACCCCTGCCCCGAAGACTGTCCACCACGGGCGCGGTACACTGCGCGCCATGCAATATCCCGCGATAGACCCCATCATTCTGCAGATCGGCCCGGCAGCCATTCGCTGGTACGGCCTGATGTATCTGATCGGTTTTGCCGGCGCCTGGCTGCTTGGTCGCGTGCTGGCGCGGCGGCCCGCCAGCCCCATCGACAAGCACCAACTGGACGATCTGATCTTCTACGGCGCGTTGGGCGTCATTCTGGGCGGGCGCCTGGGCTATATGCTGTTCTACGATTTCGACCGGTGGCTGACCGATCCGACTATCCTGCTGCGGGTCTGGGAGGGGGGCATGTCCTTCCACGGTGGCCTGATCGGTGTGCTGGTGGCGATGTGGCTGTTCGCCCGACGCCAGGGACTGCACTTTTTCGCCGTCACAGATTTTGTCGCGCCGCTGGTACCTATCGGGCTGTTCACTGGCCGGCTGGGGAATTTCATCAACGGTGAGCTTTGGGGTCGACCGACCGATCTGCCCTGGGGCATGCGTGTGCCCTGCACAAGCCATCTCGACCTCTGCCTGAACAAGCTCGGCCTGCCGCCCGGTACGTCGGAGACGCCACCACTCCATCCGAATCAGCTCTACGAGGCGGGCCTCGAAGGCATTGTGCTGTTCCTGATTCTTTGGTTCTACGCGCGTCGATCGCGGCCGGTAGGGGCGGTCTCCGGGCTGTTCCTGGTCGGCTACGGCAGCTTCCGCTTCCTGATCGAATTCGTGCGGATGCCCGATTCACAATTGGGTTATCTTGCCTTCGGCTGGCTCACCATGGGGCAGCTGTTGTCCCTGCCGATGATCCTCTTCGGTATCTATCTGTTACTTCGTTCGCGCAAGGCCACGACATGAAACAGTATCTCGACCTGCTGCGCCACGTGCGTGACCAGGGGGTGTTCAAGGGCGATCGCACCGGGACCGGTACCTGGTCGGTGTTCGGCTACCAAATGCGCTTCGATCTGGCGCAGGGCTTTCCGCTGGTCACCACCAAACGGATTCATTTCAAGTCGGTCGCCTACGAGCTGCTGTGGTTTCTGCGCGGCGAAACCAACACGCGTTACCTCAAGGAGCACGGGGTCAGTATCTGGGACGAATGGGCCGACCAAGAAGGCAACCTGGGGCCGGTCTACGGCTACCAGTGGCGCAGCTGGCCGGCACCCGATGGCCGACACATCGACCAGGTCTCTCAGGTGCTGCAGCAGATCCGCGACACCCCTGATTCGCGGCGCATCATCGTCTCCGCCTGGAACCCGGCCGATCTGCCGGATGAGACCGTTTCACCCCAGGAAAACGTTCGCCAGGGACGGATGGCATTGGCGCCCTGCCACGCCTTCTTCCAGTTCTACGTCTCGGAAGGGCGGCTTTCGTGCCAGCTGTACCAGCGCAGCGCCGATATCTTTCTGGGCGTACCCTTCAACATTGCCAGCTATGCCTTGCTCACCCGGATGATCGCCCAAGTCGCGGGCCTGCAGCCTGGTGAGTTCATCCATACCCTGGGCGATGCCCATATCTATTCCAATCATCGCGAGCAGATCGAGCTGCAGCTGACCCGCGAGCCCTATCCACCGCCTCGCCTGCATCTGAATCCCGAGGTGAGCGACCTGTTCGCCTTCGACTATGGCGACCTGGAGCTGGTCGACTACCAGCACCACCCTCACATCAGGGGGCAGGTCGCCGTCTGAGCCCCCGTCGACACATTTCTTGATCTGCATCAATAAAATGACGAGTATTTACAATATCAGGATATTCTGATAGTCTAATCTTCAACTCGCCATCCACCCACATGCAAAGGAGCAGGATCATGAATGGCAAAGACAAGATGCAGGAAACCGAAGGCCTCGCAGCGGAATGGGAAGATCTGGCCACGCTGGCCGAAGAATGTCCCCAGGAAGCCGAGGTGATCATGGAGATGTTGATCGAGGCCGACGATGAGGACGAGGATCTGATCGAAGGCGACGTCGCCGCCTGAGGCGATATCGACAACCCCTCTACGCGGGCTAGACGGCCCGGCGATCCGCGATGCGAATGCGCGATGGACCGTCGGGCCGTTGATCCGAAAGGCAACGGGTGACGTAGAATGCCACCCATGCCGAATCTCTATCCGAATCTCTCTCTGATTGCTGCGGTCGCCGACAACGGCGTCATCGGCATCGAGAATCGACTGCCCTGGCATCTGCCGGCCGATCTGGCCCACTTCAAACGCCTGACCATGGGCAAGCCCATCATCATGGGCCGGAAGACCTGGGAATCCCTGCCGGGCCTCCTACCGCACCGTACTCACGTGATCGTCACGCGCAATCCCCACTACCGCGCCGAGGGTGGTTTCGTGGTGCATTCACTGGAAGAGGCGCTGCAGCAGTTCGGCGACGTGGACGAGCTGATGGTGGTCGGCGGCGCTGATCTCTACGCGCAGGCCTTGCCCCTGGCCTCCCGAATCTATCTCACCGAGATCCACGCCGAGCCCGAGGGGGATACGCGATTCCCGGCAATCGACCGTTCCGAATGGGAGGAGCTCGAACGGGTCGAGGGTAAGGTCGACGACCGCAACCCCATTCCGCACAGCTTCGTCATCCTTCAGCGATCGTCCCAGTAGCGCTGCATCTCCACGAACAGGAAAGAGGCCGACCAGGTGATCAGCACCAGGCCGGTCAGCGCCTCCATGCCGGCGGTGTAACGCAGTGCCCCAATTGGCTCGATGTCGCCGAACCCCAGGGTGCTGAAGGTGGTGAACGAGAAATAGGCAGCATCCAGCAACGAGCCATCGAAATTGCCCTGCAGGGTGCCGAACCAGGGGCTGTGGTGTTCGAAGTAGTAGCCGATGCCAAAGATCCAGACCTCGACCGAGTGGGCCACCAGGGCCGCCAGCACGCCGACCAGGATGCGCGGCCGGTGTCGGACGCATAGTCGCGGAATGATGTCCGAGGTGCGATACAAAAACTCGTAGTGGATCACCACCACCACGGTGATCAGAAGAATATTCAGCAGGGTGACTGCAATCAGCTCGTTCATGGAGTTATAGGGTCCGCGTGGCCCGGCGAAAGAATTCGGGCTGCGCCAGGGCTGCGCGATGGATCTGCGCATTGTAGTAGCGGGTCTCGAACGGACGCTCACGGACGTCCTGTTCACGAAACGCTCCGGCATCGCCATTCTTGCAGGCCAGGGTCGCAGACCACCATCCGGTCGGGTAGATCGGCTGCGGAAAGTTCAGCGTGCGGATGTCCCCGAATCCTGCCTCGCGGTAGCTGCGATACATGCGCTCGATCAGCTCGAGGTGAACCAGCGGCGACTCGCTCTGCTGCACCATCAGGCCGCTGCGACGCAGCGCACGGTGGCAGGCACCGAAGAACTCCGGGGTGAACAGGACCTCGCCGGGCCCGACAGGATCGGTGGAGTCGACGATGATCACATCCAGCGAGCTGGCGGCGGCGTCCTTCATCCACTGGATGCCATCGATGAACAACAGCTCGGCGCGCGGGTCGTCGTTGGCCTCGCACAGCTCGGGGAAATGCAGCTCGGCGGCCTGTGTGACCACCTCGTCGATATCGATCTGCACGCAGCGCTCGACACCTCGGTGACGCAGCACCTCGCGCAGGGTGCCGCAGTCGCCGCCCCCGATGATCGCCACCTGCTTCGGATCCGGGTGGGTGAACAGCACCGGATGCGCCAGCATCTCGTGATAGAGGAAGTTGTCCAGGCTGCTCACCATGGTGCAGCCGTCGATCACCATCAGTCTGCCGAAGCCGTCGGT
>JANTHJ010000143.1 GCA_024762475.1 Chromatiales bacterium | reverse complement strand
GTGGAAGAGGGGGTGTCGGGGCGGTTGGTGCCGCCGGGCAGTTCGGGCGACATTGCGACGGCCACACAGATGTTGTTGGTAAGCCCGCTACCACCCGCGCCAATGTTGCGCTTCGCAGAAAAGTTTGCGTGGCAGGCGTTCGGTCAACGACTTGCAGCCTATATCTGTTAGGCCCCCCTCGCAGAGAGCGTATGGAAGTGCGGGAAGACCTGCTGCAACGCCTAATGGCCATAAAGAAGGGCCGGGAGGGGAGCGATCCGTTTTTTTTCACGAAAGTGCAAGGTATCGGCGATGACAGCTGATGGTTCTGTCCCAGCCGTATGGTTTCCCGCAATACAGGCCGGCAGCGGCGCCGACGTTTTCACCGAACGGCTAGTAGATGGACTCAAGCAACGCGGCATTCGGGCGGAGATCGGTTGGCTGCCGCATCGAGCGGAATTCGCCCCATGGTCCGTGGCGTCCCCGAGCCCACCGTCCTGGGCCAACCTTGTTCATGTGAACACCTGGCTGCCCAGGCGATTCCTTCCGCGGCGATTACCCATGGTGGCGACCACGCACCACTGTGTGCATGGAGAGGCGGCGCCTATCGGATCTGCGGTACAGAGACTCTATCATCGCCTATGGGTGAAATCACTGGAAAAGGAGGTCTTGTGCCGCGCAGACCGGGTGACGGCTGTCAGCCACTATACCGCGAGGCGGACGGCGGCCGTGTTCAGCATCGATGATATTGCGGTGATTCACAATGGTGTTCAGCTGGATGTCTTTACCCCTGGCTCCCCCAGGTACGCGCCCCACACTCCGTTCCGTCTGTTCTATGTCGGCAGTTGGTCAAGAAGGAAGGGAGTCGATCTGTTGGCTCCAATCATGAGTGAGTTAGGGGAGGATTTCGAGCTTCTACATACCGGAGAGGCGGCATCGCAGCATCCGCCCAACATGCGAGCCATCGGTAGGGTGACGGATGTGACTGCATTGGTGGACCTCTATCGCGGTGCCGACGCATTGCTTTTCCCGACCCGGCTCGAGGGCTTTGGCCTGGTGGCGTTAGAGGCGCAGGCCTGTGGGGCCCCGGTCGTGGCAACGCGAGGTTCGTCCTTGCCCGAGGTCGTGGAAGATGGCGTCTCGGGATTTCTCTGTCCTCAAGACGACATGAGTGCCTTCGTGGGTGCTGTGCGTACGCTTGCTGCTGACCCGGGGCAGTGGCGGCAGATGCGGAGGGCGGCCCGTTGTCGTGCGGAGGCCCTGTTCGGGTTCGACAAGATGGTCGAGGAATATATCAACTTGTATCGCGACCTTCTATCAGCTCGCCATTGAACCCTATTCGGTATCGCGTGGATCTTACGATCAGGTAAGGCGTAGAGCGGAGCGCAGGCGCCGATAGGCGCTGTAGGCAAGCCAATAGAGCTCATACAAGGAGCGCATCAAGGAGCCTGTTGCGTGGAGGTGGTGTATCCGTCGCTCTTCCTCGAAGCGTGCACTCAGAGATACAGGGTCGCGCTGCGAACTGACGCCATTGTCGTCCATAAAGCAGATCACTTCCGGAAGAGTGATCGCCTTGGCGCCAGCGCGGTAGACGCGTAGGAACCACTCGTAATCCATCGCGATGGCGAATCGGGTATCGAAGTTGCCATGTCGTTCGAATAGTGTGCGGCGGCAAAATGCGGCTTGGTGAAGCATGGTGGTCTTCAGGTTGATCCACGGAGTGAAGCCACGGGGCTTGCGTACGTTGCTAAGATTCCGGCCGAATTGGATCGCGTAGGCATGGATGTCCTGCTCGGGATAACTTCGGATTTGTCGCTCTACTTGTTGCAGGACGTTCGGATAGAGAAATCTGTCGCCTGCGTGCAGGAACAGGACAAATTCGCCACGGCATTGGGCCAATCCCTGGTTCATGGCGTCGCCTATTCCGGTGTCCGGAGTGGATTGAAGTCTGGCTCTCCCCTCATCGTCCAATCGTCGTTGCAGTTCCTTTACGCTGCCGTCGCTGGAGAGGCCGTCTTTGACAATGTATTCGAAGCTGGCGTTCTCCTGGGACAGAACTGACTCGGCAGTCTTTAGCAGGGCGTTGCCGCCGTTCAGGGAAATAGTGACGATCGAGAAGAAGGGTCGATCGGGTACCGAGCCCGTATCGGTGGCTTCAGGCGATGACATGGCTCAATCTCCTCTGAGGAATGGCGGGGGCCGAAGGTTCTCGAGGATGCGTGAAGCAACCTTGTCAGGCGCATGCGGGATGTCACCAAGAAGGTCCCTGCAGACTTCGCGGAGCCGCTCAGGATTGCGGGGTGGATCCCGCATCAACCCTATGAGCTGCCTCTCGCTGCGTACGACCAGGTCGGGTGGAAGGAAGGGCTTGGTAGGTAGATCCTCCTCTCTTTCGGGCACGATCAGCACGGAGGGTATGTCGAGAAGGAGGGGCAGTAGGATTCCGGTCGAGGAAACGGTGCAGGCCAAGTGCGCCCCGGCCAGGTCTTCCAGCAGGCTCTTGTCGCCCGAAGAAAAGCTCACACGATGTGCCAGTGGTCCGAAATGTTTCCTGATTTCAGTCACCGCGGTCGGCGGATCCTTTGGATGCAGTCGAATGAGCACTTTCCAGTCGGGCTGGGCTTGCAGGGCCTTTCCCAGAGTCGCGATGGGGTGGTGAAACCCGTCCGTATTCCAGAAATCACTCCCGTGCCATTGTGCCAGGAAT
Source organism: Chromatiales bacterium (assembly GCA_024762475.1). Classification (GTDB taxonomy): domain Bacteria; phylum Pseudomonadota; class Gammaproteobacteria; order Chromatiales; family Chromatiaceae; genus MONJU. The sequence continues at coordinate 2,812 of JANTHJ010000143.1, read as the reverse complement.
ACGCAGAGTCGGCCGTTATCTTCTGCTGGAGGCGAGTTGTCAGTGGATTCGCGCGCTCGTTTGCGTAGCCAGTAGGAGGCCTCCAGGGCTCCCGCTTCCCGCAGGCGATCCGACGGCGCGCCGAGATCTTCGAACAGTCGGGACGTCAGGGGGCCCCAAGTAAAGGTTTCGTTGCTGAGGAAGGGCCAATAGAGTGGCGAGGGGATTCCATGTAGCAGCTGGCCGGTGTATATGCCGAGTGACCGCGCAGCAGTTACCAGATACATGGCCTCCCCGCGTTGTTCGTTGGCCGTGAGTATCGCGCGACAGTGAGTATCGAGCAGCCAATCGCGGTAGGCAGCAACCTTGGCGAAGATAAACAGCAGTAGCAACGTGTCACGAATCCGGGATGTGGGAATCGCGGCGCAGGCGACGGGGGAATCAGCCAAGGCGTCTTGTAGCTGTTTCGCGGCCGAGCAGGCCGGGAAAATGTTGTCCAGCACATGCCTGAGCCTCGGGAGGGGTGGCTTCAGTGACACGCCAGGCAGGCCGGACTCATCAAAATGGCCGATCGAGCATTCGGGGCGCTGCCGGCTAAGTGATTCGCTGACCAACGCGCAAGCCTCGCGGTAATTGGTTCCGCTGTCACCCGAATAGACGAGCACATCCATATGCGTCGATGGGCCTCTGCGAGGCAGGCACAGGCTCCGTAGCAGCGACAGGAGTTTTCTACGACGCCGTCTGGCGCCCGCCTTCCCAGAGGATTTTTTCGTCGCGCTTCGCGTCTCTACGTAACGCCACAGCAGCTGTAGGACGATGGGGTGTGCCGCTGGGAAACGGGTCAGCACGGGGGTCAGGGCGGCCTGCAATTCCAGCCAAAGGGTTTCGACCTTTGGCTGGGAGGTGTGAGCGGATGTCCTGTGTGGCTCTTTAGGCATGTATGGCTGTCAGGTAGGTGGGTGTTGATTGCTTCGGGTCCGGGTCTTGAGGAAGAGCAGCATCGTCAGTCCCATTGTGGCCTCAGCCAGGTAGGTCGCGAGCACAGCGCCGCGCCAGTCCCAGAGAGGAATGAGCCAGAGGTTTAGCAGGAAGTTCAACGTGGCGGCCAATGCCATGGCGGATACGGCCCGCTGCTGCTGTCCTGTCGCATTCAATACAGCCTGAACAAGGATCCTGGGTAGCGCCAAGAGGGGCAGCCAGGCGAGCCAGTACAAGACATCGACAGCTGGTTCGAAGCTGTTTCCCAATATCGCTGGTACCAGAGGAGCGCTCAGTATCAGCATGAGTGTGGCCGCGACCGTATACGCGATCAACTTTGGAGTCAGTTCGCGGCACACTAGGATGGCGCTTTCTGTGCTTTCGCTCCCGGCACGGAAAAGGCGGGCACTGGCCGAGCTCAGCAAGGCGTATACGGGCAGGAACAGCAGGTCAACGATTCGGTGTGCTGCGCCATAGAATCCCGCGGACTGCAGGGAAGCCATCCTGGCCAGCATGACCTTGTCCAGATCGAGATAGAACTTTTCTCCAAACCCCCATAGTGCAAACGGCGTACCTTGCCTCATCCAGTCGAGTATGGAGTAAGAGGATTTGAAGGTCGGCAATGGCAATTCCGCGGATAGCAGGACAAGCGCCAGGGCCGCTGCGAGCAGTGAGGCCGCTGCATACAGCGCCGCCCAACAGAGGAGGAGGTCTGTCGAACTCTGGAGCGCAGGGATCAGCAGAAGAGCCAGCGCGGCGACCAGCCGGGTTGCTGCTGGCAGGAGAGTGAGCACTGCGAACCGGTTCATCCTTTCCAGGCCCTGGTAGGCATGGGCGCAGATCCGAGCAAGGGGCCAGAAGACAAGTTCGGCGACACCTATCAAAATTATCGGGTACCACGAGGCCGATACCGGGACGACGAGATACATGATTGCCAGATAGCCGATGAAGGCCGGTGCAATGCCAAGTCCGAGGACTGCGAGTGCGAGTCCCCAAGCCCGGTTGAAGCTACTCGGATCGTGGGCAACAGTTCTGACCAACTGAATATGGCTTCCGAGCCCAGACAGGTGCGAGAGGGCGCTGGCAATCGCCAGAATCGCGACGTAGGCACCGTAGGACTCGGCGCCGAGCGCTCGCGCCACGATGACGAAGGTGCTCGCCTGAGCAAGGGTTCGCAAGCCCATTCCCAGGGTGGTCGCTGCAGTGTCCCGTAGGAGACTACGGCGTGGTTCTTTCTGCCCGTCAGGTTTCATGGCGATAGGCTCAAGCTCGCTTGACACAGGCGGGATCAGTCCGTCCCGAAATACCTATTATCGGCTTGCGCTCCATGACGAAGATGTTCGCAGTTACTGGCTCAGTTGTTCCCTCGCGGTGGCAGGGGTCAGCTGCGCGGAAGCGGCGTAGGGTTGGTCCGGGCCGGTGATGATGTGCGACGTTGGCGGGCACGGAAAAAGGGTGATAAAAGGGCCGCAATAATTCCAGACACAGAGGCGTCTGGCCCGTCCGCCCGCGGACTGCCCGGCAAGGGTGGTCGTGAACGTGATTATAGCGCGTGTCGTGCGAGCGATTCAGGTAACGGATCGACGCGTCAGGGTAAGGCCTCATCCACTACGATCCAACCGTCGATACCCGATCGCCTCACCCATGTAAGTCGCATCGATGGCGTCGCTCTGCGCCAGGTCCGCAATGGTGCGCGCGAGCCGCAGAATCCGGTGATAGGCGCGGGCGGACAGGCCGAGGCGGTCGATGGCGTCGCTCAGCAGGCTTCGCACCGGCGGCGCGAGTGGGCAGTGGCGCTCGAGGGCGGCATGTTGCAGCTCGCCGTTGCTGCAGCCCTGGCGCTCGATCTGTCGTT
>JANTHJ010000142.1 GCA_024762475.1 Chromatiales bacterium | reverse complement strand
TGCACGTCATGCAGCCGCGGGTCCGGGACTACTACCAGCTGGAAAAGCTTTGGGAGCTGGACCCGACCGAGGCCGAACGGCTGACGCGGGAGCGGGAGTCTCACTGAGCAAGGGCTTGCATCTGAAATCATCGATCGATGTCCTCGCTGACCAGGGAGACCAATGGGCGAAGGCACCATTCGCCCTCTACGCCACCTGTCGCATAGCCTGCTGACTACATCCAAGTTCGATGCGCCTGCTACCGTCGGACACCGGCGAGCAGCGTAGGCCAGTCTGATGTCGCAAACCTGATCTCCCGGGCGCTGGGTCGACACTTGACAGATCGTTCGACCGATTGGCGCCATATCCCCCCACGCAATGTTTCCCCAACTCCCCCGGTCACACTCCCCGCCGGCACACCACCGGCATCACCAAACGGAGGAGAACCACATGAATACCGCCAAGAAAACCGTGGGCGTGGCATTGGCCATGGCCGCCGCCGGCGCGCTTGCCGGCTGTGCCGGGACTACCGGTCAGGCCAACCTGGCGTCTGCCGAGAAGACGGTCCATTGCTACGGCGTCAACAAGTGCAAGGGTTACAACGACTGCAAGACGGCCAGCAATGCCTGCAAGGGCATGGCCTCGTGCAAGGGGCAGGGCTTCATCAACATGTCGGAGCATGCCTGTAACGAGGTAGGCGGGACCATCGGATCCTGACCTGCCATCTGTCCATCGTAAGGAGGAGAGGAAATGAAACTATCCAGAAGAAAGGCCACGCTCGGCCTGGGTGCCGCACTGGCCATGGCGGCCGCCGGGGTGACCGGCATCAGCGGTATCGCGGTGGCGGGCGAAAGTGGCAAGGTCCATTGTTATGGCGTGAACAAGTGCAAGGGACACAACGACTGCAAGAGCGCCACCAATGCCTGCAAGGGCATGGCCTCGTGCAAGGGCCAGGGCTTCGTGGCCATGTCACGTCATGCCTGCGAGGCCATCGGCGGCAAAGCCAAGGACGAATAACCATCGGAGCGCGACCGTCGTGCCGCGGCGGTCGCGTCGAGGAATTGCCATGACACGCCCCTTTCTCGGCTTCGGCCTGGGCCTGCGCACCGATCACTATCAATATATCGAGGATCACCGTCCCGACATCGACTGGTTCGAGATTCTTTCGGAGAACTACATGGTGCCGGGCGGCAAGCCGCTGGCGCATCTCGAGCGCATTCGCGCCGATTATCCGGTGGTGATGCACGGGGTCTCGCTGTCGATCGGCAGCACCGATCCGTTGGACGAGGACTACCTGGCCTCGCTCAAGACGCTGGCCGAGCGCGCGCAACCGGAATGGCTGTCGGACCACCTGTGCTGGACCCAGGTCGACCACACCAACAGCCACGACCTGCTGCCCCTGCCCTACAACGAGCCGACCATCGAGCACATCGCCGGGCGCATCCGCCAGGTACAGGACTACCTGGGGCGTCAGATCCTGATCGAGAACCTGTCCAGCTATGTCACCTATCGCGCCTCGGAGATGAGCGAGTGGGAGTTTCTGGACGAGATCGCCCGCCGTGCCGATTGCCTGATCCTGCTGGACATCAACAACATCTTCGTCAGCGCCCACAACCACCACTTCGACCCGATGGACTATCTCCTCGGCGTATCGCCCGAGCGGGTGATGCAGTTTCACCTGGCCGGACACAGCCACAGTGGCCCCATGCTGATCGACACCCACGACCACCCGGTGTGCGATCCGGTCTGGACGCTCTATGAAGCGGCGCTGAAGCATTTCGGCCCGGTCAGCACCATGATCGAGCGCGACGACGACATTCCCGAGTTCCCCGCGCTGCGCGCCGAGCTGGCGATCGCCGAGGACATCGCGGGGCGCACCCTGGCAGCGGAATGCCTGCCGCCACGACTCGCCCAGGGGGCGGCCTGATGGAACAGTTGCGCGCCATGCAACAGGCGTTTATGGGCCACCTGCTGGGCCGGCCGAGCGACATCGCCGCGGCCATCCAGTCGACCCCAGAGGCCGATGCCCCGACCCGCTTGGGGATCTATGCCAGCGGCTATCGCCTGCGCCTGAAAGAGGCGCTTGAGACCGACTATCCGCAATTGCATGCCTACCTGGGCGATATGCTGTTCGACCAGCTGATGGATGCCTACATCGACCGTTACCCGTCCCATGTGTTCAGCCTGCGCGACTATGGGCGTCATATGCCCGAACTGCTGGATGGCCTGGACGACTTCCCCGCGCTGCCCATGGTGCGCGAGCTCGAGCGCATCGAGCGCGCCTTCAACCACAGCTTCGACGCCGCCGACAGCGCCCCCCCGGACCCCGCCATGCTCTCGCAACTGCCCCCCGAGGCCTGGCCGGGCATGCAGCTGCGCTTGCATGCGTCGGTGGTAGTGCTGCACAACCGCTGGAACAGCTTCCCTGTATGGCGCGCCCTCTCCCGCGGCGAAACCCCGCCCGAACCGGTCGAGGATACGGCCCCCTGGCTGATCTGGCGCAAGGCGCTGGTCAGCCGTTACCGCGCCCTGGAGGCACCGGAGGCCGCGGCGCTGCACACCGCCCTGAACGGTGGCGATTTCAGCGCCCTGTGCGAAGCGCTGCTGGCCTTCCACCCGGCCGACGAGGTGCCGCGCGAGGCGGTATCGCTGCTGCAGACCTGGATCACCGAGGAGATGCTGGCCGACATCGTCACCGATCGATAGAATCCGGCCATCTTCATCCAGGGACCTCCATCCATGGCCGGATCCAGCACCAAGGTCATTCTCGCCGCGCTGGCGGGCAACACCGCCATCGCCATTACCAAGTTCATCGCCGCCGGCATTACCGGCAGCTCGGCCATGCTCTCCGAGGGCATCCATTCGCTGGTCGATACCGGCAACCAGGGGCTGCTGCTATATGGCATGCGCCAGGCGAAGCGCCCCCCTGACCGACGTTTCCCCTTCGGCCACGGCAAGGAGATCTATTTCTGGAGCTTCGTGGTGGCGATAATGATCTTCGCAGTGGGTGCGGGCGTGTCCATCTATGAAGGCATCCTTCACATCCGTCACCCCGAGCCGATGACCAATCCGCTGATCAACTACGTCGTGCTGGGGCTGGCGATTCTGTTCGAAGGCGGCGCCTGGTGGTTCGCGCTGAAGGAGTTCGGCAAGGCCAAGGGGCAGATGGGCTATATCGAGGCCGTCCAGCGGGGCAAGGATCCTTCGATGTTCGTGGTGCTGTTCGAAGACTCGGCAGCACTGCTGGGCCTGCTGGTGGCGCTGATCGGTATTTCGCTGGCCCTGTACACCGGGCAGGCCTGGTTCGACGGCCTGGCCTCGGTCATCATCGGCCTGATCCTGGGGAGTACCGCGATCTGGCTGGCGGTCGAGACCAAGGGCCTGCTCATCGGCGAGAGCGCCAATCGCGAGGTGGTCGCCGGAATCCGCGCCCTGGTCGAGAAGGAACCGGCGATCGAGGGCATCAAGGAACTGCTCACCATGCACATGGGCCCGGACTTCATCCTGGTGACCATCAGTGCCGATTTTCGCGACGACCTGGATGCCGAAACAATCGAGCGGACCATTGCGGACCTGGACAGGGCGATCAAGGCCGCCTACCCCGAGGTGAAGAAGGTCTTCATCGAGGCCGAGTCGCTGTGTCCGCGCGAGGGGTGAGCAGCCTTAGCGCTCCTGTCTGTGCCGTTCCTGGCGGTCACGGCGCATCTGCCGGAGCGAGACCGCACTGCCACACTGCGGACAGTGCAGCACCTCATCGGCCTCTTTCTCGATCGCCAGCGCCACCTGGGACTCGTCCAAGCCCAGCTGCCGCCCCAGGGTCTGCAGCCGGTGCTGCTCGCCGACACTGAGATGACCGTCTTCCAGGGCCTCTCGCACCCGCAGCTCGTAGAGCTCACGGCGGCGCTCTATCTCGGCAGTGAAACCCGAGGCCAGGATGCCCGCAGGCAACGCGGCCATGCCCACGCCGCAGATCGTGATCAGCAGACCAAAGGCCTTGCCGAAGGGCGTCACCGGCACCACGTCGCCGTAGCCCACGGTGGTGAGGGTGACCGTGGCCCACCATATGGCCTGGGGAATGCTGCCGAAGTGCGCCGGCTGGATATCGTGCTCCAGGTAATAGATGCCCCCTGCAGCGAACAGCACCACCACCAACATGATGAAGGTCGCAGAGATCATACTGCTGTATTCGCGGCGAAAGACCGTGATCAGCATATCCAGTGAGTGGGAATAGCGTGTCAGCTTGAGCATCCGCAGCAGCCGCAGCAGCCGCAGCAGGCGCGCATCGAACTCGGCGAAGCTGCCGATGAAACTGGGCAGGATGGCGATCAGATCGACGATCGCCATGGGGGTCACCGCGTAACGCAGCCTTCCTGTCACCGGGCGGGCGAAACGCGGGTTCTCCACCGCCACCCAGAGCCGGGCCAGATACTCGAGGGTAAAAAGGCCCACCGAAACGACCTCGACCCAGAAGAAAGCCACCCCATACGCCTTTTCCAGCACCGGGACCGTCTCCAGCACGACCACCAGGATATTCAGAAAGATGACCCCGACGATCAGGCCATTGACGAGGCGCGCCAGTGGCGACCTCTCATGCCCTTCCAGGATACGGTACCAACGTGCGCGTGCCGATTGCGACGCCCTGGGCGCCCTGACTGCTGTTTCCATGGGCCTAGGATAACCGGGAACTGCGTGCCGGGGCGTGCCCGCAATCCAAACCGGGCCCTCGCCCCGGGCGTACTGCTACCATGCCAGGCATGAAGATCCATCTGATCGCCGTGGGCGAACGCATGCCGGGCTGGGTGCAGCAGGGATATGAAGAGTACGCACGACGCCTGCCGCGAGAATGCGCCTTGCAACTGACCGAGATCGCGCCGGGGCGTCGCGGCAAGAATGCCGACGTCGTCCGCGCGGTGCGCGGCGAGGGACAGCGGATGCTGGCCGCCATCCCCAAGGCCGCCAAAGTAATCGCCCTGGAGATAGGGGGACATAGCTGGAGCACAGAGCAACTATCGCAGCAGCTGAAGAAGTGGCTCGGCGCCGGCAGCGATATCGCGCTGTTGGTCGGGGGGCCCGAAGGACTCTCGGATGAGGCTCGCGCGGCCGCCAGCCAGCAGTGGTCGCTATCCCCGCTGACCCTGCCCCACCCCTTGGTGCGGGTGATCGTCGCCGAGCAACTCTACCGCGCCTGGAGCATCCTCAACAACCATCCCTACCACCGCGCCTGATGCTGATTCTCGCCTCCCAGTCTCCCCGTCGCGCCGAGTTGCTGCGGCAGATCGGTGTCGCGTTCGAGACGCATCCCGCGGAAATCGACGAGACACCGCTCGCCGGAGAGGCCCCTGCCGACTATGTGACCCGCATGGCAGTGGAGAAGGCCCGCGCGGTGCATGCCCTGTCTCCCGAGCGCCCGGTGCTGGGTTCGGACACCGCAGTGATCCTCGATGACCGAATCCTGGGCAAACCGGCCGACCGGACCGATGGCATCGCCATGCTGCAGGCCCTGGGCGGACGTGCCCACCAGGTGCTCACCGCGGTAGCCCTGGACCATGGACGTGTGGAGCATGCGCTGAGCGACAGTCGGGTCAGGTTCCGCCCCATCACCGCCGAGGAGGCCGCCCGCTACTGGGATAGCGGCGAGCCTGCGGACAAGGCCGGCGGCTACGGCATCCAGGGACGCGGCGCGGTGTTCGTCGAACGTATCGAGGGAAGC
>JANTHJ010000141.1 GCA_024762475.1 Chromatiales bacterium | reverse complement strand
ATCGGCATAGGCGATCTGCCACAGCCCCACCATGATGCGAAACTTCGCCTCTGGATCAAGGCGCCGGTTCAATACATCCAGTTCCTGATACAGCGAGACGCCTTCTTTGGAGACATCCTCGGCGGCCTCGACTAGCTCTTCGAGTTCCGCCTCATCGAGGTCCCACTCGGTCACGAGCACCTGACGTAGTCTGGCCAATTCGGCGGGTTCGAGCTGGTGATCGGCCATTGCCACCTGGAACAGCAGCACCGCCGAGGCGAGCTGCAGGGCACGCTCGTCGGGCGGACTTTCCGCGGGCTCGTCGCCACCGAGCAGCCGCCCGAGCCGATCGAACAGGCTCATTCGGGCAGGTCGTTGTGCGAGCCGTCGCAATAGGGTGGATTCTTGGTGTGCTTGCAACAGCACAGGCCACGCTTGCCGCCCTGGTCCTCGACGAATTGCACCGGCTGGATGCCCGTACCCTCGTGAGATCCGTCACAGAAGGGCTGATTCTTGGAGCGCCCGCAGGCGCACCACCAGTATTCCTTCCCTGCCTCGAGTTCCACCACACAGGGGCCCCGCTTGGCTATCACAGGCTCGCTCATGAGCAATTCCTCATATTCTTGAAGGACATTTGATGCCGGTCAAAGTTTCACCGGGAAGGATTGCGCTAGTCTGCAACCACAGTCCGCATGGGAGAAGCATAATGGAACTGTGGTCAGAACTCTTCAGCGATTGGGTCGGCATTCTCTCCTTTGGGGTCATTGCCTTCATGATTGGAATGGGCATTTTTTACCTTGTCTACTTCCTGACCAAATCGCACGATCCGAACGAATAAGACACGTTCACGTCCGACGTCAGCGCCAGAGAATCGGTGCTAACCCGGGCGCCGACAATCGGCGCGCCGGGTTTGCTGGTGAGTACTTCGGCCACTAGCCCGCATCCGTGATCACGGCCCACGGGTTACACCGGCTTGTAGATCTCGGCGCCCTGCTCGCGGAACTGTTCGGCCTTCTCCTTCATGCCCTCCTCGACCGCGACCGCGACATCCTTGAACCGGTTCTGCTCGGCGTACTCGCGCACGTCCTGGGTGATCTTCATGGAGCAGAAGTGCGGGCCGCACATGGAGCAGAAATGGGCGACCTTGGCCGAGTCCTTGGGCAGGGTCTCGTCGTGGTACTCGCGCGCCCGTTCGGGGTCCAGACCCAGGTTGAACTGATCCTCCCAGCGAAACTCGAAGCGCGCCTTGGATAGCGCATTGTCACGCAGCTGGACACCGGGCAGGCCCTTGGCCAGATCGGCGGCGTGGGCGGCGATCTTGTAGGTGATGATGCCCTCGCGCACGTCCTCCTTGTTGGGCAGGCCCAGGTGTTCCTTGGGGGTGACATAGCAGAGCATGGCAGTGCCGTACCAGCCGATGTTGGCCGCGCCGATCCCCGAGGTGATGTGGTCATAGCCCGGGGCGATGTCGGTCACCAGCGGGCCCAGGGTATAGAAGGGCGCCTCAAAGCAGTCGTGCAGCTCCTTGTCCACGTTCTCCTTGATCATCTGCAGGGGTACGTGGCCCGGGCCCTCGATCATGACCTGTACGTCGTGCTCCCAGGCGATCCTGGTCAGCTCGCCCAGGGTCTCCAGCTCGCCGAACTGGGCGGCGTCGTTGGCGTCGGCGATCGACCCCGGCCGCAGGCCGTCTCCCAGGCTGAAGGAGACGTCATAGGCCTTCATGATCTCGCAGATCTCTTCGAAGTGGGTGTAGAGGAAGTTCTCCTGGTGGTGGGCCAGGCACCACTTGGCCATGATCGAACCCCCGCGCGAGACGATGCCGGTGACCCGCTCGGCGGTCAGCGGCACATAGCGCAACAGCACCCCGGCATGGATGGTGAAGTAGTCCACCCCCTGCTCCGCCTGTTCTATCAGGGTGTCGCGGAACATCTCCCAGGTCAGCTCCTCGGCCTTGCCGTCCACCTTTTCCAGGGCCTGGTAGATGGGCACCGTGCCGATCGGCATGGGCGCGTTGCGCAGGATCCACTCGCGGGTCTCGTGGATGTTCTTGCCGGTGGACAGGTCCATCAGGGTGTCGCCGCCCCAGCGGGCCGACCAGGCCATCTTCTCGACCTCTTCCTCGATCGAAGAGCTCACCGCCGAGTTGCCGATGTTGGTGTTGATCTTCACCCGGAAGTTGCGGCCGATGATCATCGGCTCCAGCTCCGGGTGGTTGATGTTGGCCGGGATGATGGCCCGCCCGGCGGCCACCTCGGCACGCACGAACTCGGGGGTGATCTCATCGGGCAGATTCGCCCCCCAGGCATGGCCCGGATGCTGGCGCAGCAGCTTCGCATAGCGCGGGTCGCGGCGCAGTTCGTCCAGGCGCTGATTCTCGCGGATCGCGACGAACTCCATCTCCGGGGTGACGATGCCCTGCCGCGCATAGTGCATCTGGCTGACATTGCGCCCGGCCTTGGCGCGGCGCGGCGGCCGGATGTGCTCGAAACGCAGGTGGGTCAGCTCGGAATCGCCTTGGCGCTGGCGCCCGTACTCCGAGGTCGGGCCGGCGAGCTGCTCGGTATCGTCGCGATCGAGGATCCACCGGCTGCGCACATCCGGCATGCCGCGACGCAGGTCCACCTTCACATCGGGATCGGTGAAGGGCCCGGAGGTGTCGTAGACCGGGATCGGCGGGTTGTCTTCGGCGCCGAAGCTGGCGGGGGTGGGCGACTGGCTGATCTCGCGCATCGGCACACGGATGTCCGCTCGCGAGCCCGGCACATAGATCTTGCGCGAGTTGGGGAAGGGGCGGGTGACCTCTTCCGAGAGCTCGGCGGTCTTCTTGATGAACTCTTCTGGGATGGCGCTCATGCTGGTGGTCTCCATCGGCGGGGAGACCGGGAGCATCTGTTGCCCGCATCAGCCTCCCTACGCCAGTGTTAGCTGGATCAGGTTCCGAGGGTGCCTCTCAGCCCGCCACGATCTCCGCGATGGGCGCCCCTGGCCGGTTTTCCGAGAATCTTACTCGGTTTTTTCGTCCGGCGCCTGCCTTGCTCAGCGACGCCATACCCCGTAGGCTAACGCCGGTTTTATCTGACTCACCGGAGGTTGGCATGCTCGCGCCCGATACCGACAAGGCCCGTTTCAACATGGTCGAACAACAGATCCGCCCCTGCGAGATCATCGACGAACGGGTACTCGGCGCCTTCAAGGCCATCCCCCGTGAGCACTTCGTGGACGAGTCCCAGCGGCCCCTGGCGTTTGCCGACACCCAGCTGCCGCTGCCCAACGGCGACGTGATGATGAAACCCATCCAGGAAGGCATCATGCTCCAGGCGCTGGACATCAAGCCCGGCGAGCGGGTGTTGGAGATCGGGACCGGCAGCGGCTTCGTCACCGCCTGCCTGGCGCACCTCGGCGGACTGGTCACCAGCTACGAGATCGACCCGGAGCAGAGCGCTCGCGCCGCCGAAAAACTGGCCGCCCTCGGCCTGAAGGCCGACCTGGTGGTGGGCGACATCTTCGAGGCGGACCTCGAGGACGGCAGTTTCGACGTGATCGCGGTGACCGGCTCGCTGCCCGAGCCGAGCGAGAAACTCGAGCGCCTGCTGGCGCCGGAGGGGCGGATGTTCCAGATCAAGGGCGGGCCGCCGGTGATGTGCGCCACCCTGGTCACCCGCGCCGAAGACGGCACCCTGTTGCGCAAGGGCCTGTGCGAGACCCTGTTGCCGCCCCTGAAGAACGCCCCGGAGCCCGACCACTTCACCTTCTGAAGCGATGCGTAATCTGAATCCCCGCGAGCTGGCCGAGTGGCTGAAGGCGCATCGGCCGCTGCTGCTGGACGTGCGCGAGCCCTGGGAGTTCGAGATCTGCCATCTGGCCGACTCGCAACTGGTGCCCATGGCGCAGATCCCCGCCTGGGCCCAGCGGACCGATCCCGATCAGGAGATCGTGGTGATCTGTCATCACGGCATCCGCAGCCGCCAGGTGGCCATGTATCTCGAGCACCTGGGCTTCTCCAATGTGATCAACCTCGCGGGCGGGGTCGAGGCCTGGGCGCGCGAGCTCGACCCGCAGATGGCGACCTATTGATCTGTCGGGGCTGAAGCCCCTCCCACGACAGACCCGGTGGAAGTCATACCCTGTAGGGACTTCTGGCTCGGCCGCTCTTTTCTGTCGGGGCTGAAGCCCCTCCTACGGCCCCGGCGGAGGTCCTAATCCTGTGGGAGCCTTTGGCTCGACTGCTCTGTCCTGTCGGGGCTGAAGCCCCTCCTGCGGCAGAGCCGGCGAACAATCGCCTTGTGGGAGGGCCTTCAGGCCCGACGATCGACGGTCAAAGCCGCTGTTCCAGCATTCCATACAAACGCCGCAACGCCCCCCGGTTGTGCTCGACGATTCGGCGGCCCGCCTCGCCGGCCTCGCTGCGACAGCTGGCATCACCGAGCCAGTCCTGCATCACCGCGGCCAGCTCGCTGGCATCTCCCACCTGGCGGGCGGCACCCGCATCCAGCAACATCTGGGCGATCAGGGCGAAGTTGAAGGTGTGCGGCCCAAAGCAGACGGGCACGCCCTGGGCCGCCGCCTCGAGCATGTTGTGGCCACCCACCCGTGCCAGGCTGCCCCCGATGAAGGCCGCGTCGGACGCACCGAGCAGCACCGGCAGCTCGCCCATGGTGTCGGCCAGGTAGACCGGCTCATCCGATTGCGGCAGCCGCCCCTCCGAGCGGCGTACCGGCTCGAAACCGGCCCGGATGATCGCCGAGACCACCCGTTCGAAACGCTCCGGATGACGCGGCACCAGGATCAGCAGTGCCTCCGGGAGCTGCTTGAGCAGGCGCGCGTGGGCGGCCAGTACGATCTCCTCCTCTCCCTCGTGGGTGCTGGCGGCCACCCAGACCGGCCGGCTGGCCCAGTTGCGGCGCATCACCTCGACCTGCTCGACGACGCTGGCGGGAATGGTCATGTCGAACTTGATGCTGCCGGTCACGGTGATCCGGTCCCGCGACACCCCCAGCTGCGCGAAACGCTCTGCGTCCGCCTCGCTCTGGGCCGCGATGCGGTCGATGTCACCAAACACCCGGCGCGCAAAGGCGCCGAAACGGCGGTAGCCGCGCAAGGATCGCTCCGAGAGGCGCGCATTCGCCAGCAGGGTCTCGACGCCGTGTCGCCGGCAGGCACGCAGCAGGTTGGGCCAGACCTCGGTCTCCACCATCAACAGCTGCCGCGGCTGCACGCGCGCCAGGAAACGGCGGATGAAGGCGGGCAGGTCGAGCGGCATGTAGCTGTGCCAGACCCGCTCACCGAACAGGCGCCGGGCCTGGTCGGATCCGGTAGGGGTGGTCGTGGTCAGGGTGATGGGCAACCCGGGATGCTCGTCCAACAGCAGCTGCACCAGCGGGGCGATCGCCTGGACCTCCCCCACCGACACCGCATGGATCCACACACCGCCCGGTGGCGGGGTGATCTCTGCATACCCCAGGCGCTCCTGCCATCGCTCACGGTATCCGGGCGCCCGGCGGCTGCGCCACAACAGGCGCAACAGCGCCGCGGGGACGGCCAGGTACAACAACGCGGTATAGATCAGGTACATGCAGCGGGTTCACCAGAAACGTGGCGGGGAGCCTAACCGAGCAGCGCATCCCACGCCAGCTGGTAAACTGCCCGGCCCATGAGCCGCTCTCCCTCATTGCTGCATCCGCGACACTGGCCCACCTGGTTCGGCGTCGGCCTGCTCCGTCTGACCGTGCT
>JANTHJ010000140.1 GCA_024762475.1 Chromatiales bacterium | reverse complement strand
GGGCGCCGGTCTGTGCATCGGCGGGATGATACTATTGGTCGGCGCCGATTTAAGGGGGATATGTGGACGCCAAGGTAGCCGACAGCACGGGTGAAACACCGCTCATCAGGCGTCGCGAGGCGGTCGACGAGGCCGCCTTGCCGAATGACCTGCCCGCCATCCTGCGCCGCATCTATGCGGCACGCGGCGTGCGCGATCCCAGCGAGCTAGAGCGTTCCCTGAGCGCCCTGATCCCGCCCGACCGGATGACCGAGGCCGATCGCGCGGCGGCATTGCTGGCAGACCTGATCGAGCGGGGCGGGCGGCTGCTGGTGGTGGGGGATTTCGATGCCGACGGCGCCACCAGCTGCGCCTTGAGCGTGCTGGCGATTCGGGCCATGGGTCATGCCGGGGTGGATTTCCTGGTCCCCAACCGTTTCGAGTATGGCTACGGGCTGACGCCGGAGATCGTCGAGCTGGCCAAGGCGCGCGAGCCGGATCTGATTCTGACGGTCGACAACGGGATCTCCAGTATCGACGGGGTGGCGGCGGCCAACGCCGCCGGCATCCCGGTAATCGTGACCGATCACCACCTGCCCGGGGCCGAGCTGCCGGCGGCCGCCGCGATCGTCAACCCCAATGCGCCGGGTAATGCCTTTCCCTCCAAGGCTGCGGCGGGTGTGGGCGTCGTCTTCTACGTCTTGCTGCAACTGCGCGCCACGCTGCAAGCGCGTGGCTGGTTCGAACGACAGGGGCGGGCGGCGCCCAACATGGCGCAGTTCCTCGACCTAGTGGCCCTCGGCACCGTGGCGGATGTGGTGCCCCTGGATCGAAACAACCGCATTCTGGTCCACCAGGGCCTGATGCGGATTCGCGCCGGCGACTGTCGTCCCGGCATCCTGGCGCTGCTCGAGGCCGCGGGCCGCGATCATCGTCGGGTCCAGTCCACGGACATGGGTTTCGTGGTCGGGCCGCGCCTGAACGCGGCCGGGCGGCTGGACGACATGACCCGCGGCATTGCCTGCCTGCTGGCCGAATCCATCGAAGAGGCCCGCCCTCTGGCGCGGGAGCTGGACGGCCTCAACCGCGAACGCCGCCGCATCGAGCAGGAGATGCAGGACGAGGCCGAGCGCATCCTGGCCGACTGGATGGCGGACGAGCAGGCGCTGGCCTGGGGGCTTTGTCTGTACCGGGAGGACTGGCACCAGGGCGTGATCGGCATCCTCGCATCGCGCATCAAGGAACGCCATCACCGGCCGGTGATCGCCTTTGCGGCGGCCGACGGCGACACGCTGAAGGGGTCGGCCCGTTCCATCCCCGGACTGCACATACGCGATGCGCTCGACCGCGTCGCCGCCCGCCACCCCCAGCTGCTGCAGAAGTTCGGTGGTCATGCCATGGCTGCCGGCATGAGCATCGCCCGCAAGGACTATGAGGCCTTTGCGGCGGCATTCGACGAGGCGGTGCGCGAGGTGCTCGATCCGCAGGCGCTGCAGCCCCAGGTGGACTCGGACGGCGCCATCGCCGCGGACGAGCTCAACCTGGAGACGGCCCGCTGCATAGCCGAGGGCGGCCCCTGGGGACAGGCCTTCCCCGAGCCCCTGTTCGATGACTGGTTCGAGATCCGTTCCGGTCGCATCGTGGGCGAGCGGCACTGGAAACTGCTGCTGCACCATCCCGACAGCGGGCAGACCATCGACGGGATCGCCTTCAACGCCGTGGAAAGGCATCCCCAGCTGCCGCAGCGCGCGCGGGTCGCCTATCGCCTCGATATCAACGAGTGGCGCGGCCAGGTGGCCCTGCAGCTGCGGGTAGAGCACATGGAGCCGACATGAAGCAGGACGAGGAGCAGACCGAATACGCGGTCCGCCCCAACAAGAGCCAGCAGAAACGGGAACTGGCCGAGCGGGCGACCCTGATCGAAGGCGCGGCGGGACTCAGCGACACCGAACTGGAACGGCTGGGGTTGGATGCCCCTGCGATCGCCGAGATCGGCAAACTGCGGGCGCTCAAGCCCTCGGGCGCGCGCAAGCGGCAGCTGAAGTTCTGCGTGAAGCGCCTGGGCGATGCCGATCTGCAACCCCTTGCCGAATATCTCAGGGATCGCAGCTCGCAACAGGTGGCGGCCAACCGCCAGTTCCATCACCTGGAGCGCTGGCGCGATCGCCTGATCGAAGAAGGGGATGACCTGCTCGGCGAGGCGATTCAGGAATGGCCGGACCTGGATCGGCAGCGGGTGCGGCAGCTCATCCGCGAGGCACGACGCGAACGCGACGCCGACAAGGCCCCTGCGGCTGCGCGCCGCCTGTTCCGCTATCTGCGCGAGTTGAGCGGCCTGTGAACGGCACGCCTGCGGCCCACGGCGATACATTGAAACAACTCATGCTCTAAACCGGTGTCATTACCCGGCGCAAAGGTGTAAGTTTTCTTCATAAGGTGCCGCGGGAGCGGCAGCAAATCAGAACCTCAGGGAAGCATCGCAATGCCTCTCAGCAATGCCAGTGATCGACCGGTCTATCTGAACCTGCTCAAGATACGCCTGCCGATTCCGGGTCTGATGTCCATCGTCCACCGGCTTACCGGCGTGCTGATGTTCATCGCCATTCCTTTCATGCTCTATCTGTTCGATCTCTCCCTCGCCAGCGAAAGCGGCTATCGCGAAGCGGCCGCGCTGCTGCATACCCCGATCGGCATGCTGTTGCTGTTTGGCCTGCTGTGGTCGTTGTTCCATCACCTGTTCGCCGGGATCCGCTATCTGCTGATCGACGTGGACCTGGGGGTCGAGAAGCCGATCGCGCGCACCACCGCCTGGATCGTCCTGCTGGCCGCGCCAGTGGTGGCCCTGCTGGTCACCTGGGGGTTGCTGTGAGCCGCACCGCATCCGGCCTCAAGGCGTGGGCGCTGCAACGCGCAACGGCGGTCTATATCGCGCTCTTCTCGCTCTACCTCCTGTTCCTGATGCTGCTGGCACCGCCCGCCGGGTGGGCGGAATGGCGCGGCCTGTTCTCGGCGACGCCGATGTGGGTGGGAATGCTGCTGTATGTGCTCGCGATCCTGCTGCACGCCTGGGTGGGCGTGCGGGATGTGTTGATCGACTACGTAAAACCCTTTGGCCTGCGATTGGCGCTGCTGGCGCTGGTCGGCATCACGCTGGTCGCCAGTGGCCTTTGGGCATTGCAATCTCTGATCCTGGTGAGGCTGAACTGAATGGGGCTGGTCAAGAGACGATTCGACGCGCTGATCATCGGGGCCGGAGGGGCGGGCCTGAACGCGGCCTTGCAGATGGCGCGGACCGACGCGCGGGTGGCGGTGGTGTCCAAGGTGTTTCCAACCCGCTCGCACACAGTGGCGGCGCAGGGCGGTGTCAACGCGGCGCTGGGCAACGTGATGCCCGACAACTGGCACTGGCACATGTTCGACACGGTCAAGGGCTCGGACTACCTGGGCGACCAGGACGCCATCGAATACATGTGCCGTGAGGCGATCCCGACGGTCTACGAGCTGGAGCACAATGGCGTGCCCTTCTCCCGCCTGGACAACGGCAAGATCTACCAGCGCGCCTTCGGCGGCCAGAGCCAGAACTTCGGCGGCGCCCAGGCCGCGCGCACCTGCGCCGCGGCCGATCGTACCGGGCATGCGATCCTGCACACGCTCTACCAGCAGAACCTGCATGCCCGGACCCATTTCTTCGACGAATATTTCGCCATCGATCTCATTCGCGACGATGAGGGCGCCATTCTGGGCGCCCTGGTGCTCGAGATCGAGACCGGTGAGCCCCTGTTGATCGAGGCCAAGGCCACGGTGCTGGCCACCGGCGGTTTCGGCCAGGTGTTCCGTACCACCTCGAACGCGCACATCAACACCGGAGACGGCATGGCGATGGCGCTGCGTGCCGGCGTCCCGGTGATGGACATGGAGTTCTTCCAGTTCCATCCCACCGGGATTGCGGGCCGGGGCATGCTGATCACCGAGGGCGTGCGCGGCGAGGGCGGTTACCTGATCAACAAGGACGGCGAACGCTTCATGGAGCGCTATGCACCCAATGCCAAGGATCTGGCGAGCCGCGACGTGGTCTCGCGCGCCATCGTCACCGAGGTCAAGGAAGGGCGCGGCTGTGGTCCCAACGCTGATCACGTGCTGCTCAAGCTGGACCACCTCGGCGAAGAGATCATCAGCAAGCGTCTGCCGGGCATCCGCGAGACCGGCAAGATCTTCGCCGGTGTGGATGCCGCGCGCGAGCCGCTGCCCGTTTTCCCGACCGCCCACTATGCCATGGGCGGCATCCCCACCGACCGCTTTGGCCGCGTGATCTCGCCTGCCGGCACCGGCGAGGAAGTGGTGCCGGGGCTCTACGCGGCAGGGGAGTGTGCCTGTGTCTCGGTCCACGGGGCGAACCGCCTGGGCGGCAATTCGCTGCTGGATATCCTGGTGTTCGGCCGGGCCGCCGGCCTGGACATGCAGGAGCAATTGCGCGAACACCATCGGCCCATGAACGAGGCCGGGGTGGAACAGGCCATGGCACGGTTGGAGCGCTGGGACCAGAAGGGCGAGGGCGTCGGTGTGCGCGAACTGCGCGACGAGTTCCGCAAGGCCATGGAGGATCACGCCGGGGTCTTCCGTACCGAAGAGATCATGACCGAGGGCCTGCAGATTCTGCGAAAGCTGCGCGACAAGCTGTCAGAGGTGCGGCTGCAGGACCACTCCAAGGTCTTCAATACCGCCCGCATCGAGGCCCTGGAGCTGGAGAACCTCATCGACTGCGGCATGGCGATCGCCGTCTCGGCCCTGGCGCGACAGGAGAGCCGGGGCGCGCACTCCCGCCCGGACTATCCCAAGCGCGACGACATCAACTGGATGAAACACACCCTCTATTACCGCGACGGCGACCGGCTCGATTACAAGCCGGTCAAGACCCGGCCGCTGACCGTCGAACCCTTTCCGCCCAAAGAGCGGGTCTACTGAGCGAGGGCAACGATGCAATTCCTGGTATCCCGCTTCAACCCGGAACGCGACGACAAGCCGCGCCAGCAGTCCTTCGAGGTGGAGACCTGGCGGGGCATGATGTTGCGCGATGCCCTGCTCGAGATCAAACGCCAGGACGAATCCTTCACCTTTCGCCATTCCTGCGGCGAGGGCGTCTGCGGTTCGGACGGCGTCAATGTCAACGGTACCAACCGCCTGGCCTGCATCACGCCGGTCAGCGAACTGAACGCGCCGGTCGAAGTCCGGCCCTTTCCGGGTCGCCCCATCATCCGCGACCTCGTGGTGGACATGAGCCAGTTCTACAACCAGTACCGCGCCGTGGAGCCCTGGCTGGTGCGCAAGGACCCCATGCCCGAGCAGGAGATCCTGCAGTCGCCGGAGGAACGGGAGAAACTCGACGGCCTGTACGAGTGCATCATGTGCGGTTGCTGCTCCACTGCCTGCCCCTCCTTCTGGTGGAACCCGGAGAAGTTTCACGGCCCCCAGGCCCTGCTGACCGCCTGGCGCTTCCTCGCCGACAGTCGAGACCAGGCCGAAGAAGAACGGCTCGACGCCCTGGAAGGCCCTTACAAGCTCTTCCGCTGCCACACCATCATGAACTGCGTCGAGGTCTGCCCCAAAGGGCTCAACCCGACCAAGGCCATCGGGCACATCAAGCAACTGATGCTGAAGAACGCCATCTGAATGGGCCGACCCGATCCCGAGACCCTGCATCGACTGCGCTGGCAATGCCGCCGCGGGATGCTGGAACTGGACGAGATCCTGCTGGCGTACGTGGAAAACCGCTACCCCGAAGCACCCGAGGCAGAGCAGACCGCTTTCCGTGAACTGCTGACCCGCGAAGATCCGCTATTGCAGCGCTGGTTGCTGCTGGGGGAGGAGCCGGAGGCGTCGTTGAGGGGGCTGGTGGAGAGGTTGCGGGAAAGCAGGTTGGCTTGAGGGTCTTG
>JANTHJ010000139.1 GCA_024762475.1 Chromatiales bacterium | reverse complement strand
CCGATGTCGATGTTCTCGATGGCGTTCTCCAGCGTGCAGTCCGGATCGGCCACCGCCTGCTCGAAGGGATAGAGGTTGACCGCCACCAGATCGATGCGGCCGATGCCGTGCTCCTCCATCACGTCGTCGTCGGTCCCGCGACGCCCCAGGATGCCACCGTGGATCTTCGGATGCAGGGTCTTGACCCGCCCGTCCATCATCTCGGGGAACCCGGTGTAATCGCTGACCTCGATGACGGGAATGCCCTGCTCCCTGAGCAGGCGGGCGGTACCGCCGGTGGAGAGGATCTCAACGCCCGCCTCGTGCAGGTCGCGGGCGAAGTCGGTCACGCCGCTCTTGTCGGAAACGCTGATCAGGGCTCGGGTAATGGTGGGCATGGGCAGATACCTTCAAGACGCAAGCGCAGCCCGGCGGCCACGCTCGGCACGGGTGAAATGGCAATCAGGCGATATTGTACAACGCCAGTTTCTTGCGCAGGGTGGCCCGGCTGATTCCGAGCAGCGCTGCGGCGCGGGTCTGATTGCCGCCGGTATGCTGCATCACCCGCATAAACAGCGGGCGCTCGGTCTGGGCGATGACCATCTGGTACAGATCGTTCGGTTCGGTGCCTTCGAGCTGGTCGAAGTACTGGTCCAGTGATTGGCGCACCAGATCGCTGAGTGGGGCAGGGCGCTGCGATCCCTTGCCGGCGCTGCGCGTCTTGGCGCTCTCGATTGCCGTAGCCGGCTTGTCGGTGGCGAGGTTCATGCGGCGTACTCCCTGTGTGCAAGGCCATCGAAGTATTGCCCGATCAGCGCCATCTGCTGGTCGTCGGTCTGTGCCTGGTTTACCTGCCGACGGAAGTGATTCCCCCCGGGCTGCGTGCGGCTGTACCAGGCGATGTGTTTGCGCGCAATCCGCACGCCATGTTCCCTGCCATAGAAGCTATACAGGGCATCCAGGTGTTCCAGCAGGGCGGAACGAATCCATTCCGGCGAGCGGGGGGCAGCCTCCCGTCCGGTACGCAGATAGTGATCGATCTCCTCGAAGATCCAGGGCCGGCCCTGGGCCGCACGGCCGATCATCACCGCGTCGGCGCCGCTGCGGTCGAGTACCTGGCGTGCCTTGGCGGGGCTGTCGATGTCTCCGTTGGCGATGATCGGAATCTTCACTGCCTGTTTGACGCGCGTGATGGTCGCGTATTCCGCGTTGCCGGAGAATCCACAGGCACGGGTGCGTCCGTGGATGGCCAGCGCCTGGATGCCGGCCTCCTCGGCAATGCGGGCGATACGGACCGCATTGCGCTCCTCCGGGCTCCAGCCGGTGCGAATCTTGAGGGTCACTGGCACCGCTACCGCCGAGACCACCGTCTCCAGTATCCGTCCTACCAGCGCCTCATCGCGCAGCAGCGCCGAGCCGGCCGCCGTCTTGCACACCTTCTTCTTCGGGCAGCCCATATTGATGTCGATGATATGCGCCCCCAGGGCGACATTGGCGCGCGCGGCCTCGGCCATGCGGCGCGGATCGTTGCCCACGATCTGTACCGATATGGGGCCGGCCTCTCCCTGGTGGTCAAGGCGCTTCTGGGTCTTGCGGCTGGCATACAGGCTGGTATCGGCGCTGACCATCTCCGAGACGGCCAGTGCCGCGCCATGCCGCCGGCACAGCTGACGGAAGGGGCGGTCGGTGACGCCCGCCATGGGCGCCAGAATAAGACGGTTCTGCAACAAGTGGTTGCCGATCAGCATCGCGCCGAGGTCCTGGGTTCTTTTGTTTTGGCGTGGCCCGTCTGCCGGGACGGGTCGACTGCTGTGGTATTGCCGCGCCGGACGGTGGTCCCCCCAATGCCCGCGCGGACCGGCAATATTACGCCCCTGTCTCGGAAGTGCAAGTGAGACCGGCTTCGCAGCCGGCGTTCAAAGAAACTCGATGGTGAAGCCTCGGGCGCGGGGGCCCGGATCCTTCAGTTTCAGCTCGATAGTGATCACTTCGCCGGGAAGCGCAGCGGCCGGCCCGGTCCAGTCCGGCGGCAGATACTGCTGGGGCGAGAACAGCCGCCGCGCCACCACCGCGCCCCCGGCGTCGAGCAGGGAGAGTTCCAGTTGCGGCAGCGGCTGGGCAAGCCGGGCATCGTTGCGCATCGCCAGCGACAGCCGCAGCACCGGTGGGCTGCCGCGAACGAGCTGCATGTCTCGCTCGATCACGCGGAACTCCTGCGGGCGGGAGGCTTCCGGTAGCCGGCAATCCAGTACCGCGCAGGCCTGGATGGCGAGCGGATGGTCGATCCACAGGTCGCGTCGCATCCATGCCAGCTGCGCGCCCAGAGTCAGCAGGAGAATGGCCACCAGGGCCTTCTGCCACCAGGGTGCTTGGCGCGGCGGTGCGGGCGCCAGGGCCTGCTCGGCATCCAGGGCGACATCCTCTGCCGGCTCGATCTCTTCCAGGTCGTCCGGGACCTCGAAGGGCAGTTCTCCGCTGTCTCTGTCGCGCCCCCCTCCAGCCAGTGCCGGCGCCTCGAGGTTTTCCCCTTTTTCGAACGGTGACTGGTCCGCAGAGGACGGCTCGGAAACCGGTGATGAGTCTTCTGCCAGAAAGGAGGTGTCCGATTCCTGCAACTGCAGGGCAGAGTCGCGATCGGCAGGCTCTGCCTCCCCTGCATAATCCCGGTCTGCCCCCGGGGGCTCATCCAGACCGTGTTGGAAGGCGTTGAAGACGGTGCCGCAGCGAAAACAGCGGGCCAAGCCGTGGGCAGGCTGCAGTACCTGAGGCTCGACGTCATAGACGGTGCGGCAGGACGGGCAGCGGATTTTCATGAATAGATGTCGTGACCCGGCTGACGGCGGGCATGCAGCAGCACCCAGCCGTCTCGCTCCCGGGCGCTGGAGAACAGCAGGTCACCGCTGAAGGCGGCGACCACCTCGTCCGCCTGTTCGGGCAGGATGCCCGACAGCACCAGTTCGCCCCCCGGCGCCACCAGGTCGACGATACGGGGCTCTAGCTCGATCAGGACGTTGGCGAGGATGTTTGCCAGGACCAGTGGTGCGCGCCGCGTGGGGAAGGCTTGGTCGCTCCAGGCCTCCAGGCGGTCGACCACGCCGTTGCGGGCCGCGTTCTCGCGCGTCGCGAGCAGCGCCTGCGGGTCATGGTCCACGCCGATGGCCTTGGCCGCGCCCAGCTTCAGGGCAGCGATCGCGAGGATGCCCGAGCCACAGCCGAAGTCGATCACCTTCTTGCCCGTGAGGCGCGCCCCGTCGAGCCACTCCAGGCACAGGGCGGTAGTGGGGTGGGTGCCGGTGCCAAAGGCCAGGCCGGGGTCGAGATCCACCGCGATGGCGTGGGGGTCGGCTATCTCCTGGCCCCCGGGGCGTACCCACAGGCGCTGGCCGAAGCGCATCGGACGGAAACGGTCCAGCCAGGCGCGTTCCCAGTCACGATCTTCGACGACCTCGATCTCCAGGCCGGCCCCGACTTCCTGCGCCAGCGCCTGGCCGATGGCCGAGCGCAGTCGGTCGATATCGGTATCTCCCGCAAAGAGTGCGCTGACGCGGGTGGCCTGCCAGAGAGGGGTCTCGCCGGGCGCCGGCTCGAGCATGGGCTCGTCACCGGCATCCCCCAGGGTTACCGACAGGGCGTCCAGTTGTTCGAACAACAACTCCACCAGGGGGGCCTGAGACTTGTCGACGGTGAGGTGGCACTGAATCCATGGCATGGGCATCACCAGGAAGGACATGGCGGATAGAATGCCGGCACCTGGTCACGAACCAGGCGTCAGCGGAGTCGAAAGGTGTCCTTCGCGTCCTTTGCGGTTGAGAATCTTACAACCCGAGCTTCTTCTCCAGGTAGTGGATATTGACGCCACCCGCCGAGAAGTTGCCGTCCATCATGATTTCCTGCTGCAGTGGGATATTGCTCTTGATCCCGCCGATCACCATCTCGGACAGGGCGCCGCGCATGCGCGCGATGGCCACGTCGCGATCCTCGCCATGGGTGATGACCTTGCCGATCATCGAGTCGTAATAGGGCGGCACCACATAGCCGTCGTAGAGATGGGTATCCACCCGCACCCCGGGGCCGCCAGGCAGGTGCAGTGCGGTGATCTTGCCGGGGCTGGGCATGAAATTCTCGGGATCTTCGGCGTTGATGCGGCATTCGATGGCATGGCCGCGGACCTGGATATTGTCCTGGGTATAGCGCAGCGGCTCGCCGGCGGCCACCAACAGCTGCTCCTTGACGATGTCCACGCCGGTGATCATCTCGGTGACCGGATGCTCGACCTGTATCCGGGTATTCATCTCGATGAAATAGAACTCGCCATTTTCGTACAGGAACTCGAAGGTGCCCGCCCCGCGGTAGCCGATGCGACGGCACGCCTCGGCGCAGCGCTCGCCGATCTCGTTTCGCAACGTCTCGGAGATGCCGGGCGCCGGCGCCTCCTCGACCACCTTCTGGTGACGGCGCTGCATGGAACAGTCGCGCTCGGCAAGATGGATCGCATTGCCGTGTTCGTCCGCCAACACCTGGAACTCCACATGGCGCGGATTCTCGAGGAATTTCTCCATGTAGACGATATCGTTGCCGAAGGCGGCGCCGGCCTCATTGCGGGTCAGCGAGACGGCATTGAGCAGCGCGGCCTCGGAATGGACCACGCGCATGCCCCGCCCACCACCGCCGCCGGCGGCCTTGATGATCACCGGGTAGCCGATCTCGCGGGCCAACTTGATGGTGCGCTCCTTGTCATCGTCCAGGGGGCCGTTGGAGCCGGGCACGGTGGGCACGCCCGCCTCTTTCATGGCCTCGATGGCGGTGATCTTGTCGCCCATCAGGCGGATGGTATCGGGTCGGGGGCCGATGAACCGGAAGCCGGAGCTCTCCACGCGTTCGGCGAAGTCGGCGTTCTCCGAGAGGAAACCGTAGCCCGGATGAATGGCCGTGGCGTCGCAGACCTCGGCCGCGCTGATGATGGCCGGGATGTTCAGATAGCTCTCCGCCGAAGAGGCCGGGCCGATACACACCGATTCGTCGGCCAGGCGCACGTGCTTGAGGTCGCGGTCGGCCTCGGAGTGCACCGCCACGGTGGCAATGCCCAGTTCCCGGCAGGCACGCAGGATGCGCAGTGCAATCTCGCCCCGGTTGGCGATGACGACCTTCTCCAACATGGCGTTATCCGATCACGAAAAGCGGTTGGTTGTATTCGACCGGCTGGCCGTTCTCCACCAGGATCTTCTTTACCGTGCCGGCGACATCCGACTCGATCTGGTTGAGGATCTTCATGGCCTCGATGATGCAAAGGGTGTCACCGGGCGAGACCTTGGAGCCTTCCTCCACGAAGGGCTTGGAGGTGGGCGACGGCGCGCGGTAGAAGGTGCCTACCATCGGTGAGCGGATGATGTGACCTTCGGGCTCGCTCTCCGCTGGTGCTGCGCTCGCTTCGGTCGCGGCTGGCGACACAGCCGGCGCCGCAGTTGGAACTGGCGCGGCGACTGGCGCCATCAAGGGGGCGGCGCTGCTGGTGCGGCTGATGCGTACCGATTCCTCCCCCTCGTGGATCTCGATCTCCGCCACGTCGGACTCTTCCAGCAGTTCGATCAGTTTCTTGACTTTTCGGATATCCATGCGGGTTCCTGTTCGTTTCTTCGTCTATCGGCCAATACGCTGCAGCGCAGCCGCAAGGGCCAGTTCATAGCCCATGGCCCCCAGCCCGCTGATCACTCCAACGGCGATATCGGACAGGTAGGAGCGATGGCGAAAGGGCTCGCGCGCATACACGTTGGAAAGATGCACCTCGATGAACGGTATGGACACGCCCAGCAGGGCATCGCGCAGCGCGACGCTGGTATGGGTAAAAGCGCCCGGGTTGATCAGGATAAAAGCCACACCCTCCCGGCCTGCCTGGTGAATGCGATCGATCAGCTCCCCCTCGTGGTTCGACTGGA
This sequence comes from Chromatiales bacterium, assembly GCA_024762475.1. Lineage (GTDB taxonomy): Bacteria > Pseudomonadota > Gammaproteobacteria > Chromatiales > Chromatiaceae > MONJU. The sequence goes on along the minus strand of JANTHJ010000139.1, from coordinate 73 downwards.
AGGTCGCGAGCCGATGTCCCTCTGCCAGACCATCCAGCCGTTGCTCGATGTCCTGCAGGGTGGTCGACCCATA
>JANTHJ010000138.1 GCA_024762475.1 Chromatiales bacterium | reverse complement strand
ATGAGGAAGGAAATACCGCTCGAGGGCGGCCAGATCGGTGCGAGGGCGCGTCCAGCGTTGGCCCGGTGACATTTCGCTACCCGCTAATATACGAAGATAATCATGGCAACCAGTGAGTTATCAGTAGTTTTCAGCGACCGGGTGAAATATTCGGGTGAGTCCTACTTTGTCACATTCGACTGAATGGGGCGGGACGGCGCGGTTCATGTGCCCGTTGGCCACGGTGGGGTGAAGCCGCCTGTGGGAGGGCCTTCAGGCCCGAAGGTCATTTCCATCGTGGCTGAAGCCACTCCCACAACCGAGCCTATAATATGACAAAGTAGAATCAGTGGAAACCGTATTTTTCGATCAGCCGGTACAGCGTGGGCCGTGTGACGCCCAGCAGTTTGGCTGCATCGGTGACGTTGTCATCGGTGCGTTGCAATGCGCGGAGGATGGCATTTCGTTCCGCTTCGTCGCGAACCCGCTGCAGGTTGAGGGGCAGCGGCTCAGCTTCTGCCTGGCCCAATTCCAGATCCTCTAACGTGATGCTGGGGCCGTCTGCCATGATGACGGCGCGCTTGATCCGGCTTTCGACCTCTCGCACATTGCCCGGCCAGTCGTAGGCCTCGATCGCCTCCAGCGCTTCAGGGGTGAATCCTGTGACTTGGGCATTGTATTCCCCCGCAAAGCGGTGCAGGAAGGCCTTCGCCAGTACGACGGCATCGCCCTGTCGATCCTTCAAGGGGGGAATTTCGATGGTGAACTCGCTCAGCCGGTAATAGAGATCCTCCCGGAAGCGGCCCTCGGCGATCAGTTTGGAAAGGTCCTGGTGGGTGGCGCCGACGATGCGCACATCCACCGAAATCTCCTCGCGCCCGCCGATGCGCTCGACGACCCTCTCCTGGATGAAGCGCAACAGCTTGGCCTGAAGCTCGAAGGGCAGGTCGCCGATCTCGTCCAGAAAGAGCGTCCCGCCATTGGCATATTCTATTTTCCCCTTGGTCTGCTTCACGGCACCGGTGAAAGCGCCTTTTTCATAGCCGAATAGCTCGGCCTCCAGAAGGGTGTCGGGAATGGCGGCACAATTGATGGCAACCAGCCGCTTGTCGGCCCGTGGACTCAGCTCGTGAAGCGCCCGGGCGATCAACTCCTTGCCGGTGCCACTGGCGCCGAAGACCAGGGTGGTGATATCGGAAGGGGCGATCTTTTCGACCGTCCGGCAGATCTTGAGCATCGGAGGACTGGTCGCGATGATGCCCCGAAGCGGGGTTTCGTGCTGCGATTGCTGGAGCCTGCGGTTCTCGGTCTCGAGCTCGTGCACCGCGTGGGCGCGATCCACGATCAGCCCCAGCAGCTCGGGATCGACAGGTTTCTGGTAGAAGTCATAGGCGCCCAGCCCAATGGCCTTGACGGCATTGCTGCGGTCGTTGTCTCCGGTAACGACGATGACCTTGGTTTCCGGCGCCAAGGCGAGGATCTCTTCCAGGGTTGCCAGACCTTCGGTCACGCCGCCCGGGTCTGGAGGCAGTCCCAGGTCGAGCGTGACGACGCCCGGCTCATGCCTTCGCAGCAGGGTGATCGCCGCTTCGCGGTCGCCGGCAATCAGCACCTCATAATCGTCGAAGCACCAACGCAGCTGGCTTTGCAGGCCCTCGTCGTCTTCTACTACGAGTAGGTATTTCCCTGAATTTTTCAAGCGCTAGTCCTTTCCTTGTTCTCCGAAGTGCTGTCCCGATCTTCACTGATCTGCGCGAGCGGTATTGTAATACGGAATACAGAACCCTTGCCCGGCTGACTCTCGACGCGGATCTCTCCGCCGAGGGCGCGGATAATCTCCCGACTCTCGAAGGCCCCGATCCCCATCCCGGTGAGGCCCTTGGTTGACTCGAAGGGCTTGAACAGGCGGTCTCGCACGAATTCCGCATCCATGCCGCACCCGGTGTCGCTGATCTCTACGAGGGCCATGTCCGGCTGACGGATAAGCCGGACTCTGACCTCTCCGTCCTTGCCAGTGGCCTCCTGCGCATTTTGGATGATATGGCCGAAGACCGTGGCGAGTTGTTCGGGATCTGCCTGGACGAACAGGCCCTCTGTGCGATCTTCGAGTGCGGGAGCAGGTGGCCGCCCCGCGTGTCGTTCGACGACCTCCGCAAGCAGCTCAGCCAGGTCGATGGTTTTCTCTCTGGTGCCGCGCATGCCGCTGCGCATCTGTTCCATGAGACGGGTCATGCGGGCGACCGAATTGCGCACCGTGCCGATAACATCCTCCACGAAGGCGGGATTGTGCAGGTGTTTCTCTGCATTGGAGACGATCAGCGATTGTTGGGCCAGTATATTCTTCAGGTCGTGGACCACGTAGGCGGAAAGCCGGTTGAAGGCCTCGAACTGGCGCGCCTGCATGAGCGCCTGGTCACTGAGATATTGGGCGAGGTTGCTGGCCGCCTGGAGTGCCGCCATTTTGAGGAGATCGCGATCCTCCCAATTGATCGAGGTAACAACCGGTGATTTCTTGAGCAGCAGCACTCCGACGATTTCATCCCTGAAGGGAAGGGGGATGATCAGCCAACCTTGCGGTATCTCCAGCAACCAGTCGGGCAGATCCAGCGGGTCGTAAAGACTGGGTGACGATCGATATTCGTCGAGGTCGACGACCCATTGCCGGTCGTGCAGAAACTCGACCAATCCCTCCCAGGCGCTTTCCTCGACCTCAACGGGAGGCATGTTCCAATGAGTCGTGAGGCTGAGCCCCCGGTTGTCGCCACGCGTCCACAGGATGCCGCCGGGGCTGCTCACCAGCGTCGCCATCGCATGTACTACCCGCTCCGGGACCGCCCAGGAGCCCTCCGCCAAGGTGCGCGTGAAGCGCATCCATTCCTCTCTATAGTCATATTTGTAGCTGAAGAAATGCTTGCTCAGCAATACCCGCAGCTGCGCACGCATCCGGTCGGAGAACAGCAACACCCCGAGCAATGCCAAGGCACCGGCCAGAAAGGTGATCTGGAGCAGGGCTCCCCAGCTCCCCCCATACTCCCGGATCAGATAGCCGGCGCCAGCCATGGCAAGAAGGTACAGGCCGGCGCCGATGAGCGTGACCGAGTGGAACACGATCTGGCGGGAGACGTGAATTCGCAAGGCCCAGTCGGGGTTTCTGGCGATCGAGATGGCGATCAGCGGTACGGCCAGGGCATTTACGATCCCCCGCGCCTCCCAGACCTGAAGGTTGAGCTGTTTGAAGAGCAGGGCATCGGAGAACAGGTAGAAGTCGTACGCGAAAATGGCGCCGAGGCCCAGGCAGAGGTATTTGATAGCCCAGCGCTGTTGTGCCGTGGCGTTTCGGTAGAGCTGTTCGACCAGAATCAATCCCAGTAGTGCGAATCCGATCCAGCAAATGGTGAGCAAATCGCTCATCCAAACGGCCGAGACCTGCTGCTCCTGCAGCACAGAAGGTGCCACCATGAGTCCCAAGGTGGTTGCGACGAGCGTACCGAGCAGAATACCTTGCCAAGTGAGGCGTCCGGCACGCCCGGCCGACTGGGGTGTCGACAGGTGGAGCAAGAACAGGATCCAGCCTGCGTCGCGTCCCAGTTCGAGTACCTGGAGGGCGAAGGGATGCACTCCCGGGCCGGCTGCATACCAGGATCCACCCGCCCAGAGGATGGAGAGTAGACTGGCAATTACGACCCGGGTGCCTGTTCCCCGCTTACGCCACGCGGTGAGCAGCAGGATGCTCAGCAGCGCGAATAGCAGGGTGGCGATGGAATAGCTGAACGCGCCGATGTTCATGAGAAAAGCGGGCCCCTTGGCTCCAATATTGCGATTCGATTCGTTCTGTGGATTGCGACTAGCCCTGCAGTTGCTGCTGGCGGCGGAGTCTGTCCTCCTCCCGTTTCCGTTCCCGATAGGGGACGACAAGGGCCTTGTAGGCAAGATGTGGCCCCAACATGGCCAGTGGCATGCGCAGGTAGTGCGCCCGAATATACAGCAGGAGTCGGGCTAGGCCGCTATGCCATGTCCTGCAGGTGGGATGGTCGGGTTGGAAGGCCTCGCCGAAGCACCAGTCCTGCATTTTGCCCATCAGGCACCCGGGTCCTCCAGCTTGCACGGCCTTAAGAATATGAGGTGGCACCGGCGTTTCCAGGATCCGCGAAGCATAGCGCAGAGCGTAGTAGAGGGGCGGCATCAGGTCGAGCTGCCGCGCACGGGTCACCAGCCCCTCCCAGGCCGCCTGGTCGGTCATGAATTCACTGAGCAGGGTATGGATGTCGACCAGGTCGCGCAGCCCGTGTTGCAGTTCCCCCTCGTGGAACAGATGACAGGCGCTGTGGAGGATCATATCCCGGGGCGACAGGGTATAGACATCCTCATGGCCCGGCAGCGGCTCCGCCTCGGCGAGCAGCAATCGCGCGTCGGGCTTGAGGCGGGTGGTCGGGGGCAGGATGCTGTGATGGATGTCGACCGTCGTGTGGCGGTTGAAATGGACGACCGGCGGAATCTCATGACTCCATTCCCGGTAATAGCGGCGGTCGTAGTCCGAAACCTCCTTGGGGAAGTAGCCGGACTTCTTCATCGAGTTTTCCACATCGTCGATGGCGCCCTGGGGCACCAGGATATCGATATCGCTGAGCAGCCGCCCTCGGCCCGCCCGAATGTTTCGCGCGATGTAGGCACTCCCTTTGAGCAATACCATGGGTACGCCGATTCGCCGCGTGGCCTTGGCGATCTGTTCGACCTCCCAGTTGACGTTTTGGCGCTGTTTTTCCGCCAGGATGCGCGCTGCCTCGACGTGCATCTGAAAGCGAGGAGATACCTTGGGGTCAATGCGGTTGTGCAACGCAACCTCTAGATGCGCCAACAGGTCGGCCGCACGTGCCTGGCGGATCAAGGTCGCCGCCTCCAGAGCGCTGGCGTCATAGTGGAACCCCGGCTTTCTGGCCGCGATGAGCAGAGGAGTAAGGAGGTTCAACGGGGCAGACTCTCGATTTCAGGTTCGACCGGCTCTGGCAGCGGCAGCGCCTCGAGCCTGGCCATTGCTTCCTCTAGGTCCGAGTAGGATAGATGATAACAGTCGGCGCCCGAAACGACGCGGCGCATGACCTCGAAGCCCTGCTGCCGATGGAGGCTGTAGTTGAAGGCATTCTTTGCGACCTCAAGGAAACTCTCGGCCTTCGAGCGCGGGTTCAGGCGGGTGGGCGCGCCTTCTTCATAGCGCGGGAATACGATCCAGGCGATAGGGGCCGGCGTATCCATCTTCGCCACACTCGCCTCGGTGGGCTTCACGTGGGTGACCCGGCCCTTGCTGGTGGCGTCTACGATGGGGCCTAGCGTCGCATCTGCGAAGCAACTTCTTATCACCTCGATCGAGGCATTCTTGAGGCTCACGGGGCGGCACAGCGGGAAGGCGTTGCCGGATGGCGGATCGATGAGGGTCAGCTCATCGGAGAACAACCGCCACCCGGACATCATCAGGGCGGCGCACAGGGTGCTCTTGCCCGCGCCGGGCTCACCGGGCAGCACCAGTGCGTGCCCGCGCCTTTCGAGTACGGCGGCATGAAGAATGATGAACCGATGGGCGTGGTTCGAAATGACCCAGTTCAGGCCCCACTCGAAGGAGGCGAAGGCCTGGTCGGCAGGTAAGGGGTAGAACGGCCTGTGTTGATCGAAATAGAACTGGACCTGCGGCCGAAAGATACGCCGAAGCGGGTTGGGCGCGCGCAATGAGACCGGGAAATCGACGAAGCTGTCGGCCGATAGTATTGGGTGGTCGGCATAGAGCAGGTGCAGCGAGTCGCGCAATACCGCGTAGCGCCCCCGAACGGTGAAGGTGAAGGGCCCCGATTCCAGTGCCAGGCCGTTCTCGAGATGCGCCTCGACTTGGATGGGCGAGAGTGAACGCAACTTCATGCCAGGGATTCGAGCAAATCGATAGTGCTGAACGTATGGAGGTGGTGGTCGATGGCCTGTTTCAGCTCCGGCGTCAGCGGTTGCTCCCAGGTTTGGCTGACAACCTGATAGAGCGTCTCGACGCTGGTAGGCTCATG
>JANTHJ010000137.1 GCA_024762475.1 Chromatiales bacterium | reverse complement strand
TCGAGCAGGGCATAGGGCGCGGGGTAGTGTTTGGGATTGACCTTGGCCTGCAGACGCCGGCGCAGTAGCGGGGCCAGGAGCTGGCGCGCGGGCAGGGTGCCCAGCAGACGCTTCAGCATCGGCGAGCGCGCCGGGGACGGTCGTTCCCGGATCACCAGTCGCGCTGCGTTGCGTAGCTGACGCTCCGGCACCGCATGGTCGACCAGCCCTATACGACGCGCCCGTCGGCCATCCACCGTGCGGCCGGTGAGCATTAGCTCGAGCGCGGGCAGGTGGCCGAGCAGGCGCAGGCTGCGCACCGTGCCACCAAAGCCCGGGAAGATGCCGAGCCGCACCTCGGGGAAGCCAAGACGGGTGCCTGGATCCTCGCGGGCCACCCGGTAGTCGCAGGCCAGGGCCAGTTCCAGGCCGCCGCCCAGGCAGTAGCCGTGGATCATCGCCACCGTGGGGAAGGCCAGGGACTCGAGGCGTTGAAAGATCTCGTGACCGCGTCGGATGTGCCGTTTGGCCTGGGTCGGATCGCTGATCCGGGCGAAGGCCTTCACATCCGCACCGGCGATGAAGCCACCGGGTTTGGCCGAATAGATGACCAGACCCCGCGGGTGCCCCTGGGCGATCTCCACCAGGGTGGCGTCGAAGGCCTCCAACAGGGCTTCGTCGAGCACATTGGCCTGGCTGTCGGCCTTGTCGAGGGCGAGCCAGGCGATCCCTTCGTCGTCCAGTTCCCAGTGCAGGTCTTTGGTGGTCATGACGTTCTCCTGTTTCGTTTCCCCGGATGGGTGTCAGGGGCACCTTCTGTGGGAGGGTCTTCAGGCCCGAGGCGTCTTCGATCGCGGCTAAAGCCGCTCCCACAAGCCGCTCCCACATGGTTTCGCTCTGGACATTCATCAGCAGTCATGGCGCTGCCTCCAGCAGCAGGGCGCCGCCCTGGCCGCCGCCGATGCACAGGCTGGCGACCCCGTAGCGTCCGCCACTACGTTTCAGGTTGCTCAGGCAATGCAGGGTGATGCGCGCCCCGCTGGCACCGACAGGGTGACCGAGGCTGATCCCCCCGCCGTGGATATTGAGCCGCTCCTCATCGATCGGTGGCAGCGGCTTGCTGTCCAGTTCCTCATGGCAGAACGCGGGATCGGTCCAGGCCACCAGGCAGGCCAGCACCTGGGCGGCGAAGGCCTCGTTGATCTCCCAGTTGTCGATCTCGTCGGTCGAGAGGTCGTGACGGTGCAGCAAGGGCGCCATGGCATACACCGGGCCCAGCCCCATGTAGCGGGGCGAGAGCCCGGCCCATTGGACATCGCGGATGCGACCCAGTACCGGCAGATCGAATCGTGCGACCGCCTCGGCCGAGGCCAGCAGCAGGGTGGCCGCCCCATCGCTCACCTGGGCGCTGTTGCCGGCGGTGACCCGCCCGCCGACCCGGTCGAACACCGGCCGCAGACGTCCGAGCTGCTCCATGTCGGTATCGGGCCGCACGCCGTTGTCGGCGGTGTAGACCTGTCCCTCGCGGTCGTAGAGGGGGACGATCTCGTCCTCGAAGATGCCTTCCTCCATCGCCTGAGCGAGACGGCGGTGACTGCGCAGGGCGTAGCGGTCCATCGCCTCGCGGTCGATGTCGAAGCGGGTGGCCAGCTCCTCGGCGGTCTGGCCCATGTTGATGCCCACCACCGGATCGGTAAGGCCGCGCAGCAGCCCGATGATCGGCTTCAGATGGCGGGCGCTGAGCTGGGTCAACAGGCGTCCGCGCTGTCCCAGGGAGCGGGCCCGGCTCCATTGCGCCAGCCAGGCGACCATCAGCTCGTTGAGCAGCACCGGGTGGTGACTCATCGCCTCGACGCCGCCGGCCAGAACGATCTGGGAGCGGCCGTTGCGGATGCTCTGGGCGGCGCTGTCGATGGCCTGCATGCCCGAGGCGCAGTTGCGCTGCACCGTCCAGGCGGGTACCCGCTCGCTCAGTCCCAGGCGCAGCGCCACCACCCGAGCGATGTTGGCCTCGTCGGGGCCGGGGGCCACGCAGCCGAGAACGACCTCGTCGATTCTGTCCGGTGGCACATCCAGCTCCAGCAGCAGGTGCCGCGCGGCTGCGTGCGCCAGATCGCTGGCGTGGAAGGGCCCGGGCTTTCCCTGGGCCTTGAGCTGGGGCGTGCGCCGGCCGGCGACGACATAGACCTCAGGCGGGTTTGTTGGCACGGACATGGTGAGCCTCCTCGATGTGGCGGACCTTGTTGGATCTGGGCAGGTCCTGGTCCAGGGCATAGCGATGGCCGTAGTCGGGGAAACTGTCCACCGCGATGACCTGGGCGCGCAGGGCCTGCATCTGTTGCATCGCGGCCAGGTCCTGATCGTCGATCAGACCCTGGGCATGCGCCTCCTCGGCCTGGGCGAGCGGATGGCGTGCCTGAATCAGGCCGTTGCGCCGGGCCTCACGCAGGGTCTTCTCGATGGGCGCGACGCGTGCGGCCTGCTGGAATGCCTGCTCGAACTCGCCCTGGCGCAAGGCCGGGTCGTCGGTGATGAAGATACCCTCGGTCAGGCGGTCGCGTGCGCCGCCGGGCTGCAGCACCGTCTGCGCCACGCGGTGATCGAGACGATCGGTCGGCTCGGTGAAGGGCTGCCCGGTGGGAAAGACCAGCAGGCGCAACAGCCAGCCCAGGGGCCGCCAGGGCAGGTTGCGGAACAGCAGGCGGAAGGATTCCTGCATCTGGTAGAGCGATTGGTCGACGCACCAGCCCAGCAGCGGCAGGTCCTCCTCGGGCCTGCCCTGGTCCTCGAAGCGCTTGAGCACCGCCGAGCACAGATACAGCTCGCTGAGGATGTCACCCAGGCGCGCCGAGAGTCGTTCCTTGCGCTTGAGCGAGCCGCCCAGGGTCATCATGGCCACATCGGCACACAGGGCGAAGGCGGCGCTCATCCAGTTCAGCCGTTGGAAGTGGCGGCGTGCCGGCCCGTCGACCGGGGCGCGGCTGAAACGTCCGCGTGTCAGGCCGAGAAAGACGCTGCGGGCGAGGTTTCCCAACAGGAAGCCCACGTGACCGAACAGCGCATGGTCGAAGTCGGCCAGACCCTGGCGGCGATCCGGGTTCTGCGCGGCGGTGAACTCCTTCAGCACCCAGGGGTGCGCGCGTACCGCGCCCTGGCCGAAGATGATCATGTTGCGCGTCAGGATGTTCGCCCCCTCGACCGTGATCGCGATGGGGATGGCCTGGTAGATGCGCCCGATCAGGTTGCGCGGCCCCAGGCAGATGCCGCTGCCCCCCTGGATGTCCATGGCATCGTTGATGCACTGGCGGTATTTCTCGGTCAGGTGATACTTGACGATGGCGGAGATCACCGAGGGCTTCTCGCCCAGGTCCAATCCGCCGAGGGTGAGCTGGCGGGCCGCGTCCATCTGATAGGTGAGACCGGCGATACGTGCCAGCGGCTTTTCGATGCCCTCGAAGCGGCCGATGGGCACGCCGAACTGCTGCCGTATGGCGGCATAGGCGCCGGTGTAGCGGCTCGCCAGCTTGCCCGCGCCCACACTCAGCGAGGGCAGGGAGATGGCGCGTCCTTCGGACAGGCATTCCACCAGCATGCGCCAGCCGTTGCCGATGTGCTGGTCGCCGCCGATCAGTTGGCTCATGGGCACGAACACGTCGCGCCCGCGGTTCGGGCCGTTCTGGAAGGGGATATCCAGCGGGATGTGACGCTCGCCGATCTCGACGCCTTGCGTGTCGCGCGGGATCAGGGCGAGGGTAATACCCCGGTCCTCCTGTTCGCCCAGCAGGTGGTCGGGATCATACAGACGGAAGGCGAGGCCGAGCAGGGTGCAGACCGGGCCCAGGGTGATGTAGCGCTTCTCCCAGTTCAGCCGCACGCCCAGCACCCGATCGCCCTGCCAGTCGCCGTAGCAGACCACGCCGCGATCCGGGATGGCGCCGGCATCCGAGCCGGCGTCCGGGCCGGTGAGGGCAAAGCAGGGGATCTCCTGACCGCGCGCGAGCCGCGGCAGGTAGTAGTCACGCTGTTCCCGGGTGCCGTAGTTGAGCAACAGCTTTCCCGGCCCCAGGGAGTTGGGCACCATCACGGTGATGGCGGCGACGATGCTGCGGCTGGCCAGCTTGATCACCACCGCCGAGTGGGCCTGGGCGGAAAAGCCCTTGCCACCATAGCGGCGCGGGATGATCAGTCCGAAGAAGCCCTGGCTGCGGATGAAGGACCACACCTCGGGGGGCAGATCCCTCTCGTGGTGGGTGATCTGCCAGTCGTCGAGCATCCTGCAGAGCTGTTCGGTGGGGCCGTCGAGAAAGGCCTGCTCCTCTTCACTGAGATGCGGTCGCGGCAGGCGCAACAGCCGTCCCCAATGGGGCTGGCCGGAGAACAGCTCGGCATCCCACCACACGGTACCGGCCTCCAGCGCCTCGCGTTCGGTGGGCGACATGGCGGGCATCACCTTGCGGAACTGGCGCAGCAACGGGGCGGTGACATAGTGACGGCGGATGCGCGGTACCCCCAGCAGCAGCACCAGGGCCGTGGCGATCAGCCACAATGGCACCGAGACGTACCACGTGATGTGACTGGCCAGGGTGACGGTGGTCAGGCCCACGGCCAGGGCCGCAATCCACAGGCTGGCACCAGCGCCGCGATAGGCGAGGGCCCAGACCACGGTCAGGGTGATGAGCAGTCCCAGTATCCACATGGGTCGATCCTCCTGGTGTTGGTGCATTGGCCTCTCATGATCGGTTTCCTCCCAGCCGCCCGAGCCAGCGGGGCAGCACGGTCGAGGCGGCCGCCTCGTCGGTCGGGGTTTCTTCATCCGTTGGGGGGTCGTCGGGATTCGGACTCATGGCGTCGTCGGGCAGCTCGGCCGATTCGGCCAGCCGTGCCACTTTGGTACCCGCCGGCTCGGTCGCCGGCATCCCGTCGCGTTCGTCGTTGTAATAGGTTTCGTCGCCACTCCAGGGCAGCTTGCGGTAGAGACCCAGCTCGTCGATCCCTAGGAAGGGGTACTTGATGATGCTGAAGTAGGGCGAGGTGTCGAAATCCCGCGGGGCGAAGAGCTTGGGGTTTCGCTTGAAGAAGCGAATGCTGCCGTCGGTGCCCCGGTCGATGAAGGGCAGGATGGGGTAGTCCACCGCCATGAAGGCCTCGGCGATCAGACCGGAGCAGACGATGCGAGTCGGCTCGCCGGCGTTGTGCTGAAACAGGCTGGAGCGCCAGCGGCGGGGCAGGATACCCCAGGGGAAGAAGAACCGGGCCAGGTCGAGGACTTGGCGGATATCGTAGTCCAGGCCAAGGCGTCTCACGCAATAATTGGTGACCTGTTGCGCATCGTCCGGTGAGAGGCTGCCCGGGCGGCAGATGCGCAAATGGTCGTCGCGGTAGTTCGACAGCGGGGTGACGATGGTGCCCTTGCCCATCATGGCCTCGATGATGAGGGGCTCTTCCGGATTGCCGTCGTAGTGCCCCTCGACCATGGCGCGCAGCTTGGGGTCGCGAATCTCGAAGAGGTGGCCGATATAGAGCGCGGCGTGGCTCCAGGGACTCTGGGTGATGGTCTTGATGACCTCGGAAACACGACTGCGGCCCTCGATCAGCAGGACGTCGGCGGGGCGCAGCTCGAACCGCAGCCGTTTGAAATCGCACAAGGGGGAGGGCGGCGGCGGTCCGTCGCGGATCAGCCACTCGGTGGCCATGTCGTTGATCCAGCGAAGCAGCTTGCGCATGCTTCCCTCCCGGTCGTGGTCTTACGAGAGTATAGACCGGGATTTTGAGGTCATTACTTCAGATAATGATCTTGTATGACCGTACGATTTCTGAAGTGTTGAGAGATAATCAAAATTATCAATGTGTAACAGTGTCTATCTATAAATTAGATGAGATGAGGATCCTGATCATTCGGGATATCAGTTCCCGGTGCCCCCTTCTTGTCCGTTGAAGAGGGACAAGGCGATCCGCTGTTATCGAGTGTCGAGCAAGCCGATCGACACACCCTGCCCGACGCACCGTTCCAGCACTCGGTTGCTAAGGAAGCTCTGATCAATTCGTAACACGGCATCTTGCGGCGCTAAATCGCCCATTTCCGCGTTGCGAATCTTCGCAATAGCTAGCTATTACGTGC
>JANTHJ010000136.1 GCA_024762475.1 Chromatiales bacterium | reverse complement strand
CTGCTGCTGGGTGCCTGGAGCCTCACGGCCCAGGCATTCCAGCTGCTGCCGGAACAGGTCGCCCCGAACGCCTGGGCACTGGTCGGCGAAATCGGACCGCGCACCGCGGAGAACCACCTGCTCAACAATACCCTGGGCTTCGTGGTCACCGACGAGGGCGTAGTCCTGATCGGCTCGGGCGCCAGCCTGGCGGGCGCGCGACTGATCGAACAGGCCGTGGCCGGAGTGACGCAGCAGCCGATCCGCTGGGTGATCGATATCGGCGCCCAGGATCATCACTGGCTGGGCAACAGCTATTTTGCGGACAAGGGCATCGAGATCATCGCCCTGGCCCGCACCGTGGCAGCACAAAAGGCCCATGCCGACGATCACATGGCGCGGCTGCATCGCTTCGACCCGGAGGCGGCGAAGTCGGCGCGGCCGGTCTACGCCAGCCGAATCATTGAGAAAGACCATGCGAAACTGGATCTTGGGGGCACGCGGATCGACCTGATCTGGCCCGGCAACGGCCACTTCCCCGGCGATGCCATCGCCTGGCTGCCGGAGCCTCGGGTGGTCTATACCGGGGACTTCGTGTTTCTCGATCGTATGCTGGGCATACACCCTTTCACCTCGGTCCGATCGTGGCAGCAGGCCTTCGAGCGCATCGCCGCGCTCGATCCGAAGGTCGTGGTGCCAGGACATGGGCACCCGGGCAGCCTGGCGAAGGCCCGACGCGAGACGGGCGACTACCTGAATTTCCTGATCGAGGGCGTCTCGCGCGCCCTGGCGGATTGGAAGGATCTGGGTGAGACCACCGACGAGCTGGGCGAGGCACCGCAGTTTCGTTACCTCAAGTTCTATGACGGCTGGCATCGGCGCAACATCAACCGTACCTACCTGGAACTGGAGGCCGCGCAATGAAATACAACTGCGTGGTCGATGCCTGGCAACAGCACGAGGCAGAGCTGCGCGGCTACCTGATCCGGCAGCTGCACGACCCGATGCTCGCAGAGGATCTGCTGCAGAACACCTTTCTCAAGGCGATCGCCGAAGGTGCCGGTTTCTGCACCCTGGAGAATCCGCGGGCCTGGCTGTTCCGGGTCGCGCGGAACCTGCTGGTCGATCATCATCGCCGGCAACGCCACACCATGGAGGTCGATGAGAACCTCAGCGCCCCGGAGGTGGAGATTCCCGCCATCGTCTCGCTCAGTGAATGCCTGCCTCACGCGCTCGAGGCACTCGACGAAGCGGATCGAGAGGCCATCACCCTGTGCGACCTCGAAGGCATGAAGCAGGCCGAATACGCCGAGCTGAAGGGCCTGACGTTGCCGGGCGCCAAGTCCCGTGTGCAACGCGCACGGCAACGCCTCAAGCAGGCCCTGCAGGCCCGCTGTAATATCCGCTATGACGAATCCGGCGCCATCTGCTGCTATGTTCCTCAACCACCCAAAATGGAATCCTGAAACCATGGACCAGCGAACCGCCAGTTTCACCCAACGCCTCGACGGCAAGTTCGTCGGCATCATGCGCTGGGACCAGCTCGACGCCCTGTGGGATACGATCAATCGATCGGGCCAGGCATGGTATCTCTATCAGGTGGGTTCCGAACTGCCCGAACTGCCGCTCAAGGGGGATGGGCTCAGGCATGCGCTCCAAGAGCTCAATGGACTGCTCCACCAGGACCATGACCACGACTACTGCGGTATCGTGTATGCCGACGACCCGGCCCAGCCAACCCTGGTGAAGGTCTACGACCCCAACCACCTGGGCTCGTCCTGTGGCAGCGCCGGCTACCGCATCCCGCCACGCTGGATTCTGAGCCTGCAAAAACCCGAAAAGGTAGAGGACGAGGCGCCCACGCCCAATAACCGCAAACGCTGGTGGGCGCGGTTGTTTGGATAAACCTGTCGGGCCTGAAGGCCCTCCCACGACTCGGGTCGCCGTCCCGGCCGGCTGTGGGAGCGGCTTCAGCCGCGACGAAGGGACCCGGCAGGCTGCATCCTTTTCCGACCTTGTCCGTCTACTCGCCAAACCCATCGAACGGGATTGTGAGATGAACACCTCGACAGAAACCCTCAAGACGAATCCATCCTGCCTCATGGTCTGGCTGATCGGCCTGCCGCTGGCAGCGGGGCTCTGGTTCCTCGCCTACTGGCACCTGGGTGACTTTGCCGATTGGACAATCTCGGTATTGGGCCTGACCCGCGATACCCATCTCGGCGAGGCGGTCCACTTTTTTGCCTATGACACGCCCAAGGTCTTCCTCCTGCTGATCGGTGTGGTCTACCTGATCGGCGTGATCCAGACCTTCTTCTCTCCCGAGCGCACCCGGGCCTTACTGGCGGGAAAGCGGCTCGGCATCGGGAACACCCTGGCCGCGCTGCTGGGTATCGTTACCCCTTTCTGTTCCTGCTCGGCCGTGCCGTTGTTCATCGGCTTTCTGTCCGCCGGGGTGCCCCTGGGCGTGACCTTTTCCTTCTTGATCTCTGCACCGATGGTCAACGAGATCGCCCTGGCACTGCTGCTGGGGCTGTTCGGCTGGAAGATCGCGGCGCTGTACCTGGTGACCGGGCTGGCCGTGGCCATCGTCGCCGGCCTGGTGATAGGCAGGCTGGGCATGGAACGACACCTGCAGGACTGGGTGCGCGAGATCCACGCCGGCAACGCCGCCCCGACCACCGGAGACCAGCTGAGCTGGGAAGACCGCCTGCGCGGCGGCCTGCACCACGTAAAGGAGATCGTGGGCAAGGTCTGGCCCTACATCATCGTCGGTATCGGCGTCGGGGCGGCCATCCACGGCTATGTGCCGCAGGACTTCATGGCCTCGATCATGGGCAAGGATGCCTGGTGGTCGGTGCCCGGCGCGGTGATCCTGGGCATTCCGATGTATACCAATGCCGCTGGCATTATTCCGATCGTCGAGGCCCTGATCGGCAAGGGTGCAGCCCTGGGTACCACCCTCGCCTTCATGATGAGCGTAATCGCCCTGTCCCTGCCGGAGATGCTGATCCTGCGCAAGGTGCTCAAGCTGCCTCTGATCGCCACCTTCGTGGGGGTGGTGGGCACTGGCATTCTGTTGGTGGGTTTCCTGTTCAACGCCGTCCTTTAACGAGAGGAGGAACACATGTCTGCACCTGAACTGCATTCATCCATCATCGCCCTGGTGTCGCTCGCCTCGGGCATTGCCAGCAAGCATCCGGGCATGGGGCTGTGCCAGCTGGAGAAGCTGCGCAACATGGGCATTCCGGACGAGCAGATCGCCACGGTGATCGAGATCGCCCGCCATATCCGCGACGAGGCGGCGCAGAAGCTGGATGCCGCCTTCGACGAGAAGGCGGGGATCGCATTGCCGGAAGCCGCTGCCACACCCAGCAGCAAGGCAACCATGCCGGAACTGAAAATCGAAACCGGCAGCAGTTGCTGCTCCACCACGCCCAGCGGCCAGAGCTGCTGCTGAATCAGCCACTAACTCTCGTGACCCCTTGGCCGCACGCCTCGTAACGAGAGATGTGCACCAATCATCCCCTCTCCCCCTTGGGGGAGAGGGTTAGGGTGAGGGGGAAGCGGGGTTCTGGTCATCCCCTCCCCAGCCCTCCCCCGCAGGCGGGGGAGGGAGCGTTCTTTCCCACACCGTAAGGAGACAATCGATGAAGAACATCAAGGTACTGGGCACGGGCTGTGCCAACTGCAAGACCACCCTGAGACTGATCGAAGAGGCCGCCAAGGCCAAGGGCATCGAGGTGGAACTGGAAAAGGTCGAGGACCTGCCGCAGATCATGAGCTACGGCGTGATGTCCACACCGGGCGTGGTGGTGGATGGCAAGGTCGTCCACGCCGGCGGCATTCCCTCGAAGGACGCGATCGGGAACTGGCTGGAGGACCCCAATCCGTAGAGGTTCGAACGAGCCCCGATACTCGATTTGCAGACGCTTGTCCGTTCCCGTCTGCGACAACGTTTCGGCCATGCACGGGCTCGGCTCTGACGCCCGCCCGACGGCGGGGTTTTTCTTCCTCGTGGGATCCTTGAGGTCCATCATGCCATTTCGAGCCCGAACCAACTGATTCCCGCAGGACGGCCCGTGGAATTGCTCACCTACTTTCTGCTGACGCTCTTCTTCTCGACCCTTTTCTCCATGGGGGGCGTCGGCTCGGCCATTGCATTGGTGACGGTGTTTCCGATGGCCGGGATGCCTATTAACCTGGCCAAGGCGACCGGCCTGTTCATCAATGTCAGCAGCACCATCGCTGCGAGCGTGATGAACCTGCTGCGAGGCGTACTCGACTTCCGCTTCGCCATGCCGTTGGTGATCTCCATTCTGCTGAGCACGCCGGTGGGTGCCTGGCTCAGCCAGTACATCGCAGAATACTGGGTGCGCTGGGTCTTGATCCTGTTTCTCCTGATCAGTGGCACCCTGCTGATCCGCCCCCAGAAACAGCAACGGCTCGAATACACCCGGACCTGGGTGCTGTACCTGATCGGCGGTTCGGTCGGCATCGTATCCGGGCTGCTCGGCGTCGGCGGGGGCGCCTTGATCATCCCGTTGCTGGTCCTGCTGGGCTTCGAGCCCAAGAAGGCCGCCTATACGGTGAGTTTCGTCATTCCTTTCTCTTCGCTGGGCGCCTTCGCCACCTATCTCCAGTTCGTGGACATGGACTGGCTACTGCTTGGAGTAGTCACCCTGGCCGCCGTGATCGGTGGCTGGCTGGGGAACCGGATCATGCACTACCGCCTCACCGAGCGACAGGTCAAACAGCTGATCGCAGTGGTGTTGTTCCTGCTGGCAGCCAAGCTGCTGTTTACCCAACTCACCTGAGGGCAAAGGCATGTTGAACATCCTTCGATCGCTCACCGATTATCTGCTGCAACATGAGAAGAAAGCCGAAGAGTCCTGCGACATTCCCGATGAGAATATTCAGGACTGGCTGCAGCAGGTTGACGATGAAATCGCGGCCCTGTCCAGCGAACCGGAAAAACACCGACTGCGGCTGGAGCAACTGAGAGATATCCATGATCACCTGCAGCAGGTGCTTGCGATCCGCGCTGCCAAATGTGCTTCACACCCTGGCCCCTAAGGAAGCTCTGATCAATTCGTAACACGGCATCTTGCGGCGCCAAATCGCCCATTCCCGCGTTGCGGATCTTCGCAATAGCGGGCTATTACATATGATCCGCGCCTTGAACTGGACGATTTTTCACCGCAATCTGCTCGCGCCAGAATTAATCAGAGCTGCCCTTAAGGAAACCGAAATGTGTTCATGGCCACTATCATCTATGCGTATCAAAACAACGATCGCCTGACCGCGCCCTCGGATACCATGCTCTTTCCTCCTGAGTTCATTCCCTGAGGCGCTGCTATCCATGTGGGATTTCCTGACCTTCGACCGTTTTATCACCCAGCATGTTCTGCTGATCGCCTACTACCTGGGCGCGGTGGGGATGCCGCTGGCGCTATGGATGGGTCGCCGCTATCTGCTGCGCAAGATTGCGCTGCTGGCTCAGCTCGACCTGCAGCGGCAGGCCCTCTTCGGATCGCTGAGCCCCCGTCATCAGACCCTGATCGTGGTGCTGTTGATACTGATGTTCCTGTTCATGGAACTGGTCTGGCGGATGATGTTCGAGGCCATGATCGGCTACTTTCAGATGCACGACTACCTTCAGATCATCTCGTCGAGAGGCGCTTCCCGGTGATCGGTTGTGGATCTGATATCGAGGACGAGCGCCCGCTGCTCAAGCTGCAGTTGCAGGGCCAGGGTGAAGATGCCACGCGCATGGAGAAGCGCCTGCGCTGCGCAGGCCGTGCGTTGGATGTGCGGGTCGAGGTGGATTGGGATGCAGCGCGGCATGGGAGTCCGGTGGTGCGGATCGGCAACCAGATCGTAGCCGATCATTTGATGGATACGACTGAATTGGAGATGTTGTTACAGCCTTTCGCCAAACAGGCGGCAGGCGAACGCTGACAGCGTCAGGGGCGCGCCGATTGATCCAGGTCAGATCCTGGACGATTTCCAGAATCTGCCTGCATCCTTTATTGATTTGTGTCGTCTCCCCCCCTGAACTGCAATGGGCCAGACTCCGGACTCATTGCCCTGCCCTCGTCCAACCTGGCGAAAACCCTGGTGA
>JANTHJ010000135.1 GCA_024762475.1 Chromatiales bacterium | reverse complement strand
CCTACCCCCGCTTGGGTGCCGGCCGCTCGGCCGCGTTGGTGCGGATCTCCAGCGCCTGGCCGTCACGCTCCACGCCGAGGGTCAGCGCATCGCCTGGTGCGCGGTTCGCGATCAGGTCCAGCGCCTCTGCCGCCGAACCGATGGGCTGGCCGTCAATGGAGAAGATCAGATCGCCCGGGCGCACGCCAGCCTGGTCCGCGGGTCCGCCCTCGAGGACCGCAGAGACCAGCAGGCCCTTGTGGTGCCGAAACCCAAGCGACTTGGCAATGACCGGGGTCACCGCCTGCGCACTGATGCCGATCCAGCCGCGGATGACGCGCCCGTGCTCGGCGATCTGGCGTACCACGGTGCGTGCGATATGGACCGGAATGGCGAAGCCGATGCCATGGGAGCCTCCACTCTCGGAGAAGATGGCGGTGTTGATGCCGACCACCTCGCCGCGTGCATTGATCAGGGCGCCACCGGAATTTCCGGGATTGATCGCCGCGTCGGTCTGGATGAAGTTCTCGATGGGTGCCAGCCCCAGCTGATCGCGCCCGGTGGCGCTGACGATCCCCATGGTCACTGTCTGACCGACCCCGAAGGGGTTGCCGATGGCCATCACCACGTCGCCCACGCGCAACTTGTCGGAATTGCCCAGGGTGGCCACGGGCAGATCTCCCCCGGCGGTCTGCAGCACGGCGAGATCGGTCTCCGGGTCGGTGCCGACGATGCGCGCAGGAAACTGCCGCCCGTCGCGCAGCACCACCTGGATCTCGGAGGCCCCCTCGATCACGTGGTTGTTGGTCAGCAGGTAGCCATTCTCGTTGATGATGACGCCCGAGCCGAGGCTGTTCTCGCGGCGGTAGGTGGGCTGAGCCGCGCGCTTATCGAAAAAACGTCGGAACAGGGGGTCCTTGAACAGCGGGTTCGGCCGGCTGCGCGTGATCTTGGTGGCAAAGACGTTAACCACTGCGGGCGCGGCATAGGCGACCGCATCGGCATAGGAGGCCGGTGCGCTTACGCTGGGTGGCGGCGGTGGAGAGGAGGGCTCGTTGCCGTTCAACAACTCCGGACGCAGCAGGAGTACGATAAAGGCCGCCGCCAGGCCGGTTGTGATGGAAGTGAACAGGAAGGCGGCAACGCGATAGAGTTTCATCGACGAATGGTTCGCTGGAGTCCGGATTGGCATAGGGTACGAAAACGGCTGGCCCCTGTCACAGGGTACGCGCGGCGCGCAGGAGGTAAGGGTGGAGATTCTGGAGCTTGCCCGGTGGTGTAACGAACTGCTGGAGGTGAAGTCCTTCGACGACTATTGCCCCAATGGCCTGCAGGTCCACGCGGCTGACCAGGCGACCTCGGTGGTGAGCGGCGTCACTGCCAGCCTGGAGCTGATCGAAACTGCCGTCGAGGTGGGGGCCGATGTACTGCTGGTGCATCATGGCTACTTCTGGAAGGGCGAGCCCGCCGCGCTGACCGGTGTCAAGGGTCGCAGGGTGCGCGAACTGATGCGACACGGTATCAGCCTGCTGGTCTACCACTTGCCACTGGATGCCCATCCCGAGCTGGGGAACAACGTGGGGCTGGGCCGGGCCCTGGGGCTGGACGGGGTCCCGCTGGGTGACAGTTCGCTGATATGGGGTGCCACTCTGGCCGAAGAGCTGCTGCCCGCGTCCCTGGTGCTGCGAATCGCAGAAAAGTTGGGACGCGAGCCGCTGATGCTCGGGCCCGATCGGCCCCTGCGCCGCATCGCCTGGTGCACTGGGGCCGCGCAGGGAGCAGTCGTGGAGGCGGCAGCGGCCGGATTCGATGCCTTTATCAGCGGCGAGGTCTCCGAACAGACCTATCACCTGGCGCGGGAGCTGGACATCACCTATCTGGCGGCAGGCCACCACGCTACAGAACGGTTCGGGGTGCAGGCCCTGGGCCGCAGGATCGCCGAGACCTTTGATCTGGACTGGCTGTACGCGGACCTGCAGAACCCTGTGTGAACAGGGCGAGACGTATCGTCCTCTGATGCTTCCCTGATCCAGATCAGATACCCCAACCTTGACCGGGGATTGCGCTTGAGTGAAAATCCCCGCCCATCCGGGGTATATCAGAATATTCTTAAATCTAGTCGGTTCGAGCCGCCCCGCTGCATTGTCAGGCGCGAACCGAGGGGAGCGATTCATGAGTGAAGAAGGCGTAGACCTCAAGAAGCGCCGCTTCCTGACGGCCACAACAGCGGTTGTCGGAGCGGTTGGTGTCGGGTTCGCTGCGGTTCCCTTCATCGCCAACTGGAACCCGTCGGAGCGGGCCAAGGCGGCCGGTGCGCCGGAAGAAGCGGATATCAGCGCCCTCGAGCCGGGCGCCCTGTTGCGCGTCAAGTGGCGCGGCAAGGTGTGCTGGGTGGTGCATCGTACCGAACAGATGCTCAAGGATCTGCCCACCCTTGATCCAGAGCTGGCAGACCCTGCCTCTGAGGTGCCGCAACAGCCGGAGTACTGCAAGAACCCGGTGCGCTCGATCAAGCCGGAGTATTTCGTGGCAGTTGGCATCTGCACCCACCTCGGCTGCTCGCCGACCTATCGCCCGGATGTGGCCCCGGCTGATCTGGGATCGGAGTGGAAGGGTGGCTTCTTCTGTCCCTGCCATGGCTCGCGATTCGATCTCGCTGGTCGGGTCTATAGCGGGGTGCCTGCACCCACCAACCTGGTGATTCCGCCACACAAGTATCTGTCCGACACCCGTATCGTGATTGGCGTGGACAGTGAAGGAGGTGCCGCATGAGCAGCATGATGGAATGGATCGACGAGCGTTTCCCGCTCACCAAGGTGTGGAACGAGCACCTCGCGCAGTACTACGCGCCCAAGAACTTCAATTCCTGGTACTTCTTTGGCTCCCTGGCCCTGCTGGTGCTGGTCAACCAGATCGGCACCGGGGTGTGGCTGGCCATGGCCTACAAGCCGGATGCCACCCTGGCCTTCGGCTCGGTCGAGTACATCATGCGTGACATGGACTACGGCTGGCTGTTGCGCTACATGCATTCCACCGGCGCCTCGGCGTTCTTCATCGTGGTGTATCTGCACATGTTCCGCGGCCTGATGTACGGCTCCTATCGCAAGCCGCGCGAGCTGCTGTGGATCATCGGCGTGATCATCTATCTGGCGATGATGGCGACGGCCTTCTTCGGTTATCTGCTGCCCTGGGGACAGATGTCCTACTGGGGTGCTCAGGTCATCGTAAACCTGTTCTCGGCGGTACCTGTCGTCGGCGACGACCTCTCGGTCTGGATTCGTGGCGACTATGTCATCTCCGACGCCACCCTGAACCGCTTTTTTGCGCTGCATTTCCTGCTGCCATTCATCCTCGCAGCACTGGTGTTCATCCACATCGTGGCGCTACACAAGGTCGGCTCCAACAATCCCGACGGCATTGAGATCAAGAAGGGACCCAAGGGCAACAAGTGGAGTCCAGATGCGCCCGCCGACGGCATCCCCTTTCACCCTTACTACACGGTGAAGGATATCTTCGGTGTAGGGGTATTCCTGATCCTCTTCTGTGCCGTGATCTTCTTCCTGCCGGACATGGGGGGGCTGTTCCTCGAGCCGCCGAACTTCGAACCGGCAAACCCGCTGAAGACGCCGGAGCATATCGCCCCGGTGTGGTACTTCACGCCCTTCTACGCGATGCTGCGGGCGGTGCCGCCGATGTTCAACTCGCAATTTCCGGGCGTGCTGGTGATGTTCGCTGCAATCCTGATCATGTTCTTCCTGCCGTGGCTGGACCGCTCTCCGGTGAAGTCCATTCGCTACAAGGGGCCACTGTTCAAGATTGCGCTGGGCATCTTCGCCGTGACCTTCGTGGTGCTCGCCTACCTGGGCCTTCAGCCGGCGACCCCCGCCAAGACCTTGTTGGCGCAGATCTTCACGGCGCTGTATTTCGCGTTCTTCCTCCTGATGCCGCTGTACTCGAAGATCGACAAGACCAAGCCAGTGCCGGAGAGGGTGACCCAATGAAAAGACTGATTGCTGTAATTGCCATGGCGCTGCTCCCGGTCGCCGCACTTGCCAGCGGCGCGGAGGTGGCGCTGGAGAAGGCCAATGTCGACCTGCACAACGAGGCGGCCATCCAGCGCGGCGCGAAATACTTCGTGAACTACTGCCTGGGCTGCCATTCGGCAAAGTACGTGCGCTACAAGTTGTTCACCAAGGTCGGCCTGACCGATGATCAGATCAAGCAGAACTTGATCTTCGACGGCTCCAAGGTGCATGCGCACATGACCAATGCCATGTCCAGCGAGTATGCGGCAGAGGCCTTCGGGGCGCCGGCGCCGGACCTGACATTGGAAGACCGCGTGCGTGGTGCTGATTGGGTCTACACCTATCTCAAGAGTTTCTACACTGATCTCGGGCGCCCTACCGGCGTGAACAATACGGTCTTCCCTAATGTGGGTATGCCCAATGTGCTGTGGGAGCTGGAAGGTATCAAGGATCCGGTGTATCGCTACGAGGTACTCGAGAACGGCCATGTGGTGGCGGAGTTCGAGAGTGAGGAAGAGGCCGATGCCAAGGCCAAGACCCTGGAAGGTGATGTGCGGGTGGAAAAGGTGGTCGACAGCTTCGCCTCCCGCCGGCCCGGCAAGCTCACCGCGGGCGAATTTGACCAGGTGGCACGGGACCTGGCTACCTACCTGGCCTACATCGGCGAGCCGGTGAAGCTGGAGCGTCAGCGCCTGGGCGTGTGGGTGCTGCTGTTCCTGGTGATCTTTACCGTCCTGGCCTACATGATGAAGAAGGAGTGGTGGAAGGACGTCCACTGACCCTTTTTCGGCGACCGGTTCCCGGGTCTGGATCCTGGATTCGGACCGGCCACAACAGAGAAGGCGCGCAGTTTGTTATACTGTGCGCCTTTTTTGTGGCCCCTGACCCGGCCGCAACGGCCTTTCGGCCAGCAGACAAGGAGACGTGAGGATGACCGCAGTACCCAGCAGACGATCCACCATGACCCTCTTTTCCGACCCCAGCAGCCTGCTCAGCCACAGGGTGCGGCTGGTGCTCGCGGAGAAGAATGTGACCTGCGATGTGGTGGACGTGGATCCTCTGGAACTGCCGGAGGATGTGGTCGACCTGAATCCTTACGGTACCGTACCTACCCTTGTCGATCGGGATCTGGCCCTGTACGACTCGCGCATCGTGTGCGAGTACATCGACGAGCGTTTCCCGCATCCGCCGCTGCTGCCTGTGGATCCGGTGTCGCGCGCGACCACGCGGCTGTATATGTTCCGGGTCGAGAACGACTGGTATCCGCTGGCCGAAACCATTCTCGGCGGGGGCAAGGCCGCCACCAAGGCACGCAAGGAACTGAAAGAGGGGCTCATGGCGGCGGCACCGGTGCTGGCGGCCAATCCCTATTTCATGAGCGAGGAATACTCACTCGTGGATGCGACCCTTGCTCCCCTGCTATGGCGCCTGCCCCATCTGGGGATCGAGCTGAATGGCGGGGCAGGCAAGCAGGTCAATACCTACGCCGCACAGATGTTTACCCGGCCCGGTTTCGTGCGAAGCCTCAGCGAGGCCGAGCGCGAGATGCGCAGCGGCAGCTGAAATGACCTCCAACCGCCCCTATCTCATCCGGGCCCTCTATGAATGGCTGGTGGACAATCGCCAGACCCCCTACTTTCTGGTGGATGCGACACGTGACGATGTGGTCGTTCCCCGGGAGTTCGTGGAGGACGGGCGGATTGTCCTGAACCTGGGACCGGGCGCGGTGCGCGATCTCGAACTCGGCAATGACATCATCAGCTTCAGTGCGCGCTTCTCCGGCAAGGCCATGGAGGTGATGGTGCCGCCGAGCGCGGTGCTCGGCGTCTATTCGCGCGAGAACGGCCAGGGCATGTTGTTTCCGGAAGAGGAATTCATCGAAGAGCCGGACGATGAGCCCCCGGAGCCGCCGGGCGGCGGGGGGCGCCCCAGCCTGAAGGTGGTCAAATGATCCCGGATATTCCATTAGGGAAGCTCTGATCAATTCGTAACACGGCATCTTGCGGCGCTAAATCGCCCATTTCCGCATTGCGAATCTTCGCAATAGCTAGCTATTACGTGCGATCCGCGCCTTGAACTGGACGATTTTTCGCCGCAATCTGCTCGCGCCAGAATTAATCAGAGC
>JANTHJ010000134.1 GCA_024762475.1 Chromatiales bacterium | reverse complement strand
CAATCAGGGCGCCTGGATGCCGTGGGACGAGTTTGTCGCCGATGCCAATGGGCGGCTGATCGATTCGTCGACCTATCAGATCGATTTGAATCGCTGGGCTACTGCGTCGATCGACGGATTCGATGGACAGTCCTTTGATCCCAACACGCAGAGTGCCTGTGGTCGGGGTCTGCTCTTTGATGGTCCCAATGCGAAGGCAGCGAATGGTGGAAGCGCGGTGGAGATTTACTCGCCCAATCCTTGGGAGGACGGCAGTTCTGGCTCCCACATCGATGATCAGTGCTACAAAGGGACTTATATGATGGAGGCTGCCACCAACCCGGGCCTGAGTACTCGCGCCATTAGCGGGGTGGAAATCGGCATGATGCGAGACCTCGGCTATACCCAGTTCGGCCAACAGTCCGGTGGTGGTGGCGGTGGTGGTTCCGCCGCAGTGCCCTCTGCACCCATCGGCTCGCTGCTGATGGCCGGTCTTGGCCTGCTGGGCTTCGGCCGGCGCCGGCTGGGCCGGGCCTGAGGCGCCGTAACCGGTCGGGGAGGGCGTTCGCTCTCGGTTCGAGGAGCAAGCCTCTCGGCGTCCCTCCCGACTCTGTGAAAGCGCCGGCCGGTGGGCCGGCGCTTTTTTAATGTTGAAGACCTCTAACCGCAAAGGACGCGAAGGGTCGCAAAGAGGAGAAAGGCAATGACAGACCAGGAGGATGCCCCCTTCCTGTTCGTTTGGAAGGTAGCTCCTGGCGATCTCTCGTAGGGTGAGGTTGAGCTCTGCGAAACCCACCAGCCGATTTTCTCTCGGGGCTGATTCTACTTTGTCATATTGCAAGCTCGATTGTGGGAGCGGCTTTAGCCGCGAGGAAATGACCGTCGGGCCTGCAGGCCCTCCCGCAGGCGGGTTCATCCCACCGCGGATGAAGCATGCAAATCAAGCCTCTTTTATCTCGGGGCTGAAGCCCCTCCCACAAGGTGGCCTCTTTGTAGAGAGGCCTTCATGTCCGACGACTGTCCCGGGCTCGAGTCCCGCCCGCTACGTTTGTGGAAGGGCCTGCAGGCCCGACGGGAACGGTCCCCTGATTGGGATGTCCGAAAGGGGGAAGACGCTGCTTGGGCGACCGACCATGCCTCGGCCGGGCCGACGGCGCATCTTCATTTTCGATAAGGATTAGTCTCATGCATCGCATGCTTCAAACCGGTCTCCTTTCCCTTCTTGTACTCGGGTCCCTCATGTCCGCCGATATCCACGCCAGCCAGATCCCCTTGGGTATCGATGCCCGCCAACTGGTGTTCGTGCAGGAATACTGGAAGGACGGGGAGCCGGGTTACTGTATCGCCAACGCCGGGAACAAGGACACCGTGGTCCAGGTGTCGCGCTGGCGCTCCCGCCAGTTGCCGTCTGTGCCGCTGCGCGCCTGGCCGGTGCCCGCCGGGGAGGTGCGCTGCCACGAGGCCGGCTTCCTGTTGGGCGAATGGCTGCTGGAGTTCAAGAAGGTGGATGGCCCGAGGCTGGGCCTGCTGAGGGCGCCAATGAAACGGCCGGCGGGTCTGACTGCGCACTCGCCGGTGGCGAGCTACCAGGGGCTGAATGGCAGCTGCCGGGATCGCGAGGTCTGGCTGGAACAGGACCGCCTGTGGCTGGACCCGCAGGGAGGTGCCAAACTGCGGCTGCACCTGCCGGCCGACACCGGCCCGGTGACCTTCTCGCCGGATGCCGCCGACTGGCGCCTGCCGCCCCTGCCGATCGCCGCGGCCGCCTCCGATACCCTGCCGGTGCAGGTCGAGGGTAAGCGCGTCAGCATTGGCGAGGCAGGCCCCGGCACCAAGAAAGGTCCGCACTGGGTGCGCCTGAGCGTCGCGCCCGTCCAGGTC
Source organism: Chromatiales bacterium (assembly GCA_024762475.1). GTDB lineage: Bacteria > Pseudomonadota > Gammaproteobacteria > Chromatiales > Chromatiaceae > MONJU. The sequence goes on along the minus strand of JANTHJ010000134.1, from coordinate 4,483 downwards.
GACCGGCCGAGCATGTTCCTTCTGGCCGGCCAGCGGGTGATCAGGGGTCAGGGTACCCAGTGCTTCGTGCGAGGGGTGCTGGTGGCGCCGCGGCGAGCGGAGTGAGCCCGCTTCCCCCCCCTGGCCTTCCGCGCGAGTGGGGGAGGGAATGACCGGCCCTTGGGAAGGGATCAGTGCAGCGAACCCCACCAGCGGGGAGTGCAGCAGCGAGGCCCGCTGCCCAAGTGTTACCATTTGAAAACTCATCGTTACGGGCCGGGACAATGGCGCAGGTCTATCACGAACACTACACCGTCGAGGACTACCGCCAGTGGGAGGGCGACTGGGAACTGATCCAGGGGATGCCCTATGCCATGACCCCGTCGCCGGGCCTGACTCACCAGGTGTGTCTCACCAATCTCGCCCATGTGATCAAGCGTTCTCTGGAAGAGGAGGTATCCTGTGCAGACTGCCTGGTGGTGGTGGAGATGGATTGGCAGGTCTCGAGCGATACGGTGGTCCGCCCCGATCTGCTGTTGACCTGCCGAGAGGCGGAGGAAGCGGTGGTGAGGGCGCCGGAACTGGTCGCCGAGGTGGTATCGCCTTCGAGCGTCATTCGTGACGAGCAGATCAAGTTCGAGCTCTACGCCCGAGAAGGGGTGGCCTGGTATCTGCTGCTCTACCCAGAACAACGACTCGCCCGGGTGTACCGGAACCAGGACGGCGCATTCGTCAAGGAGATGGATGCGACGGACGACCGGGTGCTGCTGGCCGTCGGCGACTGCCGATTCGGGCTCGATTTCGCGCGGGTCTGGAGATAGCCGGCGATCGCCGTCGCCCCTCGGCGACCGGATTTCGATCGGTATAATCGCCAACCCTGCTTTCAACCGCGACCGCATCTCCCTTTGTCGTACCCCTCTTTCGAAGACTGTCTGATCCGCGACCGGCACGCCCTGCGGCGCACGGCAGCGGCCTGCGAGCGCGACCCGGCCTCGGAGGAACTGCGTCTGCGTTTCGAGCAGCGGCTCGCCCGCTCACGTGCCCTGTTCGCCCAACGGTTGGAGACGCTGCCGGAGGTCGGTTTCCCCCAGGAATTGCCGATCGTCGATCGCCTCGCGGAGGTGCGCGCGGCGATCGAGCGGCACCCCGTGGTGGTGCTGTGCGGCGAGACCGGATCGGGCAAGTCGACCCAGTTGCCCAAGATCTGTCTGTCCCTCGGCCGGGGCGTCGCGGGGCGCATCGGCCACACCCAGCCGCGGCGCATCGCCGCGCGCACCCTGGCGCGGCGGGTCGCCGAGGAGCTGGGCCAGGAGGTCGGTCAGAGCGTCGGCTACAAGGTGCGCTTCGCCGACCGGGTGGGGGATGCGACCCAGGTCAAGCTGATGACCGACGGCATGCTGCTGGCGGAGGTCCAGCGCGACCGGTTCCTCAACGAATACGACACCCTGATCATCGACGAGGCCCATGAACGCAGCCTCAATATCGACTTCCTGCTCGGCTACCTGAAACAACTGCTGCCCAAGCGGCCCGATCTGAAGGTAATCGTCACCTCGGCGACCATCGACCCGCAGCGCTTCTCGAAACACTTCGACGACGCCCCGGTGATCGAGGTGTCCGGTCGCACCTATCCGGTGGATGTGCGCTACCGGCCGCCGCCCGAGGACGAGGAGAGCGGCGGCGTCGATCTGCAACAGGGTATCGTCGAGGGTGTGGACGAGCTGGTGGTTGAGGGGCCGGGCGATATCCTGATCTTCTTCCCCGGAGAGCGCGAGATCCGCGAGGCGGCCGAGACACTGCGCAAGCATCATCCGCCCTCGACCGAGATCCTGCCCCTGTACGCCCGGCAGAGCCCGGCCGAGCAGGCGCGGATCTTCCATCCGGGCAATGCGCGGCGCATCGTCCTGGCGACCAATGTGGCCGAGACCTCGCTCACGGTGCCGGGCATCCGCTATGTGATCGACACCGGCACCGCGCGCATCAGCCGCTACAGTGCGCGTTCGAAGATCCAGCGGCTGCCGGTGGAGCCGGTCTCCCAGGCGAGCGCGGACCAGCGCAAGGGACGCTGTGGCCGGGTGGCGGCCGGCATCTGCATCCGCCTCTACTCGGAAGAGGACTTCCAGTCCCGACCGCGTTTCACCGAGCCGGAGATCCAGCGCACCAACCTGGCCGCGGTGATCCTGCAGATGAAGCTGCTCGGCTTTGGCGATATCGACCATTTTCCCTTTGTCGATCCGCCGGACAGCCGTCTGATCAAGGACGGCTACCGGGTGCTGCACGAGATCGGCGCGGTGGACGGGCTGCGCAAGGTGACTCAGTTGGGAAAGAAACTGGCGCGCCTGCCCATCGACCCGCGCATCGGACGCATGCTGCTGGAAGCGGCACATACCGGCTGCCTGCGTGAATTGCTGGTGATCGGTGCGGCCCTGTCGGTGCAGGATCCACGCGACCGCCCCATGGACAGGCAACAGCAGGCGGATGAGGCGCATGCCCTTTTCACCGACGAGCGCTCCGACTTCATGGGGGTGCTCAAGCTGTGGGACTTTCTGCGGGAGAAGAAACGTCATCTCACCCGGCGCAAGTTCGAGCGCCTGTGCCGCGAGTATTTCATCTCGCCGCTGCGGGTACGCGAGTGGGAGGACGTCTGGCACCAGCTCCGCGAGCAGCTGCATGAGATGGGCTATCGCGACAACAGCGAGCCGGCCAGTTACGAGGTGATCCACCAGGCCCTGCTGAGCGGGCTGCTCAGCCATATCGGTCATCGCACCCAGGGCAAGGCGCGGGACTACCTGGGTGCACGCAACACCCATTTCCATATCTTTCCCGGCTCCAGCCAGTTCGCGGCAAGGCCGAAGTGGCTGGTGGCGGCGGAGCTGGTGGAGACCACCAAGCTGTATGCCCGGATGGTGGCGCAGATCCAGCCCGAGTGGGTGGAGCGGCTCGCCGGCCACCTGGCCAAGCACCACTATTCCGAGCCGCACTGGCAGGGACGCCGCGGTCAGGTGGGCGCGTACGAGAAGGTGACCCTCTATGGCCTGCCCATCGTGCCGCGCCGGCGGGTCAACTACGGGCCGATCGACCCGGAGGTCTCGCGCGATATCTTCATCCGCTTCGGCCTGGTCGAAGGCGAGATCCATACCCGCGCGCCCTTCTGGCGCCACAACCAGGAGCTGATCGCCCAGCTCCACGAGGAGGAGGCCAAGGCGCGGCGGCGCGACATCCTGGTGGACGAGGAGGCGATCTATGCCTTCTACGACCAGCGCATCCCGGCGGGGATCTACAGTACCGCGCAGCTGGAGCAGTGGCTGCGCAAGCAGAAGGACAAGAAGACGCTGTACATGCGCCGCGAGGATATCCAGCGGCGACCGGCGGGGCTGGACGAGGCCCAGTTCCCCGACGCCCTGGAGCTGCACGGGGCGCGTCTGCCGCTCAGCTACCACTTCGAGCCGGGCAGCGAGGCCGACGGGGTGACCCTGCATCTGCCGCTGCCCCTGCTCAACCAGGTGAGCGAAGGGACGGTCGACTGGCTGGTGCCGGGTCTGCTGGAGGAAAAGCTGGTGGCCATGATCAAGGGCCTGCCCAAGCAGCTGCGCCGCCAGTTCGTGCCGGCGCCCGACTTTGCGCGGCGTGCCCGCGCCCTGATGCAGCCGGGGGAGGCGCCTTTGCGCCAGGCGCTGGCCGCCGCGCTGCGCCAGCTCACCGGCGTCCCGGTCCCCGAGGACCAATGGCACGAGGAACGGCTCGATCCCTATCTGCGGATGCGCATCCGCCTGGTGAGCGCCGATGGTATGGAGACCGTCGCGGTCTCGCGCGACCTATTGGAGCTGCAGCGAGAATACGGCGATCTGGCACAACAGGGGGCGGGTGCCGTGCCGGTCGGCGACGCCCTGGAGCGCGAGGGCCTGCGGGACTGGGACCTGGAGGCGCTGCCCGAGCGGATCGAACGCGCGGCGGGGGGCATGCAGCTGGCCCTGTGGCCCGCGCTCGTGGACGAGGGCGACAGCGTGGCGCTGCGCTGTCTCGATTCGCAGGCGCGCGCCCGACAGGCCCACCATGCCGGGGTGCGGCGGCTGCTGATGCTGCGCATGGCCTCGACGGTGCGGGATCTGAAGAAGCGTATTCCCAACCTGCAGCAGCTGCGCCTGCAATACGCCAAGGTGCCGCCACCGCCCGGCAGCGGGGGAGAGGGCAGGGTGCCCTCGCTCGAGGAACAGATCCTCGCCCTGGCCTTCGACCGGGCCTTCCTGGTGGCGTGCGACACCCAACAGATCCGTGACCGCGCCGCCTTCGAGGCCTGTTACGACGCCGGCCGGACCCGGTTGGTCGAGGTGTTCGAGCAGACGGCCGGGATGGTGGCCGACATCCTGGGTGGCTATCAGCGTATCCGCAAGGCGCTGGCGGGCATGAACCAACTGAACTGGCTGAAGCCGGTGGCGGACATGCAGCAGCAGCTCGACGGATTGGTCTATCAGGGCTTTCTGCAGGAGGTCCCGGCAGAACAGCTGCA
>JANTHJ010000133.1 GCA_024762475.1 Chromatiales bacterium | reverse complement strand
CAGGTGCTGGCCCTCAGCGGCAACCTGGCATCGATGGGCACCCAGTATGTGCGGCTCTATCTGAAGGGTCGCTTCGGCGAGGACATCCACAGCCTCAAGTCGATGCTGATCCAGACGCCCAACGGCGAGGAACTGCCGTTACTGACCCTGGCGAAGGTCGGCACCCGCTTCACCCAGCCCAAGATCGAACGTGACCAGATGCTCTACAGCATCGATGTGAGTGGCTATCGCGCCACCCGCCCGGTGACGCATCTGACCTCGGACACGGAGCAGGCACTGCAACAGGTCGATCTGCGCGGCTTCACGGTGAGCCAGGAGGGCGATATCGTCTCGCTGGACGACAGCTTCCAGCGGCTCATCAAGGCGATCGGCATCGGCGTGCTGGTGCTCACCCTGACCCTCATCGTGATCTATCGCTCGGTCAAGCTGGGGCTGGTGATGATCGTGGTGCTACCGCTCTCGCTCATCGGCGCCGCCTGGGGCATGCTGATCTTCGACAAGCCCAGCTGCATGCCCAGCCTGATCGGCATCCTGCTGCTGTTCGGCATCATTATCAAGAACGCAGTGCTGCTGGTGGACTTCTACCAGGACTTCCGGCGCAAGGAATCACCCTTCGCCAGCGCCATGGAAAGCGTGCGGGTGCGCTTCCGCCCGGTGATGATGACCGCCTTTGGCACCATCGCCGGGATGATCCCCATCGCCCTGGAACAGGCAGTGGGCCTGGAGCGCCTGTCGCCACTGGCCGATGTTGCGGTCGGCGGCCTGATCGTCGGTACCCTGCTGACCCTGATCTATGTGCCGATGTTCGCCTATGGCTTCGATCGCGAGGAGAAGGCCAAGCCGGAGTGATGCGGTTCGCAAAGATCACCGCATCCTTCATGCAATCGTGTCGGGCTGAAGCCCGACCTACAATTCGGGGTAGGTCGGAATTCATTCCGACAATTCATTGGAATCGGTAGGGTGGGTTGAGTAAAACGAAACCCACCAATGTGGCACGGGGCCGGCTGGTGCGGTTGCGCGGTGGGTTTCGCACAGCTCAACCCACCCTACCAATTGGCAAAATTGACCACTAGGATGTGGTGAGGAACGAACCACATCGATAGCGTCATGACCAAGGCACAACTGCTCGCCTCCGCCCGCAAAAGCCTCCGCAGCTTCGGCCGCCTCGCGCCCGTCCTGATCGCCGTGCTGCTGCTGGCCAGCCTGCTGGTCGACCTGGTCCCGCACCTGATCCACATGGGGGTACTGGGCCATGGCACCCTGGCGGACATGCTGGGCGCGGACCTGATCGGCAGCCTTGCCACCGGCCAGCCCATTGTCAGCTACCTGCTGGCAGGGGAGTTGTCCAAGGCCGGGCTCGACCTCTATAGCATCACCACCTTCATCGTCGCCTGGGTGACCGTCGGGTTCATCCCCCTGCCCGCCGAGGCCGCCGCCCTGGGATGGCGCTTCGCCCTGTGGCGCAATCTCGCGGCCTTTGTGTTCGCCCTGCTGATCTCGGGCCTGACCGTCACGCTATTGGGCTGGCTGCAATGAAAGACAAGGCATCCGATTCCACTCCTGCACCCGCCTCCAAGCGCAGTCACGGCAGCTGGCTGTTTCTCCTGGCGACCATCGGGCTCTACGGCCTGGTATTCCTCATCGACCCCGACTACGCCGCGGGCAGCTTCGGTCACTTCGTCGACATGGTGAAGAACATCCTGCCGATCCTGGTGCTGGTCTTTTTCTTGCTCTGGGGGTTCGAACTGATCGGCGGCATCAAGGAAAAGCTCGGTCAGCTCAGCGGCCGCGGCAGCGGACTGAAAGGCTGGCTGCTGGCGATCGGCGGCGGCATCCTCTCGCACGGGCCCATCTATCCCTGGTATCCGCTACTGCAGCATCTGCGCGAACAAGGCACCCGCCCCGCCCTGCTCGCCGCCTTTCTCTATGCCCGCTCCATCAAGCTCCCCTGGCTGCCTTTGATGGTCCACTACTTCGGGCTTTCCTATACTGTGCTCCTGACCCTGGCCATCACATTGTTCTCGATACCCCATGGTTGGCTGGTAGAGTGGCTGACAACCAGGAGGGCGCCGGAATGACGACGCCAGACATCACCGCACCCGCCGAAGCGTTATCGAAGACACTTTTCCCGCAGGCGAGGACACGAAATACCCAACCGGGAGACGAGCCATGCCGACCAGAGTGACAGCCGCACCAATCCTTGTGATCGCCCTGCTATGTTGGGCGACCAGCGCCTTGGCTGAAGACACGCGCCAGCATGTCGAGCTGCCACCCATGATGCGCGACCACATGTTGCACAATATGCGGGATCATCTGCTCGCCTTGCAGACCATCACCCGCCAGCTGTCCGACGGTGACTACGAGGGCGCGGCAGACACTGCCGAGTCACGCCTGGGCATGAGTTCGATGCAGTCGCATGGCGCGTCGCACATGGCGCCCTACATGCCGGAGGGCATGCGCGCCACCGGCACCGCCATGCATCAGGCCGCCAGCCGCTTTGCGCTCGCGGCGCGCAATGCCGAAATCGAAGGCGGGCTGGCCAAGGCCTTCGGCGCGCTTTCGGAGGTCATGGCGCAGTGTGTGACCTGTCATTCGAAGTACCGGGTTCATTGAGCGGCCGTGGGAAGGTCTTCAGGCCCGACGGCTTTTGCGGTCGCGGCTGAAGCCGCTCCTACACAGACCTCGCGATCACCTCCATCCGTGGGAGGGCCTTCAGGCCGGACGGCTTTTGCGATCGCGGCTGAAGCCGCTCCTACACAGACCTCGTGATCACCTCCATCCGTGGGAGGGCCTTCAGGCCCGACAGGTTCTTCTGTCGCGGCTAAAGCCCCTCCTACACAGACCTCGCGATCACCTCCATCCGTGGGAGGGCCTTCAGGCCCGATGGCTTTTGCGGTCGCGGCTGAAGCCGCTCCTACAGCCAGCGTCCTGGTCAGCGATAACGCTCCCGGCCAATCGGGCAGCCTTTGGCACCACAGGCATCACCATCGATCGCACCAACGGCGGTCACGGGACCCCGCTGTATGCCGAAGTAATCGTCCGGCGGCTCAGCAGGTATCCTCCCCGGGCCGGGCTCGCGGAGTACGGCAAGGGGGCGCAAATCATAGGGCGGATGCCAGGGCTGCCGAAAGCAGCGTTCGGGGCGGTCGCACAGTCGATTGCCTCCAACCTCCCCTTCGGGTGCAGCGGGATCGATAGCCGGCGTACCCGGAAAGGCAACGATCGCATTGTTCGCCAGGACATTGGCCCTTCCCGTACGCCAGTGTTGCAGCCGAATGCCCGACTCATAGTTGTCGATGACCGTATTGCTGATCACTCGCACCTGCAATTGCAGATCGCGATCCTGATAGTCCTGGGCCACGATGCCGCCGATACGGTTGTGCAGAACAATGTTGTTCGTGACCAGGGCCGGACCACCGCCGATCACGATGCCCCCGTCGCTACGCGATCCCTCCACCAGGTTGGCCGTCACCTCGGTGTCGGACCCGTCATCGTGCGATCCGTAGACCATGATCCCCGGCCCTCGGGTATCGAACACCCGGTTGTTGCGGATAACTCCCCAGCTATTGAGCTTGTACTGGATGCCATAGCCGACGTTGCCCGGCGCGGGCATGACGGCGTCGATGAGATTGTCCTCCACCCGTATGTCTTCGCCCCGGCATTCCCCGCCATGACAACCGATATAGATCGCCGTGGCCGCCAGGCGCCGAAACCGGTTGCCCTGGATGGTGATGCGCGCGGTATCGCCGTTGCCCGCCGCGACCGAGATACCGGCGATGGCGGTGAAGCGGTTGTTCTCGACCCGAATGTCGCTGCCACTGCGGATTCGGATTGCGTCCACGTTACGCCGGGTACGTACGAAATCCAGGTCACGGATCACCAGGTGATGAGAATCGGTGATATCAAGCACGTTGGCGCTTTGCCCCCGATATGCGAGCACCGCCCTTTGATCGGGATCCTGGCTTGCAAGGACGATCGACCGTCCGGCGGCACCGCGGACACGCACATGGCACGGCCGCTCATACAGTCCTGGCGCCAGCAGCAGGGCGTCCCCGGGAGACATCCCATTCAGGCGGGCACACCAGTTCTCACCGGGTTTCGTGACAAGCTGCTTTGCCGAAACCGCCCCGCCCCAGCAACCGATCAGTAGCGTAAGGCAGTACACCAGTCGCTTCATTCGAGTCCCAGCTTGCGCTCCACCGGCAGCCGCTTGTCCTTTGCCCACTCCATCATGGAGCCGTCGTACAGCCGCGCCTTCTTGTTGCCCAGCAGCGCTCGGTCGGCGAACCAGGTGAGGGCCGCGCGGTTGCCGGTGTGGCAGAAATGCACCGCCCCGCCCTGCGGGATGCCGGCATAGGTGAAGAGCTTCCGTGTCTGCTCCGGGCTGCGCAGCCGGCCGTCCTCGCCCACCAGCCAGTCGAAGGGCAGATTGTGCGCGCCGGGAATGGTGCCGGCACGATCGCCTGGTGGCGCCACCAGACCGAGATGCTCCTCCACCGAACGAGCGTCGAGCAATGGCTGATCAACGCCCTTTGCCAGTTGATCCTTGGTGGCCAACGGTTCGGGACGGGGACCGGGTTCGTAGCGCGCCGGCTGGCGCTTCGGCGGCGGTCCGGCCACGAAGCTGCCCCCAAAACGTTTCACATGGCTGATCAGGCCACCGTCGAGCACCGTCTTCTCCTCATGCCCCAACACCTCCAGGCTCCAGTAGGCCCGTGCGGCGGCGGCCATGTCCCCCGCCCCCTGTCCGGTGGTCACGATCACCACCGGCGTCTGGCGCGTGATGCCGAGGGCGCCGAGACGTTCGGCCAGGCGTCGTAACGGCGGCAGCGAGGCCGGCGGTTTACCCATTGGTCCGGTGCGCCATTGGGAATAGGGAAGGTTCACCGAACCGGGAATATGGTGGCGCAGGTACATCGGTCGCTCCTGGATATCCAGCAGCACCAGGCCCGGATCCTTTTGGTGGGAGAGCAACCAGTCCCCTTCCACCAGCGGACCGGGCAGCTGCACGGCGGCAAAGGCCTTGGTCATGAATACCAGGGCCCACATCATCAATAGCACAGGGAATCTTCGGTTCATCGGTACCTCCTCGATTTGCTTGAAATCATTGGTTCAGCTCGTCTTGCCGCGGCAACGTACCGGCACCCCGTAGGGTGGCGTTGAGCGCAGCGAAACCCACCGTTAGGCACCACAGACGATGGGTTTCGCTGCGCTCAACCCACCCTACCCGGTTTTCCACGATCAGCAGCGTGGCCAAAGGCGCATGCTCATGCCCGCCCCAGCCGCGCCGCGATGTCATCGCGCGCCTGGCGCAGAATCGAATCCCGGTCGATGTTGTCCAGAATCTCGCGCACCACCAGCTTGGGTCCGCCCGGCCCCCAGGACTTGCCCTGTGCCAGATAGCGTTCGGCCGCCTGACCCACGACCCAGGTACTGTAATAGGCCACCGCGCCCTGGGCCCCGCCGGTGACCAGGGACGACAGCCCCCAGGAGCCCAGTTTGAGCGCGGACGAGAGGAAATGCACCGCCCAGATGGTCCCCATCAGCAGGGCCATCTGGCTGCCGATGGTGCGGATCAGTCCGCCCGCCTCGTTACGTGTCAGGCCCAGGCCATAGATGCGCGAGAGATGCACGATCATCGAGACGTCCACTGCTGCCGCGGCGACCAGATCGGCCACCGGGACCGGGTTGAGCGCTACCGCCACCCCCTTGGCGGCGCAGTAGTTGCGGATCAGGCGCTGGCCGATTTCGCGCCGCGCCTCCAGCATGCGTTGTCCCACCTGCTCGCTCAGGCGGCTGGCGAACAACGAGGCATTCAGGGCCGCCAGGGTCTTGCCCTCGGCCTCCAGGATCTCCCACAGCCGCGCCTTGACCTCCGACACATCCGGCGTTTGCCGCTCCCAGCTCTCGCTCTCGTTGCCCGCCGCGTCGACCCGGATCACCAGACGCTCGGCCGGCTGCGCAGCGGCGGTGACGATGTTGCGCGGGTCCACCAGGCCCGCGACGTGCTCGCGCAGGGCATCGACCAGCAGTGCCAGTTCGTCCCCCCGGTAACGGTCGGCCTTGTTGAGCACCAGGATCACCGGTCGATGACTGTCGACCACCGAACGCAGCGCCTCCAGCTCGGTCTGGGTCAGGTCGGCATCCACCACGAATAGCACCAGATCGGCCCGCTGCGCCACCTCGCGGGCCAGCTGCTCCCGCGCCTCGCCCTCCACCTCGTTGATACCCGGGGTGTCGATGAGGAAGACATTGCCCGATTGGTATTCCTGCCAGAGGCCGCGCGCCGCCTCGGTGGTCTCGCCATGCAGCGGACTGGTGCTGAAACGTGGCTCGCCCAGCAGCGCGTTGAGCAGGGCCGATTTGCCCACGCTCACCCGGCCAAACACCGCGATATGGATATGCCCCTGCTCGAGCCGCTCGAGCATCGCCTGCACCTCGGCGTAGTC
>JANTHJ010000132.1 GCA_024762475.1 Chromatiales bacterium | reverse complement strand
ATGCCCCCGCCGCCCGCAAGCTGGTGGCAGGCGGCACAATGCTCCACGTAGAGGGCGCGCCCATCCGGCGCTGCCGGAACCGCCAGGCACCACAGCAGCCCTGCCAGGAAAAGAAATATTCTTGGAAACATCGACCACACCCCGCCCAGCCTGTCCGAAGGATATACATTAGCATACGCTGATTTAATAAAACTGATGCGCATCAATTATGACGCAATTTCAGGGGGCTCAGCGGTCAAGGGGCCTCTGATCAATCCTGGTGCGAGCAGATTGTGGTGAAGCATCGCCCGGTTCGAGGCACGAGTGGCATGTATTCCCCCGAGCCTCAACATACTGCTTTTTGGATATACAAGCCTGTCGGACTCGACGCTGTCCGGCTGCAAATCCGCGGATAGCGAAGAAATGGGCATCTGGTGCCACAAGATGCCATGCCATGGTTTGATCAGAGACCCCTGAAGCGCGCAATAGCCTTCCGGTCGAAACCCAGGTGGCGTGGCCTTGGCTCCGGGTAATAGGCTCACGGGAGCCGCTTCTTATCATGAGACCTCTGCCAGATCCCCCTTCTCCTGCAGCCAGGTCTTGCGATCCGCCGCACGTTTCTTCGCCAGCAGCATGTCCAGCAGGCGGTTGGCGTCATCCCCCGCATCGAGGGTCAGCTGCACCAGGCGCCGGGTATCGGGGTGGATGGTGGTCTCGCGCAGCTGCGCCGGGTTCATCTCGCCCAACCCCTTGAAGCGCTGAATGCTCACCTTGCCACGCAGCTTCTCCGCCGCGATGCGGTCCAGAATGCCCTGACGCTCGTGCTCGTCGAGGGCGTAAAAGACCTGCTTGCCCACATCGATCCGGTACAGCGGCGGCATCGCCACATAGACATGCCCCTCCTGTACCAGCCGGCGGAAGTGGCGCACGAACAGGGCGCACAACAGGGTGGCGATATGGGCGCCATCGGAGTCGGCATCGGCGAGGATGCAGATCTTGCCGAAACGCAACTTCGACAGATCGTCGCTACCCGGCTCTACGCCGATGGCCACGGAGATGTCATGGACCTCCTGCGAGGCGAGCACCTCCGCCGGATCCACCTCCCAGGTGTTCAGGATCTTGCCCCGCAGCGGCATAATCGCCTGGAAATTCCGGTCCCTCGCCTGCTTGGCCGAGCCTCCCGCGGAATCCCCTTCCACCAGGAACAGCTCGGTGCGCTCCGGGTCATCGGAAAGACAGTCGGCCAGCTTGCCGGGCAGCGCAGGCCCCTGGGTCACCTTCTTGCGCACCACCTTGCGCCCGGCGCGCTGGCGGGCCTGGGCCGCACTGATGGCCAGCTCGGCGATCCGCTCGCCCACCTCGACATGCTGGTTGAGCCACAGACCGAATGCGTCCTTGACCACACCCGAGACGAAGGCCGCGCACTCCCGCGAGGACAGTCGTTCCTTGGTCTGGCCGGAGAACTGGGGATCGGCGAGCTTCACCGACAGGATGTAGCTGATGTTCTGCCACACATCGTCCGGGGCCAGCTTGACCCCGCGCGGCAGCAGGTTGCGAAACTCACAGAACTCGCGCACTGCCTCGGTCAGGCCGGTGCGCAGTCCATTCACATGGGTCCCCCCCTGAGGGGTGGGGATCAGATTGACATAGCTCTCGGTTACTGCCTCGCCCCCCTCGGGCAGCCAGACCACCGCCCAGTCGGCCGCCTCCTGGTTGGCCGCCATCGACCCGACGAAGGGCTCTTCCGGCAGCAGCGGCGTGTCTTGCAGCGCATCGAGTAGATAGTCGCGCAGCCCATCCTCGTAGAACCACTCGTCGTGATCCTTTTCTCCCTCGACGAAGAAACGAATCCGCAGACCAGGACAGAGCACCGCCTTGGCCCGCAGCACATGACGCAGCTGCCGCAGGTTGAACTTCGGCGTGTCGAAGAACTGGGGATCGGGCCAGAACCGGATGCGGGTCCCGGTGTTGTTGCGCCCCACCTTGCCGATGACCTTCAAATCCTCGACCTTTTCACCCTTCTCGAAGGCGATATGGAATTCCTTGCCGTCGCGCTTGACCCACACATCGAGGCGCTTGGACAAGGCGTTGACCACCGACACCCCGACGCCGTGCAGTCCCCCGGAGAACTGGTAGCTCTTGTTGGAGAACTTCCCCCCGGCGTGCAGACGGGTAAGGATCACCTCGACGCCAGGCACACCCTCCTCGGGATGGATATCCACCGGCATGCCGCGCCCGTCATCGGCCACCTCTAGGGAGCCGTCCTTGAAGAGGCGCACCTCGATGGTCTTGGCATGGCCCGCCAGCGCCTCGTCGACACTGTTGTCGATGACCTCCTGGGCCAGATGATTGGGCCGGTCGGTGTTGGTATACATGCCAGGGCGCTTGCGCACTGGCTCCAGGCCGCTCAGGACCTCGATCGCAGAGGCGTCGTATTGACTCATGGTGATGAAACTTCGGTTCTATTCGTAAGGGGAACGGTAATCGCTGGCGTCGTGCTGAGGCCGGGCCCGAACATCGTTCGGATCACGCGGCGAGGTATCGGAACAGAGGACCTCCTTCGCCAGTTCGGCACGCCAGCTATTGGGGCGAATAGCCCGCCAACGGGGCAGCTTCACCACCCTTAGTGGCTTTGAACCCTTCGGGTTGTAGTAGGCATAGACCTTGTACTCGCCGGTGGCGCAACGGACACCCTCGTAGGTCCCGTTCTCGGCGCCGCGCCCGGAGCGTATGACAATCCACAGACGGCTGACCTGGTCACGCTCGTCGACACTCAGATGCGCCAGGTCGGCAAACAAGTGCATATTCGGGGGCAATTCCTCGATCTCCAGCCCGGTGAGCGAATCCTCGTCCGGTCCCTTCCTCACCTGGGTCTCCATCTCTACCCAGGGGACCTCCAGGGCCTCGTTGTAGTCATCGTTCTGATCCTCGAAACGCCCATAGGGATCGGCCACATCCCCGGCCGACCAGGCGCAGGGGGACAGCAGCAGGAACAGACACATAAAACGTCGCACCAGGGCCACCTCCGGAAACATCGATGGCGGGAGTTTACCGCTTTTCCGTCCGCAGCTGGGCCGAGGCGGGACGCACTGATAGAATCGGCCGATCAGCAGAGACGAATCAACGACGTGAGCAAGAAAGATCAAGACGAAATCTCCTTCGAACAGGCGCTGTCCGAGCTGGAGACCCTGGTCGAGCGCATGGAATCCGGCGAACTCTCGCTGGAAGAATCCCTGGGCGCCTTCGAAAAGGGCGTGGCCCTGACCCGACGCTGCCAGCAGGCTCTGGACAAGGCCGAGCAGAAGGTGCGGGTACTCACCGCAAATACCCCTGAGGCCGAGACGGAACCCTTCGATAGTGACGTTTGATCCGCAGTTCAGGCAGTTCCTCGAGGAGACGCGGTCGCGGGTCGAGCAGGCCCTGGAACAACGCCTACCGGCTGCCGATATTCCGCCGATCCGCCTGCACGAGGCGATGCGCTATGCCGCCCTGGGCAATGGCAAGCGCCTGCGTCCGGTGCTGACCCACGCCGCCGGACAATTGCTCGGTGCGCCGGCCTCACGCCTCGACGCACCAGCGTGCGCAGCAGAGCTGATCCACGCCTACTCACTGGTGCACGATGACCTGCCCGCGATGGACGACGACGATCTGCGACGCGGCCGCGCCACCTGCCATCGTGCCTTCGACGAAGCCACCGCGGTGTTGGCCGGCGATGCCCTGCAGAGCCTGGCCTTTCGCCTCCTGGCCCGTGATCCTGCGCTGGATATTCCCGCCGAGCAGCGGCTACGCATGGTAGGAGAACTGGCCCATGCAGCCGGTTCGCGCGGCATGGCAGGCGGCCAGGCCCTGGACATCGAGGCGGTGGGCCGGGAACTGACCCTGGCCGAGCTGGAGAACATGCACATCCACAAGACCGGGGCCCTGATCCGTGCCAGCGTGCGTCTGGGTGCATTGTGCGCCGACGGCGCCTCGGAAGAGGCACTGCGGGCGCTCGACCACTACGCCAAATGCATCGGACTGGCCTTCCAGATCCGCGACGACATCCTGGACGTGGAGGGTGAAACCGAGGCCATCGGCAAAACCAGCGGTAAAGACGCGGCGGACAACAAGCCGACCTACCCGGCGCTTGTGGGTCTCGACGAGGCCCGGGAGACGACACATCGCCTACTCGAGGATGCCCTGGCGAGCCTGGCGATGTTCGGGAACGACGCCACTCACTTGCGGGAGCTTGCCCTCTACGTGATCGACAGAAAGCGCTAATCGGTCTGCATCACCTGCGCGAATGCATGCCCCCGGGTATCCGGGCAGGCGCCTTGAGCACCATTTCCACAGTCTTGCGCTGCTGCCCAACGAGCCAGCCCTTGTGCTCTACCGTGACCTTCAGCCGATCACCGGGCTTCTTGTCCAGCATCAGGAGCTTGAAGGCCACATAGTCCTCCACCTCGCGCCCATCCACGGCGACGATGCGATCGCCCTTCTCCAGGCCCGCCGCCTTGGCCGCGCTCCCATGGCTGAAACCGGTAATCACGATGCCCTTCTCGATATCCAGCAGGGCGCCCATCATGCCCAACGGCGGCAGCGGCCGCTCCCGGTCGAGCACCAGGTAGTCGGCCTCGGTGCGTGCGGACCGGCGTGGGTCATGGCTCAGGATCACCAGCCCCCGGATACCGGTGCGCCGGGTGACCCGGTTCGGGATTCCGTGGCGCGCACTGATATGTCCCCGCCCGCCCAGCACCAGCATTTGCCGGCGGGGATGTTTCTCGAGATAACCGGCAACATGCTGCGCCATGGTCTCGTCCCAGGTGAGCTGGACCTCACGGAACCGCTCGAAATCGGCGTCTTTGCGCCGATGCTGGTCGAACACCTCGCGCAGCACGTCGTCGTAGACCCGGTCACTGTAGTCGTAGCTGTCGGGCAGTTGCCGCTGCATCCCGGGCTGGAGCCCCGCGATGCCACTGTCGCGAATGGCGCCGGTGAGTTCCCGGCTGGCATTCAGTGCAATGATCGGGATATGTTGCTTGCGCGCATACCGCAGGATCGGCTGGTAGAGCCGGTAGTCGAAACCCCAGCGGCTGAAATACTCGGTGCGGCGGAGCATTTCGGCCTCGTCGATCCGGCCGGCGACAAAGTCGTCGAGGGCCGGTTGAAACCGGGCCTGGAACCACTCCACTCCAAGGGCGGTCTGTACCGGTGGCAGGGCCTTCAAAACAGCCAGCTGCAAGAGGTGATCCGCATTGCGGGTGTGTGTCTCGCCCACATACAGCAGGCGTTCGTGTCGTATTCGCGCCAGGATGCGGGAAAGCGACGGGGCAGTAGCGGTTTCCACCACCAGCGCAGCCGCCAGCGGATCGCCGGACGCCACTTCGGCCGGTGATGTGGGCGCTGAGACACAGGCCCCCTGCACCAGACTCGCGAGCAGGAGTGTGATGATCGAAAAAAGCCGTTTGTTCATGGGATTCCTTCTCTGGTTTGCCGGCACCGCCATCGCCGCTGGCGTGCATCACGATATGACGGTCACGTTGCAGCCACCGACCGGGCATCTGATCGTAACCGACCATATCACCCTCGCCGAGCCCTCGCGCCGCTTCGAATTTCGATTGAATCGCGGCCTGGAGGTTCAGGCCAACAACGGTCGACTGGCCCGCCTCGGCGCGGACCATGGCCAAGGCCGCTACCGATGGGTTTCGCCCACCCCCAGCCGGGAGATCGTCCTGCACTACCGCGGCAGGCCGGTGTTCTCCGGCCGACGGGGGCACGGCGGCATGCCCCAGGGGGATATCTCGCCGCGAGGCGTCTACCTGGACGGCGCATCGGCCTGGTACCCGGTAAGTGACGAGCGGCTAGAGGGCGTGCGCCTGAAGGTGCAGGAACCGGCAGGCTGGCAAGCACTGAGCGTCGGCAGGCGCAGCGAAACGCCCGACGGCAGCGTCTGGACCAGCGACCATCCCTATGAAGATCTCTACCTGGTGGCCGGTCCCTACCACCGCCATCAGAAACGACAGGGCGATCTCGAGCTCTCGGTGTGGCTGCTCGAGGACGACCCCGCCCTGGCAGACCGTTACCTTTCCCTGATGGGCGAGTACATCCGCCACTACAGCGAACTGATCGGCCCCTACCCCTACGCCAAGTTCGCGGTGGTCGAAAACCGCTGGCCGACCGGCCTGGGCATGCCCTCGTTCACCCTGCTGGGAAGTCAGGTGCTGCGCCTGCCGTTCATTCCCTATACCTCGCTGCCGCACGAAATTCTGCACAACTGGTGGGGCAATGGCGTATGGGTCGACTATCGCAAGGGCAACTGGAGCGAGGGCCTGACCGCCTATCTGGCCGATCACTGGATGAAAGAACGCCAGGGCAAGGGAGCGGAATACCGGCTGCGCGCCCTGCAGCGCTATAGCAACTTCGCGGCTCAGGGCAAGGACATGCCCCTGCTCTCCTTCGTCAGCCGGCACGACGAGGCCAGCCAATCGGTCGGTTACAGCAAGTCCTTGATGTTCTTCCACATGCTGCGACGCGCGCTGGATGATCCGGCCTTCGATGCCGGTCTGCAGCGGCTCTGGACGCGCCATCGGTTTCAACGGATCGGGTTCATCCA
>JANTHJ010000131.1 GCA_024762475.1 Chromatiales bacterium | reverse complement strand
GCCTGTTGGTTGATCCGGCCAAGGGACGAGATCATGCGCATGGTCAGCGCCTCGCCCGGCATCTCCATGGAGAAGATCGCCACCGGCATGCCCGAACTGATGGCCACGTTCTCCGCAATATTCATGGCGAACGTGGTTTTGCCCATGGACGGTCGACCCGCCACGATGATCAGGTCCGATTTCTGCAAACCCGAGGTCTTGGCATCGAAGTCGTTGAACCCGGTTGGCACACCGGTGAGGGCGCTGCCGCTGGCGAACAACTCCTCGATCCGATTGACCGTATCGGTCAGCAGCGACTTGATCGGGCGAAAGCCACTACGCCCCTTCGCCTGCTGCTCGGCAATCTGAAAGACCTGGTTCTCGGCCTCGTCGAGCAGTTGATCGACCTTGCGGCCCTCCGGGCGGTAGCAGTTCTCGGCGATTCGGTTGCCCACCTTGATCAACTGGCGCATCACCGACTGCTCACGCACCAGCCGGGCGTAGGCACCGACATTGGCCGCACTCGGCGTATCGTTGGCCAGGCTCCCCAGGTACGACAACCCACCGACATCGTCCAGTTCGCCGCGGCGCTCCAGCTCCTCGGCCAGGGTCACCACATCCATCGGCTGTTCCGCCTCGGACAGCGCGATCATGGCACGGAAGATCAGCTGATGCTCGCGGCGATAGAAATCATCCGCGCCGAGTTGATCGGCCACCTTGTCCCAAGCCTCGTCGTCGAGCATCAGGCCACCCAGCACCGCCTGTTCGGCCTGGATCGAGTGCGGCGGCAGGCGCAGTGCCTCCATGGCGGCCTCTGCGGACAACGTTGTCTGGGCCGAATAGGCCTCTGGCGGGGGGAACTGATCGAGGTCGCTGGACATAGGCGGATTAAATCATAAAGCGATCGGGAGATTCAGATCGTTGGACCAATGGCACAAACGCAAACACCCCGACCGCCGCAGCGGCCGGGGTGTCGCAGGTGGCGAACCGATGGTACTTACTGTTCGGCGACGACGTTGACCTTCAGATCGGCATTGACGTCGGCATGCAGATGAATCACCACCGTGTATTCACCGGTCACACGAATCACGCCCTCCGGCAACCGGACCTCGGAGCGGGCGATCTCGACGCCGGCATCTTTACATGCCGCCACGATGTCGCTGGTTCCCACCGAGCCGAACAGCTTGCCTTCCTCACCGGCCCGGTGCGCGATGGTGATTCCATCGTCCAGGGCCATCAGCTGGTTCTTGCGCGCCTCGGCAGCGGCCAGCTTTTCGGCCTCCTGCTTTTCCAGCTCGGCCCGACGCTGTTCGAACTTCTCTACGTTCTCAGGGCTGGCAAAAACCGCTTTACCATTAGGTATCAGATAGTTGCGCGCATAACCTGATTTGACGTTTACCTTTTCGCCCAAAGTACCCAGATTGTCTATCTTTTCCAGAAGAATGACTTCCATCGTTGCAAACCCCTTCAAGTTTGTGCCCGTCGCGGGCACTTGTCTCACTCAGGCCCGGGTGGCTCGTCGCCGCCTCGCAACCTGGCCCTGAAATCCAACCAACCGTCGACATAACCCGCTGCGGCAAGCGCCGTAATACTGTGCGGCAGGCCGACGATCAGCAAAAAATACAGCCCAAACAACCAGCCCCTGCTGGCGCCTGTCCCATTCACAATGGCGTGGGCCATGCTCAGCCCCTGCAGCAGGAAGAGCACCATCACCACCACGTATAGCTGGCCCAGCAAACTCGGCTGCCGGCTCAGCATGGCCGCCGCCAGCAGTACCGGCAGCAGGATCAACCAGGGCCGCGACACCCGTAGCCGTCGAAATTCCTCGCCGAAGGCGCCGGGCTGCGTCAACGATGCCTGAGCCCAGCGGGCAAACAGGACCGCCAGCATCATGCTCAATGTCCATACGGCACCGATACCGCCAGGCATCCACACAGAGAGCTGGTGCAGCAGGGCCCGCTGTTCCGCCTCTGGAATCACCGTTGGATCCCAGCTCGCCTGCATATATTCCTGTAGCAGGCCACTCCAAAAAGCGGCCGGATCACCCAGCCACAAATACTGCGCTCCCACCACCAGCATGCCCAGGACGGTCGCCAACTCGAGGGTCCGTGCCAGCGATCCGGTACGGCCCAGCACGGTGGCCAGTCCCCAGGCGGGCAACCAGAGCATCAGCCCGAGGAACCCCAGTACCGCCGGCGCCCGGAAGATCAGCCCACCGAGCAACGCCATGGCCACAGCCGACAGCGCCACCACCAGCAGCCCCTCGCGCGGTCCGTTACGCACGGTGGCGAGCATCACCAGCCCATTGCTCACGATCGACAAAGGACTGATCAATAGGGCAACCATGGCCGTGACAACAGTGGCCATCACCGCCTGAGCCCTGCCCTTCATCGCCAGGGCCAGCAGCCGCCTCATACTGTTATTCCGCCCGAGGAGCGGACATCACCCCCGGTGATGCCGATGACCGCCAACTCAGTGGCTGTCGGTATAGGGCAGCAATGCCAGAAAGCGGGCGCGCTTCACGGCCGTTGCCAGCTGACGCTGATATTTGGCACTGGTGCCCGTAATCCGGCTCGGAACGATCTTTCCGGTCTCACTGACGTTCTGACGCAGTATATTGAGATCCTTGTAGTCGATCTCTTTGATGCCCTCTGCGGTGAACCGGCAATATTTACGACGACGATAAAAACGTGACATTTCAACGACTCCTAAAAATCAGGAAGCAGCAGCTTCGGGCGCTTCGTTCTTTTCCTCTTCCTTCGCCAGCGGAGAGGGCTCGGTGATGGCCTGATCACGGCGAATCACCAGGTGACGTAGAACGGCATCGTTGAAACGGAAGGCACTTTCGATCTCGGCCAGTGCATCCTTTCCGCACTCGACGTTCATGAGTACGTAGTGGGCCTTGTGCAACTTGTTGATGGGATAGGCCAGTTGACGACGACCCCAGTCTTCCAGACGGTGGATCTGACCGCTATCGCCTTCGATAACCGACTTGTAACGGTCCACCATGGCCGGGACCTGTTCGCTCTGGTCCGGGTGGACCAGGAACACGATTTCGTAGTGACGCATTGTAGCTCCTTACGGTTTACCAGCCTCCCGCTCTTGGCGGTGAGGCAAGGAGGATTCGGCACATGACCGAACGAAGCGCGCGATTCTAGAGAAGGCGCACGTTCAATGCAAGTCGAGCCGCTGGCGCAGGGCCTCGTAGAGGCAGACTCCCGCTGCCACAGACACGTTGAGGCTCTCCACCCTCCCTCGCATCGGCAGGTTTACCAGCTGATCACATTGCTCGCGGGTAAGGCGTCGCATGCCCCTGCCCTCTGCCCCCATCACGATACCCAGGGGACCGGCAAGATCCGTCTCGAACAGGCTCGAGCGAGCCTCCCCTGCCGCGCCGATCAGAAAGACCCGATGTTCCTCCTGCAGTCTCTTCAGGGTACGCACCAGGTTCTTCACCTGAACGAAGGGGACCGATTCGATCGCACCGCTGGCCACCTTGCAGGCAACGGGCGTCAAGCCAACCGAACGGTCTGCCGGCGCTATGACCGCGTGTACACCGGCTGCATCGGCGGTACGCAGACAGGCACCCAGGTTGTGGGGGTCGGTGACGCCGTCGAGTATCAATAGGAATGGAGGCTCCTGCAGCCCATGCAACAACGCATCGAGATCGCGCTCGTTACGCGCCCTCGGCGCGTCGCTTCGCGCGATCACCCCCTGGTGCGCCGTGCCCGCCCCCAGGCGATCGAGTTCGCTACGGTCGACCTGCCTCACCGGTATGCCCAGCTCCGAAGCCTTTTCGACCAGGGATTGCAGGCGCCGGTCGCGTCGACGCCGGTCCACCAACAGCTCGCGCACCCGTCCGGCACCATGCCCCAAGGCACTGCGCACCGCATGGATGCCGGCCACCCACTGGCCATTGGGGTCGGTCACGTGCGACGTTTACTGGCCGAACGAGATCGCCCGCCCTGGGCACGCCGACCTTTGGTCTTCCTGCTGGAGGCCTTACTGCCACTGCGCCGCTTGCGCGTTGCCTGCCCGTCGCTCTCGGCGCCGCCCCAGCCCTGCTCCGCCGGACGCCACTGCTCGCCGCTGTCGCGCTGGGTAAGCGTGGGCTGCCTGCGCCCGGAAACCGGCGGGGTCTCATCGTGTAGCGCCTGTGGACTCTGTTCGGCCGGCACCGCGCTCTCCCGCCTGCGTGGTCTCTTCTTCGCGCCGCGACGACTGCCTTTGCGACTCTTGGCGGGGCCGCTCTCGCCCCCGGCAAGCACGAAATCGATCTTGCGTTCGTCCAGATTGACCGCCGCCACCTGAACCCGGATGGGATCGCCCAGACGATAGACCTTGCCGGTGCGCTCCCCGGTCAGGCGATGACCAATCGGGTCGAAGTGGAAGTAGTCACGGTCCAGCGCGGTGATATGCAACAGCCCCGTGATGTAGATGTCGGCAAGCTCCACGAACAGGCCGAAGCTGTTGACACTGACGATGAGTCCGTCGAATTCGAGGCTCACCTTGTCGAGCATGAACTCGCACTTGAGGGCATCGGCCGAGTCCCGCGAGGCCTCGTCGGCTCGCCGTTCATTGGCCGAACAGTGCTCAGCCATGGTCTCGAGGTGAGCCTGGCCATAGCTGAAGGTGCTTGGCTTACCGCCCGTGAGCAGATGGCGGATCGCCCTGTGCACCATCAGATCGGGATAGCGGCGGATCGGCGAGGTGAAATGCGTATAGGCCTCCAGAGCCAGGCCGAAATGCCCCTTGTTCTCAGCCGCATAGACCGCCTGCATCATCGAGCGCAACATCACCGTCTCTATCAAATGATAGTCAGGGCGCCCTTTGGCCTGCGCCATCAGCTCGCTGTAGTCCTTGGCGGTCGGCTTGGGCATGCCCCCGAGATGCAGCCCCAGTTCGGCCAGGAACTGACGCAGATCCTCGAGCTTTTCGTCGCTTGGCGGCTCGTGGTTGCGGAACATGGCCGGCATCTTCTTGCGCAGCAGATGCCGCGCCGCCGCCACGTTGGCCGCCAGCATGCATTCCTCGATCATGCGGTGGGCGTCGTGGCGCACCAGCGGGATCACCTCGGCCACCTTGCCGTTGTCATCGAAGCGGAATTTGGTCTCGGTGGTATCGAAATCGATCGCCCCCCGCTTTCCGCGGGCCGCGTGCAGTACCCCGTAGAGCCTGTGCAGATTGCGCAGGTGCGGTAGCACATCGGCAAAGCGTTCACTCAGCTCCGGGTCGCCGTCCTCGAGCATGTCGCGGACCTGGTCATAGGTCAGCCGCGCATGCGAATTCATCACGCCCTCGAAGAAGCGTGAGCGGTACATGCTGCCCGCCTCGTCGAAATACATCTCGGCCACCATGCACAGGCGATCGACCTTGGGGTTGATCGAACACAGACCGTTGGACAACACCTCCGGCAGCATGGGTACCACGCGGTCTGGGAAATAGACCGAGGTGGCGCGATTGAGGGCCTCGCAATCCAGTGGGCTGTCTGGTTGGACATAGGCCGAGACATCGGCAATGGCCACCAGCAGACGCCAGCCCTTCTTGGTGGGCTGGCAGTAGACCGCATCGTCGAAATCGCGTGCATCCTCACCATCGATGGTCACCAGCGGCACGTCACGCAGGTCGACCCGCCCTTCCTTCGCCTGTTCGGGCACCTCTTCGGTCAAATCGGCAATTTGATCGAGCACCTCTTGCGGCCACTCGACCGGAATGTCATGGGCGCGGATCGCGACATCGGTTTCCATCCCGGGGGCCATGTGGTCGCCCAGGATCTCGACGATGTGGCCAATGGGTTGGCGCCATTCGCTGGGATGCTCATCGATGGCGACCACCACCATCTGGCCATCTTTTGCCCCGTTGAACTGGTCTGGCGGCACCAGGATCTGGTGTACGATGCGCTTGTTGTCCGGAACGACGAACGCAACGCCCTTCTCGACGTTGAGTCGCCCGACGATCTTGCTGAAGGCGCGCTCCAGCACCTCTATGATGACGCCTTCCTTGCGCCCCCGCCGGTCGGTGCCCGAGACATGGGCGATCACCCGGTCGCCGTGCCAGACCTTGCGCATCTCGCGCGGCAGCAGGAACAGGTCGTCGCCGCCGTCATCCGGCTTGAGGAATCCGAAGCCATCCGGATGGCCGATGACCCGTCCCGGAATCATCTCCTGCCGGTCGACCACGCAATAGCCGCCACGACGGTTGCGGATCAGCTGGCCGTCACGGACCATGGCCTTGACGCGGTGCGACAGGGGCTCGACCTGGTCCTCTTCCAGCGCCAGGGCCTCCACTAGCTCATCGAAGGAGACCGGGCAACCCTGTTCGTTGATGGTCTCCATGATGAACTCACGGCTTGGAATCGGATTGTCGTACTTGCGCGCCTCGCGCTCGTGATGCGGATCCTTTGCGCGCCCCTTGCGCGACTTCTTACTTCTTGTCACTCAAACTCTATCCTGGTGAAATCGAGGCCGTATTGTACGTTGACAGGCCACTTCTGTCGCTGTAGATTACGCGCCCTCGACACCGCTTGCCTGGGTGGTGAAATTGGTAGACACGCTAGCTTCAGGTGCTAGTGGGGGCAACCCCGTGGAGGTTCAAGTCCTCTCCCAGGCACCATCACAGACAA
>JANTHJ010000130.1 GCA_024762475.1 Chromatiales bacterium | reverse complement strand
AGTGGTATCCGGAAGCGGCCCGCCTGATGGCGCTGGCCGGCGCAGAACTGCTGCTCTATCCCACCGCCATTGGCTGGGATCGCAACGATGACGAAGCTGAACGGCAGCGACAGCTCGATGCCTGGCGCACGGTCCAGCGCGGACACGCCATCGCCAACGGCCTGCCGGTGCTCGCCTGCAACCGGGTCGGCTTCGAGCCGCCCCCCCTGGCCGGCGGCCCCGGGATCGACTTCTGGGGTCATTCGTTCATCTGCGGTCCGCAAGGCGAACTACTCGCGGAGGCCGGCCCGGAGGAAACACTGCTGCTGGGCGAAATCGACCTGGACCGGAGCGAGCAGCTGCGCCGGATCTGGCCGTTTCTGCGCGACCGGCGGGTCGACGCCTATAAAGGCCTGCTTGAGCGATACCTGGACGAATAAGAGCCCGGCCGGTCGCGCGAAAAATGCGGGGTTAATTTTGCTCTCTCCTTCCCTATACTGCACCTTTCCCCTGATAGCCCGTAGTACCGATCATGAACGACATCGCCTTGCCCGAACCACAGCAACTCGAAGAGATGATGGTTTCCATCATCCAGCGCATCGCCACCGGCCCCGATCTCTCCAAGGATATCTCTCAGGACGAGGCACGCCTGGGCATGCTGGGATTGCTCGCAGACGCAGTCGATCCGGTGCGGGCCGGCATTTTCCTGATCGCCCTGCGCATGAAACGCGAGACCCGCGAAGAGAACCGGGGCGTATTGCAGGCGATCCTCGATACCACCGACCGCGTCACCGCCGAGGTGAACGAACTGGTCGACCTGGCCGATCCGTTCGACGGTTACAACCGCACCCTGCCCGCCTCGCCCTTTCTGCCCCCCCTGTTGGCAGAGATGGGCGTGCCGGTGGTGACCCATGGGCTGGACAGGGTCGGGCCGAAGTACGGCATCACCCATCGGCATGTGCTGGCAGCGGCGGGCGCGCCGGTAGACCTCAATACACGCGATGCGGCCGCCCGCCTGAGCGACAGCGGACCCGGCTGGACCTATGTCGATCAGGCCCAGTACAACGCGCGTCTGCACGACCTGATCGGACTGCGCCGCAAGATGATCAAACGCTCGGTGATCACCACCGTGGAGGTACTCGCCAAGCCCATCGTCGGCCGCGAGAAGACCCACTTCATGACAGGCTATGTGCACAAGCCCTACCCGCCGGTCTACGCGGACCTTGCCCGCTTCGCCGGCTTTGACAGCGCGCTGCTGGTACGGGGCGTAGAGGGCGGCGTGATTCCTTCGTTGCGTCAGGCAGGAAAATACTTTGCCTACCATGACGGAGGTGAAGAGACCGGACGCGACATCGATCCCGCCGGCATCGGCATCCAGAGCGAGACTCGCTGCGTCCCGGTCCCCGATGACATACCGCAGACGGCCAAGGGCGAAGGAACGGTCACCATCACCGACACCGGGGCCGGCGCCCGCCGCGCCGCCGAGCTGGGGCTGGCCGCCCTGCGCGGCGAAAAGGGTCCAACCTATGATTCACTGGTCTACTCGGCCGCCCTGATTCTGAGCCACCTGGGCCGGGCGACGTCCCTCGAGGACGGTGCCGCCCAGGTCCGCAAAGTGCTCGATTCGGGCCACGCTGCTGAGCGGGTCGTTTGATGCCGGCACAAGACTTCGTCCCGGTAGCGGATATCGCCGAACTGTCGGAAGGAGAGATGAAACCCCTCCAACTGGACGGGCGACGCCTGCTGTTGGTACACGCGGAGGGCCACTACTACGTCATCGACGAGATGTGTACCCACGAGGACTATTCACTCGCACTCGGCTGCATCAAGGGACGGCGGATCAAGTGCTCACTGCACGGCAGCTATTTCGACCTGGCCACCGGCGAACCGGAAGAGGAACCGGCGGATGAGCCGGTCTGCAGCTACCGGGTAGAGGTGGCCGACGGCAAGATATGGGTGAACCCGGAGAAGTTGCGGGAAGGTGCCAGTACGCGCTGCCGCCGCTGACTAGCCCGAATATTTCACCTGGGGACGCGATGATCGTGCCGAGATGGGCGTTCTCGAGCGGATTTCCGACCGAATCGATAGCCACCCTATTGATGAGGAAGGAAATACCGCTCGAGGGCGGCCAGATCGGTGCGAGGGCGCGTCCAGCGTTTCCCGGTAACATTTCATCACCCGCTAATATACGCAGAATACCTATCGCGACCAGTGATTTATCAGTATCTTCCAGCGACCGGGTGAAATATTCGGGCTAGTGATCCCGCTCGAAGGTGAGCGAGGCCCAGAAACTGCCCCACTGATAGCCCTCGTCGCTCTCCGACGCGCGAATCATGTGCACCGCCTTGATCAGCCAGACGCCCTCTCCATCCAGCAGTAACGCAACCTTGCCCTCGGCATCGGTGCGGCCGCGAATCTTGTGTTCCGGCGCCTTGTCGCGGTAGGCCACCACCAACACGCCAGGAAGACCTGCCCCCTGGTACAGCAATTGCAGCGGCAACGTCTCGCCGACGCGTAGCCGATAGGGGTCCCTCAGCGGGACCAGTTCCAAGGGCAGGCCAAATTGGTAGGACCAGCCGTCACCGCCTGCGCCCGCAGGTTCGATCAGGGCCTTGGCATCCCGGGTGTACCACTCCCTGACCGGCTGTTCCTGCTCGCCCAGCCGCTCGCGTTCTTCGATTACCCATTCCAGACCCTCATCCCGCAGATAGCCGTGGAACTTGGCCGGCTTCAGCTCGACCGTGTTGGGCCGGCTCTGGTAGGCGACAACGGTGATGCCCTCGACGCGGGGAAGATAACCGGCCGGGTCGTCCCCCAGCTCGCCAGGCACAGGATGCAGACCAGTGGCGTCGTGATAATCGAAACGGACGATCCAGTCATCGAGCCGGGGCAGTGTATCGCCCTTGAAGTGCTGACCCACGTGCAAGGTCAGATCCACCCGCTCGCCGACTTTCGGTCGGTAGTCGGAGGCATGGATCCAGAAGTCATGGGCGCTTGCCGGCATGGCAGTCACAAGGGACACTAACGCGACCAGCGCCTGCCGCTCCATCCAACCAAAAATCACTGACATGCCGCTCCTCGCCCTGCTACTACTGCTCGCCCCATCGCTCACCGCGGCCCACGAGCTGCGCCCGCCGATCGTCACGATCGATTTGACCGACCCGCCGACCGCGACCATAGACCTCAAGGTAAACCTGGAGGCGCTACTGGCCGGTATCGGCACCCAGCACAAGGACACCAACGATGCACCCCAGGCGGCACAATACCGGCGCCTGCGCGCGCTGTCACCCGACCCGCTTGTCGCCGAGGCGCAATCGCGCATCGAATCGCTTTTGCGGCAGATTCATCTGCGGATCGATGGCCGCGACCTGCGCCTGAGCCTGGTCTCTCTTGATATTCCCGATGCGCCGGACCCATCACTCGCACGGATCAGCCACGTGATTCTCGAGGCAGAGATCCCGCCCGGCAGCCAGGACCTGGAATGGCAATGGCCAAAGGCCCTCGGGGACAACGTGCTACGTGTGCGTCTGCCCGGCGAGAAGAAGCTCTATACCACCTGGCTCAAGAACGGCGAATCGAGCGGACCGGTTTCCATCCAGGGGCTGGTCGAGCCCAGCGCCGGCCAGGTGTTCCGAAACTACGTGGCCCTGGGCTTCACGCACATCGTCCCCAAAGGGCTGGATCACATCCTGTTCGTGCTGAGCCTGTTCCTGCTCAGCACCCACTGGCGCCCCCTGCTCTACCAGGTCACCGCCTTCACCGCGGCCCATACCCTCACACTGGGGCTGTCGATCTACGGCGTGATCTCGTTGTCCCCGGCGGTTGTCGAGCCACTGATCGCCGCCTCCATCGCCTTCGTGGCAATCGAGAATGTGGTCAGTCCCAGACTCAAGCCATCGCGGGTGGCACTGGTCTTCGCCTTCGGCCTTCTGCATGGGATGGGCTTTGCCGGGGTGCTGACCGAGTTGGGGCTCCCCGAGTCTCAGTACCTGGCGGCCTTGCTCAGCTTCAACCTGGGTGTCGAGCTGGGGCAGCTGGCGGTGATCGCCGGCGCCTTCATGATCGTGCTGCCATGGTCGGGACGCCCAGATTATCGACGACTCATCGTCGTGCCGGCCTCACTCGCCATCGCGGCCGTCGGCCTGTGGTGGACCTGGGACCGGGTCTCACCGCTGATCGCGTGAAGCGATCTTGACCTCGCATCATTGAGACGGGGACCAGACCTCGTCCAGCCATCCGGCAACCACCTCTACGAGCTCGTCGCCCTTGTCGACGAAGTAGTGATCGGCACCGGGTGCCACGAGCTGGCGTGACCTCGGATCCCCGCCCTCGCGCAGCATCTCGGCCCGCTCCGGCGCCATGCGCAGAACGGCGGGATAGTCCTCCTCGCCGTACAGATCGAGTACCGGCATTGTCATCTTGTCCAGGGCGAAAGGCTCCACCATCGGCTGGCGATAGTCCGTGGCGCCCATGCCGATGCCGACATAGCCGTCGAATCGTCGCAGTGCCTCATCACCCTCTTCGTTGATCCAATGTTGCGCCATGTGCGACCCGCAACTGTGCGTGACGATCACGATCGGTCGCCCGCTGTTCTTCTCGAGGAAATCCAGGGCGGCCTCGATGCGAGGTATGGCATAGGGGAAGATCGGGACATAGTCGAAATACTTGGCCTGCTTCTCCAATACGGGCAACTGTATGGAGAGCGTGTTCCAGCCGTGCTCCACCAATCCGACCCGCAGGGGCTGTACAACTGTATGCCAGTCTGGATGGAACCCCCGACCATGCAGAACCAGCACGCTCCCGCGCGGCTCGTCCGCCTCAGTGAAGATCCCGAGAAATTCCTGCCCGTCCGCCTCCAGCGTCACCGGTTCGCCGTCGAGAATGCTATCGACGATCTCACTCGCCATACGCCTCTCCCGCTCGATGTCCGGTTGAGATGCCGCCAACAAGAGCCCTGGCACAATGAAGAAAAACCCTATTGCCCAAATCCGAGACGTCACCGAACCCCCTGTTTTGCTGGCCACGTGCGATGCGCGCAGCTTGCATCATACCGACCCCAAATAATGTCGCAAGCTGGACTGCCAGTTCTGCCAAACAGAATCCCACAGATGTCAGATATGGCAACTTTTTCCTTATCAATCAGTGTATTAGATCATGCTACTATTTGTTGACAGTGGACGGGATTCGGTTATAGTCCGGCTCGACCTTTGACGAGACATATTTCCTGACGACACGGAAAGAGCCTCGCAAAATGGCGCCGAAGGGCAAGCAGGCAGAGACCTGCCCCATCCACCCACGGCCTCGCTTAAGGGCCTTTTGGAGGTTTAGCACATGAAGTTACTGCACCTTTTGATCGTCGCACTACTGTTCTTCTCAACCCTCTGGCATGGCGCTGCCATGGCCACACTCTCCGCGGCTCCTGCCTGTATCGCTGCCAGCGACGACGGCAAGCCGGACGGCACCAAGCAGCCGGAAGGCGAAGAAGACGAAGAACCCGAATGTGACTGATGTCACTCCCGCATCGTCCTGACCCAATAATTAGACGGGACGGCGCTTCTTTCATAACGACGTGAGTACACCCGAAGGAGGTAATACCACAATGAAACTCAAGACCTTGATGATCACGGGCCTGTTGGCCTCATCGCTGGCCTTTACCGGTGGCGTACTGGCCGCCAGTGACGGCCTGAAAGTCGGCATCACGCCCTCCCTGAAGAAGTTCGAGGGGACGGTCAATGGCAAGAAGATTACGATCATGCGTAATCAGGACACCAAGAACACCGTCAACCCGGCCTTCGCCAAGACCTCTCGCCCCTGCCCGCCCTTCTGCATCCAGCCCATCAAGCTGGCGCCCGGCGTGGAGACCATTGGCGAGGCCGAGGTAATCGACTACGTCCGCAAGATGTCCGAGGGCGACAAAAGCATCATGCTGATCGACTCGCGCACACCCGACTGGGTGACCCGCGGCACCATCCCGGGCGCGGTCAACCTTCCGTGGACCAAGCTGAATCCGGCCAAGGGCGCAGACCCCATCTCCATCGGCGAGATCCTGACCAACGAGTTCGGCGCCAAGGAGAACGAAGGGCTGTGGGACTACAGCAATGCCAAGACCCTGGTCATGTTCTGTAACGGCATGTGGTGCGGCCAGTCCCCCAACAACATCAAGAACCTGCTGCGCTTCGGTTATCCGGCAGACAAGATCAAGTGGTATCGCGGTGGCATGCAGGACTGGGAGATCCTGGGCCTGAGCACCGCCAAGCCCTGACAATAAACCGGAGGCCCGGCTTAGCCGACCCTCTCACAACAAATCCTCGTGCGACGTTGCGGCCTCCGGGCCGCTTTTTTTGGATGAGAGGACTCGACCTCGGCCTCATTACACTCGCCGGTGCGTCGTCTGATAGGATCGCCCTATCGAACGCAGACCCTGGAGTAACCACGTGGATTGGACTCAGATTCTGGGCGTTGTCGCCGGCATCATGATGCTGGTGTTCCTGTGGCCCGCCTACAAGCACTGGAGCCGCAACAGCCCCAAGGCCGAAAAAGGCGACTGGGCCTCGGTGATCTTCGCCCTCTCGGCCGTCGTGCTGCTGGTGCTGCTATTGATCCTGTCGGTGCGCTGATCGATCAAGGCGGCGTGAGTCGGTCG
>JANTHJ010000129.1 GCA_024762475.1 Chromatiales bacterium | reverse complement strand
GGGTGCCTTCATCTCGACAACCTTACGCTCATTCATAGCAATGTATGCCTCCGCGCAATCGTTATTTTGCCAAGACCCATCAACAGGGGACACCGTTTCTTCCGCCTGCCCGGACACCACAAACCAAACCAGCCGCTAGCGGATATTTCACCCGGGGAGGCGATGATCATGCCGGGACGGGCGTTCTCGAGCGGATTTCTGACCGAATCAATAGCCAGCCGCTCGAGGGCGGCCAGATCGGTGCGAGGGCGCGTCCAGTGTTGGCCCGGTGACATTTCGCTACCCGCTAATATACGAAGAATATCTTTGGCAACCAGTGAGTTATCAGTAGTTTTCAGCGACCGGGTGAAATATGCGGGCTAGAACACAGGTGCCACATTGCGTCGAACCCGCGTACCGCCCGCCCTCAGGCTAGCGAATCGATTCCGGCGACGCCTCTCGAGGTATTCTGTCCGAGGAACTACAGATTGCAGTCACAAGTGATGCCGCTCGCCGCGCAGGCCGACACTGGCAGCGCTCCAATCATGGCGGATGCGCAGCAAAGCTATCTGCGAAATTCCCAGCTCCGCTTTTCGGCTAACATCCCCTGAACATAGAGAAACTCGCGTATGCCGAAGCCCGTTCCTCTCTCGTACAATTCAAAGACGTTTGCCTTGCGTAGCCGTCCACCACGGCGCCAGAAAAAGCGCAACATGTTGCTTGAAATTGTCAGTATTGCTACGTCGTTTCGTGGCTGGTCCATTTCGAATTCGATATCGGTATTGGCTTTTCTGAACCTGAGGCCGTCTCGGCTAAGAAGAAGCCAGAAGAACTCGCGGAAAACCGCCCTGTTTTCCTCGCCCACCAATTTCGCTTCGATCTCGAGCAACTGTTTCGATTTCCAGTACCCATGGAGCCGCGCACGATAGTGGTTGGCCTTCGTCGGCGGTGAAGCATCTGCCCGGACACATATGGTTTCTTCAACAGCGCCCTCCCAGTGTCCTGTCAAGGAGTCGAGCAAGCCTCGCAATGCCCGATAACTGCTATTGCTCAATGCGCTACGCGAGACCGCTTCCCGGGTGTCGGCGATCCGTCCGCTCCAGGCTTTCTCAAGCGCCGTGAAGCACTCCGGGTCCTCGGCGCGACCGCCCGGCAAGCGTTGCACCGGCTTCGCACCCCTGGCATTTGCCTCCCCTGGTTCAGGTTCGCGCGTCGACTCTTCATACCTCAGCAGCTTTCTCGCCCGATCCCGGGCTTCCTCTGCGGCTCTCGGAGCAGGGCCATGGTCGACATCCACCTGTTGCGGCCGCTGGCCCGTGGGCGGATGGTCGCCGAAATGTACATTGCCCTCCTCGTCTACCCACTTGAAGATCGCAGCATTCGATGTCGCTGCGACCAATAGACAAACCAGACCCATAGCCAAGATTCGCAGACTGCTCATCTCGATGTCCCTCCAGGCCCGCAATAACTGCACGGGAGTCTATCGTTTGCGGCTAACGCATAGCATCTGCCTGACACCTAGCCCGACAACGCTTGCGCCACGCCTGTTAGAGACTCGCCTTGCGCACGCGGGCTGGAATTCTCTTTTGTAAGTAAGGAGGTCTTGGAGAGATTTCAATGTCGGCGGTAATCGGGCACCGATACAAGCGAAGCATAAGACAGGGATCAGATGAGCGTTTCAGACGCAGAGCGCGCAGGCAATAGATTCGAGCATTCAGCCGAACAGGCTCGACTGCGGTCACCCACGACTCGGCGACCCCGGGCACGCCGATCCCCCAATCAAGCAACAGAGGGGACATCGTTGGCCCGAATCGACTTGGAGCGGCTACCTTGCCATACCGTCACGGGCGGGAACTCTGGGCATAAGACCAAACCCCGTCCTCGACACGGACCTCCACCAGAACTTTCTTCTGTCGGTGACAGTCATCGCATACCTGTTTGCGCACCGGTATGCCACCCTCCAGCGATCCATGCACCAAGCCAAAGTGGCAGCCGACACAGGTGGAATCCGGGTCGTTGAAGTGGGTGCGATGCAGCTTGTCGGCGACGTACATGGGGTTGTCGCCGAAGGCGGGGTCTGCGACGAACGTCGGCGACTTGCTGAAGAAGTGACACTTCATGCAAACCGCATCTTCAACCACGGCATGGATGTCGCCGATCTCGCCGAAATAATGCTGGAACATCTGCCGCGCGCCGCCGACCTTGGCCTTGATGTAACCGCTCAGCCCGACTCCACCGTGACAGTCCAGGCACTCGACCGAGTTGTGGCTGGAGCGGGTCCATGAGACGTAGCGGGTGCTCATTTCGTGGCAGCTGGTACAGAAGGTCGAGCTGGAGGTGTAGGCGCTGCCGGCGACACCGCCGACTACGCCGAGCACAACCAGCAGTACCAGTACGGCCGTGAGGAGACCGCGCCCCTTAGCCATTGGCGGCGCCGGCCGGATTCAGTCGCCGCTTGGCCGCATCCAGGGCCTTCTGCAGTTCGGCCGGGTCGTCGTCTTTGTGGTAGTGACAGTAGTTGCAGGAGTTGGCCTGCTTGTCGACGCCCCCGTGCTCGATCGAGACCCTGGGCGGGATCACCTTGAAGGTGTGATCGTGCAGATCGCCCGACTCGGCACTCTTGACGATCTTGGCCATGTGGCAGGAGACGCAACCGTTCATATCGTGCAGGCTGTGCGAGCCGCTCATTCGCTGATTCGGCGTATGGCAGCTCAGGCACAGCTTGTCACCGGGCAGTCGGGTCTGATAACGGGTCGCCGCGCCGGTATCGTGGACCGTGTGGCAGGAGATGCAGGTCACCCCTTCCTTGGCGTGCTGGCTGGACTGCCAGTCCAGGTACTGCTGGTGGTGGGCCTTGGAGTGGCCGTTCGGCCAGAAGTGCTTCTTGTCCGAACCCGGATCCAGAGGGTTGTACTTGTTCAGGAGGCTCATGCCCGGCTTGAAGCCGACCGGGTAGCCGTGCTCACCAGAGGGGTCCTTGCCGCGGGTGTGGCATTGACCACAGACCTGGACCTGCAGGCCGACGGCGAGGTTGGCCGGGTTGGTGATGGTGGCCGCGATCCGGGTCGGTCGTTCCTCGATGATGTGCTTGCTGCCCGGTCCATGGCAGGCCTCACAACCGATTGCGGGCTCGACGAAGCTGCGCTTCGCGTAGTCCAGACCGGTGACGTGACAGCTGCCACAGTTCTTCAGCCAAGGGCGCTTGTCCCAGTCCTTCGGGTGATAGGGGGCCCAGCGCCCGGTCTCCAGATTGTACTGCGCCGGGAGGATGTACAGCTCGTCGCCGAGCCGTTTGATATAGCGCTGCTTCCACTGGTTGCCGATGGTATAGATGATGCCTTCCCTGTCGAAGCTGCGGATTTCCGAGGGGGTCTCGAAGTCGCCGACGATCGCATTCGGGTCGGCCTGCACGTCCTTGATCATCTGTGAGTGCAGGGTTCTCTTCCAGGTCTTGTAGATCCGCTGGTGGCACTTTTGGCAGGCCTCGGAACCGACATAGGTGGCGCCCTCCTGCAAGGAGGAGGCAACGGCTGTGGCGGGTGGCAGTGTAGCGAGCAGGGCGGCGAGGACCCAGGCATCGATCGAGTGCGTTTTCATGGCGATTGCTCCTCCTTATGATCATGCTACTGGCATGCCGGTTGGTATTATTGTTCGGCTAACGATTCAGTATAGCCAATGTATTCCAGAGCGTGCGCGTAGGTCCCAGACCACGTTCTGTGCGCCAGCGCCCAAAGGGCATTGACGCTGGACATTGAAGAGAGGGACCGGGTTTCTCTACTGCCTGATGCTTGGATGCAGGCCCCGAGGCTCAAGTCGAAGTGCCTGCCAGTGCCAGACATTGCCTGTGAGTGCCACTCACCTCCACTCAATCCTCGCAGGCGGCTTGCCGGACATGCATAGGCGACACGTGAGCCACCGCTTACCTCGTTGAGAATGCGCCGCGAGACGGCCTCGAGGAATTCGAGCGACAGATGGGCGAAGCTGGCGGTGATGACGGCGCGCAGGCTGATGATGTGGGCGTAGCAACGGGCATCTCCCAGTACGCCGACCGAGCCCGCGGGGAGGAAAACGGCAGAAGCCTGACTCACCTCATCGTAGAGCTTCGTATTGCGCAATTCCTCGATATAGATGTGACCTGCCCGACGCAGGATGTCGGCCTATTCCGGCCTCACCTCGTCGAGGGTACGCGCCACCAGACCCGGCCCCGGGAAGGGGTACCAGTAGACCGTGTCGGCCAGCAGGCCGAGCTCGAACGAACTTTCGTCGGTGGGTGCCAGGCCGGTATAGCCCAGCTCTGCCGCGTGCTGCACCAACTCCTCGAGATGGGAGGCGCCCTGGAGAGAGGTGAAGTTGCTGATGGTGAGAAGTTCGGTGTGGGGGGTATTTTCTTCGCGACCGGGGGGTCGCTCCTACAAAACGGTAGCGCATCACCCACCCAAACAGCCCGTAGCCCGGATGCAGCGAAGCGCAATCCGGGGAGGTAAGACGCCCTGTTCATCCTGGATTCCACTGCGTTTCATCCAGGCTACGCTGAATACAGCATCGCTAGAATTCATAACGCAAGGTGGCCGTGAGGGCATGGCTGTCGAAGTCGCTATTGAAACGCCCCCGGTAACGCAGCGAGACGCTCGTGTTTTTTCGCCTGAACCCGATACCTGCCCCAAGGACCGCGGTATTGTCCTGCAGATCACGGTCCTCGATCGTGAAGGACGAGCCCGGCACCCCGGACAGGCTCGCGGTGATTGTTCGGTCATCGATATCGAAATCGTGCTCCGCGCTGAGTGACAGACCGAGATTGAGCGTGCCCTTCCCTGTCTGCACCTGCCGGGACAGCCGGATCCCCGCCTCGCCTACCAGCGATTCGGTGGTGGCCGCAGGCACCTTCAGGTTCGCAGCACCAGCGCCGCTTTCCTCGAAACCATCCTCGTCGATCTGCGTGTAGTTCAGTGCGGCGAATGGTTGCAGGGTCCACCACACACCCCTATCCAGTATGTGACCTATACCCACGTAACCCTGCAGCACCTCGCCATCATGGTCGCTTCGCGCGGTTGACTGCAACAGCCCGACCGTCACGTTCCTGGCATTCTCATAATCCTGTTTGCCGTAGGCCAGCCCGGCCTCCAGGTAGCTGCTCTCGGAATAGATGCTGCCAAACAGCGCCACCTGGGGGCCGCTGATCTTTGCTGTCCCCATGCCGTTCGAGTAGTCCACATCCGTATGCACATAGCCCACGCTCAGTCCCGCCAGGTAGTTGGGCTGGACGATCTCCGGCGAGAGCGCAACTGCCCACGAGTCGTAATCCAGGCCCACATAGCCTTGCGAGGCATCCAGGCTGCCCGATGACCGGTAGGCCCGCAGCGAAAAGTTCCTGTTGGTTGCCGCCGCCCCCGCCGGCGGTGCCGGTGTTCCAACGGCAGAGAGATCATCGCCGGCATAGGCATAGGCGTAGGAGGAGTCCGGCAGCCCGGTGAGCTCACCCTCGATCATCGGTCGCCGCAGCCCCAGCATGTGGGACTGGAGGTCATGCATGAAATCGAGGGTATTGACGAATGTCACCCGGTCCAGTGCCTGGTAGCCGTCCGGACTGAGGCCGGAGAATGCGTTATCCATCCCGGATGCCGGGGTCAACTGGAAGGCACCGAGCAGGGCAGCCAGATCGCCCGTCGCCGTGGGCGCCAGCCGATCCAGCAATTGTGTGATGGATGACTGCAGCGGACTGCGGGCAGCCGCCCCGAACGGGCTGACGCTGGTTTCCACCCGCACGATCTGATCGAGCGGTCGCGGATCCGCCAGACTGAAACTGAGTAGAGGCGTTGCTGCAGGCAGATCGACCGCGCCAAAGTCGCTCGCGGGCTCGATAGAGCCGGCCGTCACCACGTCGAACTGATCGCCGTCCTGGTACACACGCGGCAAGGCGACGACCGACAGCGTGCCATCCAGGGCAGCATTGCCGCTGACCACCAGCTGGCCATACCCCCGCTCCCCGACAGCGGCGTCGTAGATCGCCACCTGCAGCCGGCCATCTGCCGACAGCGTGTAGTCGCCGTCGATAACGAGTTGCCCCTGGCCGACCTCGAGATTCTCCAGCGAAGTGGGTGGCGCGATGGTGAAACTGTTGCGATCTTCAACACGCAGCGTGTCCGTGCCGGTGCCGCCATCGACAAGGCCCGGACTGCTCGAACCGTTCTCGGACCAGAGCACTTGGGCGGTGTCCCGGAAGCTGACCAGGTCATCCCCTTCATCCAGCAGTATCCGGCCGATGGCCTGAGACGCCCCCCGCAGGTACACCGCATCATTACCGGCTCCGGCACTGATTGCCGTTCCGGCGGAAGGGCTGACTACCACACCCTGCTTCCTGGCCTGAACCTCGGTATGGATCGATCCACCGTTGTAGATAAAATCGTCACCATCACCGGATGCTATGCCTGTGACCGCAGCGGTTGCCATGACATATAGTTGTTTATCATCAGCACCCGTACCCAGTCGATATGAGGCATCCACCGATGCGGTAACTGTAATGTCACCAGCGTTCCAGATGTGGTCCCCGGCAGTTCCCGTACGGATACCGATGGCCGAGGCATCGGCACGGCTTTTTTCAAACAACACATCGGGATCTCCGGTGCCGACATTTCCTGCATCTACCCGGCTTTGCGCCG
>JANTHJ010000128.1 GCA_024762475.1 Chromatiales bacterium | reverse complement strand
TAGAGCCGCGCCCGCAGAACCTCGGCCAGCTCGTCGTCGCTCAGTACGATGGGGTTGGTCTGCATGCTGCCGCCGCGGCAATTGGCGACCACGCGCGGAACGTCCGACTCGGTCACCCCGTAGTAGGAGAGCCGCGGCAGCTGCAGCCGCTCGGTCCATTCGCGCAGCAGACTCACCAGCCCGTCCTGGGCCTTGGTCTCGCTGCGGTAGAGGGTGCCGGTGAGCATGATCCCCGCCTCCGCATAGCGCTGCAGGGCGATGTTGTCCGGCTCGCGCTCGCGCATGGCCCGGATGTTCATGCGGGTCGCTTCGGCGACCAGGGTGCCACACACCACACCGTGCGGAATCGGGAAGAAGGCGCCAAGCGGCGAGGCCAGGCCATGCACCGATCCCAGTCCGCACTGGGCCAGGGTGATGCCCGAGGCGAGCGAGGCCCAGGCCAGGCGGGTGCGCCCCGCCGGGGCGTCCTGGTTGTTCTCCCACACGTCCCAGAAGCCGTCACGGAAGGCCTGCATGCCGGAGCTGGCGAGGGCATCGGTGAAGGGGCTGGCGCCCAGGGATACCCAGGACTCGAGCAGCTGGGTGAAGGCATCCATGCCGTTGGCGGCGATCAGGCCCTGAGTACAGGTCGCGAGCAGCTCGGGGTCGACCAGGGCCACCCGGGCGACCAGCTTTTCGTCGCGGAAGGACTTCTTGAAGCCGTCCGGCCCCCGCCGCGACAGCACGGCGTTTTTGGTCGCCTCCGAACCGGTGCCGGCAGTGGTGGGTACCGCGATGAAGGGCACCGCCGGCCCCGCGTAGGGCAGCCCGCGTCCGACGCCTTCGAGGTGGTCCATCACCGAGGTGCCGGTGCGCAGCAGCCCGGCGATCGCCTTGGCCGCATCCAGCACGCTGCCGCCGCCAATACCCACCACCACCTCGATATCGTGCTTGCGGTGCTCCTCGACTGCCTCGTCGACCAGTTCCGGCGAGGGCTCGTCGTCCACCATCACGGGGCGCCAGGCGATGCCCAGTTCGTGCAGGGCCTTGTTGAGCTGGAACCAGGTGGGAGTCGACTGAAACGAGTGGCGCCCGGTCACCAGCAAGGCCCGCTTGCCGTAACGGGCAATGATCTCGGGAAGCCTGGCGATCCGTCCCGGACCGAATTCGATGGCGGGCAGGCGGGCGACCTGGAAGTCGGGATTGAAGTGCAGCATGGGCATTTCCTGTTGTTATCGCGTCGATGATAGCCAAGGCAGGGGCCTGCGTCGCGGGCCGTGGCTGTTCTTCCCGGGGCGGGAGCATCGATCACGCAAACTGCGCTCCGGTATCATTTCTCCATCAGCTACCATCCAGGGAAGTCCAATGGCAGACAAGATCGTCCTCAGCGGCCTCTATCGTTATCCGGTCAAATCACTGCGCGGCCAGTCCTGCGAGCGCCTGATGTTGGGTCCGCGCGGCCCGCTGCACGACCGCGAGTGGATGGTGGTGGATGGCGAGGGACGGTTCCTGACCCAGCGCCAGCTGCCGCGGATGGCCCTGGTCGATACCGAGCTGAGCGACGAGTCGCTGGTGCTGCGCGCGCCCGGCATGCCCGAGCTGCAGATCCCGCGCAAGGCCGGTGGGGAGCGCCTGCCGGTGCAGGTGTGGAGCGATCGTTGTGAAGCGGAGGCGGTTGGGCCAGCGGCCGATACCTGGCTGAGCGAGTTCCTGGATACCGACTGCCGCCTGGTGCACTTTCCCGAGAATGCCGTCCGCCAGGTCGATCCCGCGTATGCCCGGCTGGGCGAGCAGGTGGGCTTCGCCGACGGCTTTCCCTTGCTGTTGATCTCGGAGGGCTCGCTGGAGCTGCTGAACCGCAAGCTGCCCGAACCGGTGGAGATGCGCCGCTTTCGGCCCAACCTGGTGGTGGCGGGCTGCGAGCCGCACGCGGAGGACAGCTGGCGGCGCATCCGCATCGGGGACATCACCCTGCGCGTGGTCAAGCCCTGCTCGCGCTGCCCGATTCCGGGCATCGATCCGGAGACGGGCGAGCGCCGCGGACAGGTGTTGGAGACGCTCATGGGCTATCGCCGTGGTGAGGACAACAAGCTCTATTTCGGCCAGAACGTGCTGCACGATGCCGAGGGCGAGCTGGCCGTGGGCAGCCCGGTCGAGGTCCTCGAGTGAGTCCGGCCGACTGCGAGGCCCAACTGCGCTGCTGGGTCGAGCGCCTGGTGGTGGGGGAGGGGCTCTGTCCCTTCGCCGCAACACCCCTGCGGGCCGGCCGGGTGCGTTTTGCGGTGTGCGAGGCGACTGACGACGACGCGATCTTCCGCTGCTTTCTCGAAGAGGTGCAGCGGTTGCTCGATAGCGACGAGCGGGTGCTGGAGACGACCCTGCTGGCGGTACCCCAGGCGCTGGCCGCGTTCGACGACTATCTCGACATGCTTGGCCACCTGGAGGACGCGCTGAAGGAGCTGGGGCTCGCATCGGACTTGCAGATTGCGAGCTTCCATCCTGCCTATCGCTTCGCCGGGGAGGGCGAGGAAGATCCCTCGCATTACACCAACCGGGCGCCCTGCCCGGTGCTCCACCTGTTGCGCCAATCGTCCATCACCCGCGCACTCGCCACCTGGGAGGCGCCGGAGGAGATACCCGAGCGTAACCGTGCGCACATGCGTGAACTGGGCAAGGAAAGGCTGGACGCGCTGCTGGCTGCGTGCCGCGAGGGGGTTAGTGACGGATCACCAGCTCCGGGTCGAACTCCAGGTCGCCGCTCTTGGTGATGCTCGCGTAGGCGCTGTTGTCGGGCCGCGTCACGATCACCGTGGTCTCCTGGAACAGTGGATGGCGCACGTAGGCCAGGCGCCAGCCGAAGCTCTCCACCTGGCGCAGGCCGTGGCGTTGTTCCGGCGTCAGCAGCTCATCCACGTTTTCGGGGACGGCAGGGTCGCCGCGACGGCGCTCGTAGGAAGGTCGAGGTGATTTTTGCATGACGTTCTCCTCTCTCCCTGGCCAGTCTAGACCAGCGGGAACGGGATTCCAGGGGCACCATTGAAGCGGTCTATGCCTTCTCTGCTCGGCCTGTGACAGAATCCACATCTTTTCACCGCATGGGACGACCATGGACTTCACCAGCGGCCAGTGGGTCGCCATTCTGCTGATTTTCATCTGGTCCGGTTTCGTCCGTACCGGCATCGGTTTCGGCGGCGCCGCGCTGGGGCTCCCCCTGCTGTTGCTGGTGGAGGACGAGCCGCTGCTGTGGCTGCCGATCATCGGCATCCACCTGCTGGTGTTCACCAGTATCACCGCCGGTGGGCGGCTGCGGAACATCGACTGGCCCTTCGTGCGCTGGTCCATGGGCTGGATGATCGTGCCGAAGATTGCGGGGGTGATCGGCCTGCTCAGCCTGCCCACGCAATGGATGGTGGTGTTCGTGTTCAGCATCAGCGCGGCCTATGCGGTCAGCTGGATCGTGCAACGCCAGGTGGCGGTGAATACCCCCTGGTTCGACCGGGGGCTGCTGGTGCTCGGCGGCTATGTGAGTGGCGCCTCGCTGGTGGGCGCACCGCTGATCGCTGCGGTGGCGATCCGCAAGGTGCCCCTGGCCCGCTATCGCGACACCCTGTTCGTGCTCTGGTTCCTGCTGGTGTGCATCAAGATGAGTGCCTTCCTGGTGGTCGGCGTGGACCTGCACCTGGGCTGGGCGGTGGCGCTGCTGCTGCCTACCAGCATCGGCCACGTCGTCGGCCTGCGCTTCCATGAGCGGCTGGTGCACGGCGATGCGCGCAACACCCGGCGGGTGCTGGGGGTGGGCCTGCTGGCGGTCTCACTGGCGGGGCTGGTGCAGATGCTGTGGCCGGCGGGGGTAAACTGAAGGGGGCTTTTGTCCCACCGTGGGAGCGGCTTCAGCCGCGAGCAGTGTTCTGTCGGACATGTCCGGGATTCCTCCGTAGGCCGGATTTCAATCCGACAATGCATTCAATGTCCGCTCGCAGGTCCTATCAATGTCACTCCCAGGGCCCGCAGCTGCTGTTCTGCATGCGGGTCACCGGTGGTCATCCAGTGGGTATAGAGTCGCAGGATCTCGTCGTGGTCGATGGCGTGCCGGCGTGAGCCGGCGGCGGCCATCAGTTCCAGCATGTGCACGAAACCGCCGGTCAGTTCGCGGTAGATATGGCGATGGGTCGCCGCGCTCTCGGAGAGATAGTCGTAGGCCGCACAGCCCATGCCGATGAAATAGTCGCGGTGGATCCCCCAGCGCGCGTAGCGGTGGGGGAAGAAGGCGCCAAAGAACAGCGCCAGGTCACCGAGGCGTTGCAGCAGCAGGCAACGTTCTCGCTGACTGGCCGCGGCCTGGGCATCTCCATAGAGACTGGCCAGCGGGCGCTGCGCGAGGCGTCCCTCGTGCACCTCGAAGAAGTGCTCACTGCGCCCGAAGCGGTGGAGCAGTTCGCCCAAGTACCACAGGGTGTCCTCGTGTGGTGGCGGGCGCAGGCGCTCGGCGTGCCGCATCAGGCGCCGCCGGAAATAATCGGGCAGGGAGGTCTCGGTACGGATGCTGGTGTCGGAAATTGCCATCTGTCCTCCTGATGTCAACCCTGTCGGGTTAATAGCTATAGCAGACCCTCGCACAATTCCTTCGAAAACCTTGCGGTTTTTTGCCGGCGATCGGCCTCTTGAAATCCGGCCAGGCCGTCCCTATGACCACGCATGGCAGAGCCTGTATCTGCTATCTCGTTGTTTTTCTTATCGACTGCATCTGATGAAACCTTAAAAGGAGAGACGATTCATGAACATTCGTCCCTTGCATGATCGGGTCGTCGTGCGTCGTATCGACGCCGAGACCACCACCGCCGGAGGCATCATCATTCCCGACAACGCCCAGGAGAAGCCCATCCAGGGCGAGATCGTCGCCGTGGGTGATGGCGCCATCCTGGAAGATGGCAGCCGCCGCCCGCTGGACCTGAAGGCGGGCGACCGGGTGTTGTTCGGCAAGTACAGTGGCACCGAGGTGAAGCTCGGTGACGAGGAACTGCTGGTGATGCGCGAATCCGACATCATGGCCGTGATCGAGAATGAAGGTAAGGAGGTGAAGGCAGCATGAGTGCGAAGGTCGTCAAGTTTCACGAAGAGGCGCGCGAGCGCATGCTCGCCGGCGTCAACACCCTGGCCAATGCGGTCAAGGTGACCCTCGGCCCCAAGGGCCGCAACGTGGTGCTGGAGAAGTCCTTCGGTGCGCCGCGGATCACCAAGGACGGCGTTTCGGTGGCCAAGGAGGTCGAACTGAAGGACAAGTTCGAGAACATGGGCGCGCAGATGGTCAAGGAGGTCGCCTCCAAGACCGCCGATGTGGCCGGCGACGGGACCACCACCGCCACCGTGCTCGCCCAGGGCTTGATCCGCGAAGGCCACAAGGCCATTGCCGCCGGCATGAACCCCATGGACCTCAAGCGCGGCATCGATGCCGCGGTGA
This sequence comes from Chromatiales bacterium, assembly GCA_024762475.1. Classification (GTDB taxonomy): domain Bacteria; phylum Pseudomonadota; class Gammaproteobacteria; order Chromatiales; family Chromatiaceae; genus MONJU. Next base: position 1,340 of record JANTHJ010000128.1, on the reverse strand, counting down.
AGGCCGCCGTGGACGAGCTCAAGGAGATCGCCAAGCCCTGCGACGACAGCAATGCCATCCGCCAGGTGGCCACCGTCTCGGCCAACTGGAACGAGGACGTCGGTCAGATCCTCGCCGAGGCCATGGACAAGGTCGGCCGCGACGGGGTGATAACGGTCGAGGAAGGCAAGTCGCTGGAGAACGAGCTGGAGGTGGTCGAGGGGATGCAGTTCGACCGTGGCTATCTCTCGCCCTACTTCGTCAACAACCAGGAGAAGATGCACGTCGAGCTGGAGAAGCCCTTCATCCTCCTGCACGACAAGAAGATCTCCAACATCCGCGACCTGCTGCCGGTACTCGAGGAGACTGCCAAGACCGGTCGGCCCCTGCTGATCATCGCCGAGGACGTGGAGGGCGAGGCCCTGGCCACCTTGGTGGTGAACAACCTGCGCGGTACCCTCAAGGCGGCTGCCGTCAAGGCGCCGGGCTTCGGTGATCGGCGCAAGGCCATGCTGCAGGATATCGCCATTCTCACCGGCGGCACCGTAATCTCCGAAGAGGTCGGCCTGACCCTGGAAAAGGCGACCCTCAACGAGCTGGGCGAGGCCGGCCGCGTGGTGATCACCAAGGACAACACCACCATCGTCGACGGTGACGGCAAGAAGGAAGAGATCGAGGCCCGGGTCGAGCAGATCCATGCCCAGATCGAGGAGACCACCTCCGACTACGACCGCGAAAAGCTCCAGGAGCGTGTGGCCAAGCTGGCCGGCGGTGTGGCGGTGGTCAAGGTCGGTGCCGCCACCGAGGTGGAGATGAAGGAGAAGAAGGACCTGGTGGACGATGCCCTGCACGCCACCCGTGCGGCGGTCGAGGAAGGCATCGTGCCTGGCGGTGGCGTGACCCTGGTACGTATCGCCAGCGCCCTCAAGGAGAAGGGCGTGGACACCGCCAATACCGACCAGGAGACCGGCGTGCAGATCGCCCTGCGGGCCATGGAAGAGCCGCTGCGCCAGATCGTCGCCAACGCCGGCGGAGAGCCCAGCGTGGTGGTGCAGACCGTGCGCGAGAAGGAAGGTGCCTGGGGCTACAACGCCCAGACGGAGGACTACGGTGACATGCTCGAGATGGGCATCATCGACCCGGCCAAGGTGACCCGTTCTGCGCTGCAGAACGCCGCCTCCATCGCCGGCCTGATGCTCACTACCGAGGCCATGGTCGCCGAAGAGCCCAAGAAGGAAGCGGCCCCCGCCGCACCCGACATGGGCGCAGGCATGGACTTCTGAGGTAACTGCAGCAATCTGCCCCACGATTCCTCCCCCCCGTTTGTGGGGAGGTCGGAGGGGCGAAAACCAACCCCGGCC
>JANTHJ010000127.1 GCA_024762475.1 Chromatiales bacterium | reverse complement strand
TTTGTCATCGTTGGTGATCTGCTGGGAAAGGTTTTCAGGTTGCCATACAGATGGGGCCCATTGCCAGAATTCCGAGAGCGAGAGTGGCGTCTCCGGCAGCGGCTGACCCAGGAAACGCCAGGCGGCCATCAGGCCCTCCAGTGGGGCCTTCTCATCGACTGGATGGGCCGCGTCGCGTTTGCTGAGCTTCTTGCCATCGGTCCCCAGCACTAACGGGATGTGGCGATAGTCGGGCCTGGGCAGCGCCAGAAGTTCCTGCAGGTAGATCTGCCTGGGCGTGGAGGCCAGGAGGTCCGCGCCTCGCACGATGTCCGTGATGCCCGCCAGCGAATCGTCCACGACCACCGCAAGCTGATAGGCGAAGTAACCGTCCGCCCGCCGCACCACGAAATCGCCAAGCTCCGGTGCAAGATTCTGCGCCTGGGGGCCGAAGGTGGCGTCCTCGAAGGTGATGGTCCGATCAGGCACGCGCAGGCGCGCGGCGCGGCCCGGGGCATCGTTCAGTCCCAATGCCCGGCAGGTGCCCGGATAGATAGGGCCTTCGCTGCCCATTTGCGTCGCCTGGGACGCGACCGTCTTGCGGCTGCACTGACAGAAATAGACGTTGCCCTGCTGGACCAGTCGATCCAGCGCCTGCCGGTAGTGCTCGCTGGAGGCACTTTGGTAGGCGATCTCGCCGTCCCACTCGAAGCCGAACCGCTCGAGGGTGTGCAGGATGGTCCGGTCCAGGCCGGGGCGACAGCGGGTCTGGTCGAGATCGTCGATGCGGATCAACCACTCTCCCTGCCGGCTTCGCGCCGCCAGACAGCTGGCAAGGGCGGTCACGAGGGAGCCGAAGTGGAGAGGGCCGGTCGGCGAGGGGGCAAAACGTCCGCGGTAGGCCATGCAGCTCACCCCAGAGGCAGATCAGATACGGTCAGCTGAAGTGCTTTTCCTGCTGTTCCTGGGCGGTCTTGCAGTCGATGCACAGATCCGCCGTGGGGCGTGCCTCGAGGCGACGCAGGCCGATTTCCACGCCGCAGCGCTTGCAGTAGCCGTATTCGTGCTCGTCGAGCTGGCGAAGCGCGCCGTCGATCTTAGCGATCAATTTGCGTTCGCGGTCGCGGGTGCGCAACTCCAGTCCGATGTCCGATTCCTGCGTCGCCCGGTCGTTCGGGTCGGCGTACTGAGTGGCCTCGGCCTTCATGTGACCGACGGTCCGGTCGACCTCTTCCATGAGCGACAGCCGCCAGTGTTGAAGCATGGCGCGAAAGTGGGCCTCTTGGGCGGAGCTCATGTACTCCTCGCCCGGTTCGGGTTCATAAGGACGAAACCCTTCGTATTGTGCCAAGTCTGCTGAGTTGGGCGACATGGATGTCTCCCTCTAAAACCAAATCGAAACCGTACCATGCTCTGGGTAAAGGCGCCAGATGATGGTACGCCGGTTGGCCGCGGCGCATGCGCAGACGGTGTAACATACTCTCCATAACAACGGTTCAGGGACGGCATTGTGCGGTATTCAACATTCGTGGCACTTGTTCTGTGCGGCTGTCTGGCAGGCGCAGCCAACGCGGCGACCTCTGTCGATAAGTCGCCAAAGACTCAGCCCCTCACGGCACCAACGCTCTTCTGCACACTATCGCGCCCTTTGCTCGAGCATTACCTGCAGCTGCGGTACCGGCAACGACTGCTGGAGCTGTCTGAGGCCTATCTTCGAACCCTCAGTCATCTGATCGCGTGGCAGTACGTCGCCGTGGACGCGGAGGCGGAGGACCTGGAGTTGCGCCGCAAGCTCCGTCAACTCAAGGCCGAGGCAGCACGGGCCGTACGCCAGGATCGCTCCGCCCTGGAAGAGGCACAGCGTTCGCTCGAGCTGTTGCTCGATGAACCCGATGCCACCTCGGGGACGATAAAGGTTCTCGACGGTCTTGACTGGCTGCAACTACTGGAGGAGTGGGCGCCAGGCGAGGGGATTCCTGCGCGCTGTCCGGGTTCGATACCCGAAGTCATCGCTGCAGAGCGATCAGAGAGTGGTCCGAACCGCGATCGCAAAGAGATCGAGGCCCTCGTCGACCACATTGCCGGGCTGGCGTCTCGAAGAGATCGTCTGCAACGACGTTTCAGCGCGCGTGACCCCGTGTTGTGGAAGCTGTTGAATGTCGAGGTCAACATCTACATCAATGCGCGGCCACTGGCCGATGCACGTCACCGACTGCTGCTCGCTCGGCTGGGCCGGTGGAGGGGTGCAGACTCGCCATCACCTGTGATTGCAGCTCCCCTGCTGGCATCGGCATCGTCCCACGAGAAGCGGGATGGATTGTCCGCCCCACTGATCCGGCGAGCAGAGCCTGCCGAGCCGATACAGGACCCGGGAAAGGACCTTCCGGAGGCTTTGGCACCGCTGAAGGAGGCCGGGGCAGATGAACCGGCAGTTTCTGGCTGGGCACCGCACGTCGCTGAGGGTCGGGCCCTGGAGATGCCGGGGAGACCTGCCGCTATGAGCCAGGCACAGATCAATGCCCGTGAGGTCGTCTATCTCGTATACGACTGGGCAAAGGCCTGGGCCTCACGCGACATCGATCGCTACCTGGCCTTCTATTCTCCAGATTTCAGGCCCTCCTCGGGGAAGGATCGCGCCACCTGGGAGAAGGCTCGACGCCGGATCATCGGCCACGCCCGGGGTATACGCATCGAGCTGGACCGTGTCGACGTCCAGGTAGCAGGGAATGGCACGACGGCGAGCTTCGTCCAACACTACCAATCGGCGAACTATCGGGATACCACGACAAAAGAGCTCCGCTTCCAGCGCAAAGACGGCCGTTGGTTGATCGTGGCAGAGAGCAACCGCTGATTGAGGTCATGCCACAGACAGCAGGGTCCGACTGGCCGAGCCCGTCTTCACACTGATATCCTTGCGCCCTTTTTTCAATGCCGAGGAAGTAAGCGAATGGCAGCCATAGACGCCCTGATCTTCGATGTGGACGGGACCCTTGCGGACACCGAGCGCGACGGCCACCGGGTGGCCTTCAACCGCGCCTTTGCCGATGCCGGTCTGGACTGGGACTGGGATGCGGATCTGTACGGCAAGCTGCTGTCGGTGACCGGCGGCAAGGAGCGCATCAAGCATTATCTGCGCGAGTTCAATCAGGCCTTCGAGGCACCGGATGATCTCGATGCCTTCGTCGCCGGCCTGCATGCCGCCAAGACAGCGCACTACAAGGCGCTGATGAACGAGGGCCGGGTTCCCCTGCGCCCCGGTGTCGAGCGTCTTCTCCAGGAAGCACGCACGGCGGGTATTCCCCTCGCCATCGCGACAACGACCACCATGGACAATGTGACCTCGTTGATCGAAAACACCCTGGGCAGCGATGCCATTGGGTGGTTCGCCGAGATCGGCGCGGGTGATATCGTGCCGCGCAAGAAGCCGGCACCCGACATCTACGACTGGGTATTGCAACGCCTGGGGACGAGCGGCGACCGGGTGGTGGCCTTCGAGGACTCCGGTCATGGTGTCACCTCGGCGGCGGATGCCGGCATCGATCGTATCGTGGTCACGACCAACGACTACACCCAGGGACAGGATTTTTCGCGGGCCTCGCTGGTGCTCGATCAGCTCGGCGAGCCTGGCGCGCTGCCGTATGCCGCCACTGGCACCCGATTGGACCGGCCGGTGGACCTGGACCTGCTTGCCACACTGTAGCCATCCAAGTTGACCTACCCGAATCCCGCCACCCGCATGCAGCGCATCGCCCCCTTCCGGGTGATGGAGATCCTTGCGCGCGCGCAACAGATGCAGAAGGCGGGGAAGGATGTCGTCCACATGGAGGTGGGCGAACCGGACTTCCCGGCGCCGCAGGCGATCAATGCAGCGGCCTGCGCAGCCCTGGAGCGTGGTCAGACCCACTACACGCCCGCCCTCGGCATCACGCCACTGAGGGAGGCGATCGGCGCCTACTATCGGGAGCGATTCGCTGTCGAGGTCGACCCCGCACGGGTGGTGGTCACGCCAGGTGCGTCGGGCGCATTGCAGCTGGTGCTGGGCGTTTTGGTGGAGGCCGGCGACCTGGTGGGTATCCAGGATCCGGGCTATCCCTGCAACCGCCATATGATCGAGCTCTATGGCGGACGTACCCTCGGCCTGCCGGCGACCGGGGCGTCGACGGAGTTGTGGTCCGCCGCGCTCGCCACCGACGGGCTGCGGGGCATCATGCTGGCGAGTCCGGCCAATCCCACTGGCGAGGTCATGCCCTTAGAACACCTGGAGGCGCTCTACCAGGTACTGCGGGCCGGGCAGCGCTATCTGATCGTCGACGAGATCTACCAGGGCCTGCAATACGGCGCCCCGCCCGAGACGGCGCTGGCGCTGGGCAGCGACCACCTGTTCGTGATCAACAGCTTCTCCAAGTTCTTCGGCATGACCGGCTATCGGATCGGCTGGGCCGTGGTGCCGGAGCAGTGGGTCGATCCCATCGAGCGTCTTGCCCAGAATCTTTTTCTCGCCCCGCCAACGCTGGCGCAGCACGCGGCCCTGCATGCCTTCGACGATACGGTGCTGGCGGAGCTGGAGGAGCGGCGTCAGATCTTCGAGCAGCGGCGCGACCGGCTCTATGCCGGGCTAAAGGCACTGGGGTTTCGCCTGCCCGATACGCCACCCTCCGGCGCCTTCTATCTCTATGCCGGTCTACCCGAGAGCTACCGAGGAAATGGTGAGGCCTTTTGCCGGGAACTGCTGGAACAGGCGGGTGTGGCCGTGACCCCCGGTATCGATTTCGGGCACCACCAGACCGCAGATCATGTGCGCTTCGCGTATACGACCGACATCGATCGTATCGAGCTGGGCCTGGAGAGAATTAGCGACTTTCTCGAGGCCGGCGGGCCCTGACCGTCACGCCGCCTGCCGCTGCAGATCCCGCACCCAGTACAGGGTGGCGCCGGCCACCGCGGCGGGCATGGCGACAAAGCCGAGCACCAGCATCAGCAGGGTCACGCCGCTGCCGAAGGCGAGGCTCTTGAAACGGCGTCGAGCCAGAATCTTGCGCTGCTGTTTCGGCGGGAGATCATGGTTGGCCATGGGGTAGTCCAGGTATTCCAGGGTCAGGAACCAGAAGCCTGCGGCAAGCCACAGGGCCGAGACGATCAGATTGATCCCCGGGATCAGCGCAGAGATCAGCCACAGGATGAGCAGTGGAATCATCCGCGTGGCCATATAGAAGAACTTGCTCAATTCGGCCGAGATCGCGGGCCAGATTGATGCCAGCACCCCCGCCTCGGCGCCCGCCGGGCGGCGGCCGGTGAGGGTCTCTTCTATCTTGGCGGCCAATATGCTGTTGAAAGGCGAAGCGACCAGGTTGGCCAGGATAGTGAAGCCATAGAACAGGGTCATCGCGTAGGCGAGGGCGAACACTACCCATAGCAGGGGCCGCAGGTAGCTCCACCAGCTGTCCTCGGGCAGATAGTGGTTCATGAAGTCTTCGAAGTAGTGCACACCGAGCCAGGCCAGCAGGCCAAAGATCACGATATTCAACAGCAGCGGCACGATCACGTAGCGCCGGAATCCCGGCCGAAAAATCAGTCGCAGCCCTTGCAATGGCATGACGAACCCCTCAATGACACCTTTCATGGCAGTTCCACTCCCTCGTTGGTCAACATGTCCACCAGGCGTATCAGCGGCAGCCCGATCAGGGCGTTCGGGTCGTCTCCCTCGAACCGCTCGAACAGCGCAATGCCCAATCCCTCGGACTTGAAGCTGCCAGCGCAGTTGAAGGGCCGTTCCCGATCCACATAGCGGCTCACCTGTTCGGGGGACAATTGACGAAAGTGAACCTGATAGGGCTCGCATACCACCTGGGCCCGGCCGGTGCGGCTGTTGAACAGGCACAGGCCGGTGAGAAAGCGCACGCTTTTGCCCGAGGCCTGCTGCAGTTGGCGAATGGCGTTGTCGCGGTCGCCGGGCTTGCCGAGGATATGACCCTCCACCACGGCGACCTGATCCGAGCCCACCACCAGGCTGTCCGGGTGACTGGCCGCCACTGCCTCTGCCTTGGACCGGGCGAGGCGGGTCACCAGACTGTCCGGTGCCTCATCCGGAAACGGGGACTCATCCACTTCCGGCGAGGCCGTTTCGAAAGGCAGCCCGAGTCGGGTGAGCAGTTGCGCGCGGTAGGGCGAGGTCGAGGCGAGCACCAGATTGACAGACATTTCAGCCGATTCCCTTGAATTGCCGGGGCGCGCAGTTTATCTGATTTCGGGCAGGCCGGTCCCCAGCGACCACCACTTGGGCTAGAATGCCAACCATTGTGCCTCGCCCATCTCGCTCGGTGCGTTGGCGCAATTCCGAGCCCTGAGGGAATGTGCTATTCCGGGGCATTTCCAAATCCCAGCCCAGCTTGCGATACACGCCATGTCGATCAGTGAAATGTTTGTGTCCGGTGTCGAACTGATGTTGCTCGGCATGGGCATGGTCTTCATGTTCCTGGCACTGCTTATTCTCGTCATGCAGGCGATGAGCGCCTTTGCCGCGCGATTTATCGAACAGCCCGCCTCTGGTGCGCTAGAAGAGTCACTGCCGGTCGGCGACGGTGGCCTTTCCGATCCGCGACTGATTGCCGTGATTTCCGCCGCCATCGCCCGTTATCGCACGCAACGCCCGTCCTGACCGATCACCCAATCGTAGTTATCCAATGACCAGTAACAGACTTGCCCTGACAGAATTGGTGCTGCGCGATGCGCATCAGTCGCTGCTTGCTACCCGGCTGCGCATCGACGACATGCTGCCGATCGCCGAAAAACTCGACCAGGCGGGGTTCTGGTCGCTCGAGAGCTGGGGTGGCGCGACCTTCGATG
>JANTHJ010000126.1 GCA_024762475.1 Chromatiales bacterium | reverse complement strand
CTGATGTTCAATCTCATCCTCTACCACCTGCTCCTTGCATTGGGTGTGGTGCTCACGTTGTTTCTGGTGGCGCAGATCCTGCGCGAACACAGACCGCCCGCGGCATCCCTTGCATGGCTGCTGCTGATCGTGAGCATGCCCTATGTGGGCGTGCCGCTCTATCTCGCCATCGGTGTACGCAAGCTGCGGCGGTCCCGCAAGGTCGCGTTGTACAGCGGTGAAACGCCATCGGATGTCCAGTCGACGGTACCGTCCGTGGATCGCCTGCTCGATTCCTATGGCCTGCCAGAGGCCACCGATGGCAACCAGGTGAGGTTCCACCGTGACGGGAAGCAGGCTCTGGATGCGCTATGGGCGCTACTTACTTCCGCCAGCGAGCAGATCGACATCGCCATCTTCATCCTCGCCGACGACGCCGTCGGCAGAGAAGTCATGGAACACCTGAAGGCATGCGTCGATCGGGGAGTGAAGGTGCGCCTGCTCCTCCACGGTGTCGGCTCCTTCCTGCTGCCGCGGCAGCGGGTTGCCGAGCTGCAGCAGCATGGCGTCGAGGTTCGCTGGTTCATTCCGGTGCTCCACCGCCCGTTCAAGGGGCGGACCAACCTGCGCAATCACCGCAAACTGGTACTCGCCGACCGGTGTCATGTGTGGACCGGCGGCAGAAACCTGGCCCGTGAATACTTCGACGACAGCGGCGACCGCGGGCAACTCTGGCTGGACATGAGCTTCGATCTGCAGGGAGGCGGCATCGCCCACTACCAGCACCTCTTCGAGGCCGACTGGGCCTTTGCCGGCGGCGAGCCCCACCCCCCGTCGGTCCACAGGGCACCAACCGGTGAGGGCGCGCGCACTCGCCTGCTCCCCTCCGGACCCGACGTGCCTCACGATCCACTGCAGGCCCTGCTGGTGGCGGCCTGCTTCGAGGCCCAAGACCGAATCATCGCCGTCACCCCCTATTTCGTGCCGGACGAGGCCCTGCTGGAGGCCTTATCCCTGGCCGCAAGGCGCGGCACCAAGGTGAGACTCATCCTCCCCGAGCAATCCAATCACCGGCTCCCAGACATCGCACGCGATCGCTACCTTCGCCAGCTAGCCGAAGCAGGTACCGAGATTATTCTGTTGCCAAAGGTGATGAACCACGCGAAGGCCCTGGTCATCGACCACCGACTCGCGCTGTGTGGCAGCGCCAATCTCGACCTGCGCAGTCTCTACCTCAACTTCGAGGCCATGACCCTGTTCTACGAGTTCGATCAGATCACCTGGCTGGCCGATTGGATGGAGCAACTGGCGGCCGGGGGCCAGTTGCACCGGCCCGAGCAACCATCGCCCTGGCGACTGCTGATCGAGGGCTCGGTGGTACTGCTCTCCTTCCAGCTGTAAAGAAGACACAGATATTTTCCAACAGGCCCCAGAGCTAGCAGCCTTCGCCCTTTTATTCCTTCCTTCGCGGCCGCATACTCGAAAGAGCCCTGACTCGAACATCCGCAACCGGAGCCTGTCATGACCAGCGGTCGCCGCACCCTCTCTCTCGTGCTGATGCTGGCCCTGCTGGCAGTGGCCGGCTCGGTCGGCTGGTATCTCTGGGGACGCCCCTCACCCCTGCCGGATGGCCTGCTACAGGCGAACGGTCGTATCGAGGGGGATCATTACCTCGTTGCCAGCAAATGGCCCGGTCGGGTCGCCCATATTCTCATCCAGGAAGGCGATACCGTGGGGACGGGGCAGGTGGTCGCGGAGCTGGATGCCTCGCAGATCGATGCACAGGTTCGCCAGGCCGAGGCGGCAGTAGATGCCGCAAAGGCGCAGTGGACCGCCGCCAAGACCGAGCTGGCAACACTGCAGAAACAGGTGCCGCTGACCATCGATACGGCGCGCGCGGATGTCACACATGCCCAGGCGGCACTGGCGGCAGCCCGCGCCCGGGCAGATCAGGCGCAGCGGGACGCCCAACGGATGCGCCGATTGCTGAAGAAAAACTCCGTGGACCGGGAACGCGCCGAACAGGCCGAGACCGCCTTGCGGGTGGCCAAGGCCGATGTCACCACCGCGCTTGCTGCAGTCGCCCAGGCGGAAAAACGCCTTGCGGAGGCCGAGTTGGGCAAGGAGCAGATCAAGGCCAAGCAGGCCGAGGTCGAAGCACTCGGTGCACAGGTGACAGAGGCCGATGCCAGGCTGACCGAGGCCCGGGCCACCCGCTCCGATCTCTCCCTGCGGGCTCCCGCCGGTGGTGTGGTCACCGAACGGATCGCCGACGAGGGCGAGGTGGTGGCGGCCGGGACGCCAGTTGTCGATATCGTCGACCTGGACCGGCTCTATCTCAAGGTCTACGTTCCCGAGCGCGACATTGGCAAACTGCGCCTCGGCCTGCCCGCCCGTATCTATACCGACGCATTCCCCGATGAGGCCTTTCCCGCCACGGTCCGCTTCATTGCTCCCCGCGCGGAATTCACGCCCAAAGAGGTGCAGACCACGGACGAGCGGGTCAAGCTCGTGTATGCGACCAAGCTCTACCTGGACGCCAATCCGGATCATCGACTGACACCCGGCCTGCCTGCCGATGCCGTCATCCGCTGGCGGGATGGCACCCCATGGGAAAGACCGCGCTGGTGAGTGGTCCGGGCGAAGCCTGCGCCGTTCGCGTCAGCCGCTTTCACAAGCGCTATCGCAAGACCACGGCGGTACGGGAGGTGTCGCTGACCATAGCCTCCGGCGAGGTCTACGGCCTCATTGGCCCGGACGGGGCCGGCAAGAGCAGTCTGATGAAGGCCATTGCCGGGGTCTTGAGCTATGAGGGTGGCCGTGTCGAGGTGCTCGGTACCACGGTGGATTCCGAAGCGGCCGCCGAGCGGATCAAGGCACGCATTGGTTTCATGCCCCAGGGACTGGGTCTCAACCTCTATCCCGAGCTCTCCATCGAGGAGAACATCGACTTCTTCGCCCAGCTGCGTCAGGTTCCGCCGGAGCAGCTCGCGGCGCGCAAGGAAAGGCTGCTGGCCATGACCCGCCTTGCCCCCTTCCGTTCACGCCGCATGAAGTTGTTGTCCGGCGGCATGAAGCAGAAACTCGGCCTTGTCTGCACGCTCATCCATGAACCGGATCTGGTGATCCTCGACGAGCCCACCACCGGTGTCGATCCGGTGTCGCGCCGGGACTTCTGGTCGATCCTCGCCGAACTGCTGCGCGAGCGCGGCATCACCGCGCTGGTCTCCACCGCCTATCTGGACGAGGCAGCACGTTTCCACCACCTGTCGCTGATGTATGGCGGCGAGGCCATCACCGACGGCACACCGGACACCATCCTGGAGAGCGTGCCCGGGAGCATGGTTCGCGTGAAGGCCGAACCGCAGGTCGAGGCCCTGGCCCGCCTGCATGCGCACTTCTCCCAGGTCGAGGCCGTGGGCGACACACTGCGGGTGTTCGTCGAGGGCGAGACGCCGGAAGCAGCCCAAGCCGCCGTCCGCGAACAGCTGGCCGGATTGAAGCTGGAACGACTGGAGGCCGTCGACCCGGAGCTGGAGGATGCGTTCATCGCCCTGCTGTATCGCAGGGGGCTGGTCGCCTCGGAGTCCGACCGGCCAACCCTCGCCCCCGATCCGGGACCCGCTGCGGAAAATAGCGAGAATATCGCCATCCAGGCACGCGGGCTGACCCGTGATTTCGGCAACTTCCGTGCCGTGGACCACGTCGACTTCTGCGTTCGCCAGGGCGAGATCTTCGGCCTGCTCGGCGCCAACGGTGCGGGTAAGACGACCGCGATCAAGATGCTCACGGGCATCCTCGAACCGACGGCGGGCGAAGGACGGGTGGCAGGCGCGGATATGCGGCATGCCAGCCAGACCATCAAGCAGCGAATCGGCTACATGTCGCAGGCCTTTTCCCTGTATCGGGATCTCACGGTACTGGAAAACATTCGCCTCTATGCGAGCATCTATGCCGTGCCCGGGCCACGGCGCGCAGAACGCATCCAATGGGTCGTGGACATGGCCGGCCTGAGCGGTGTCGAGAACCGCCTTGCGGCGGACCTGCCGATGGGCATCCGACAGCGCCTGGCACTCGGCTGTGCCCTGGTCCACCGGCCCCGGGTGCTGTTCCTGGACGAACCCACCTCGGGTGTCGATCCCATTGGCCGCCGCCGCTTCTGGGACATCCTGGTCCAACTGGCGCGGACCCGGGGCGTTGCCATACTGGTCACCACCCACTATATGAGCGAAGCGGATCACTGCGACCACTTGGCGCTGATGTATGCCGGCCGGGTCATCGCCGATGCGAGCCCGGCGGCACTCAAACAGGCCCTGATCGACGAGGCAGGAAAGCTGTTGGAACTGACGGTGGACAGGCCCCTGGATGCGCTCAAGGCCCTCGAACAGGGAGGCTTTGCCGATGCCGCCCTGTTCGGCCGGCGCATTCACCTGCTGGCCCCCAATCCCGATACCGCCCGGCAGCGCATCGAACAGCTGCTCGAGGCACAGGGCCTGCGCCTGCAGCGACTGCGCGAACGTGAGCCGAGCCTCGAGGATGTCTTCGTCTACCGCATCCTGCAGCAGGAGCGTGGCAGGGAGCAGGAGCAGCAGCGCGCATGAACCTCCATCGCACCATGGCGGTTGCCTGGAAAGAGATGCGCGAGATCCTGCGCGACCGCCTGTTTCTCATCATGGCGTTCGTGGTCCCTTCGATGATTCTGCTGGTCCTGGGCTATGGCCTCTCGCTCGATGTGGAGAACATCCCGTTCTCCGCCGTCGACTACGACCGCAGTGCCCTGAGCCGTGACTATCTGCACCGCTATATCGATTCACGCTATTTCGACTTCCAGGGCGAGGCCCGCGATACACGGGAACTCGATCGCTTGCTCGCCGACAGCCGGATACGCTTCGCCATCGTCATACCGGAGCATTTCGAGCGCGACCTGAAGGCCGGCCGACCCGTGACGGTGCAGAGTCTGATCGATGGCGTATTCCCCTATCGCGCCCAGGTCAGCAAGGGCTATGTCGCCGCCATCAACGCCCATTTCAGCGCCGAGCGCGTGCGCGACTACCTGATCCTCAAGGCGGGCCTCTCCCCGTCCGAGGCGGCGAGGCTGGTTCAGCCGATCCGCCTGGAGACGCGCTATCTGTATAACCAGGCCCTGCGCAGCCGCTGGTCGCTCAGTGCCGGTCTGATCATGCTGGTGCTGATGGTCTCTCCACCCTTTCTCACGGCACTGGGCGTGGTCCGTGAGCGAGAGAACGGCTCGATCTACAACATCTACGCCTCGACCGTGACCCGGGGGGAATTCCTGCTGGGCAAGCTGCTGCCCTATGTTCTGATCTCTGCCATCAATATCCTCATCGTCTGGTGGCTCGCGGTATTCCTCTTCGGGGCACCCTTCAAGGGCTCGCTGGCATTCTTCTTCATCGCCTCGCTGGTGTATGTCATCTGCACCGCGGGCATCGGTCTGCTGGTCTCGCTGATCGTCCGCACCCAGGCGGCCGCGGCATTGCTCACCATGGTCATCACCTTCATTCCCGCCATGCTCTATTCGGGATTGCTGGTGCCCATCGAGTCCATGGGCCCGGAGACCCAGTTCGAGGCACACCTGTTTCCCGCGCTCTATCACCTGCGCATCGTATGGGGCAGCTTTCTCAAGGGGCTGGGCTGGTCGGTACTGTGGGGAGACGTGTTGGCACTGGCGCTATATGCGGTGGTGCTCTGGACGATTGGCTATCTCAGCTTTCACAAGCGGCCACGGCAATGACGACCCTCGGCATCTGGTGGAACCGGGTCGGCGCACTGACCCTCAAGGAACTCAAGCAGCTGGGCCGCGATCCCATTCTGCTGCTGGTGATCGTCTACTTCTTCACCGCGGACATCTACATCGCCGGCGCCGGCATCCGCATGGATCTCCACAACGCATCGATCGCGGTGCTCGATCACGACCACAGCGCCACTTCCCGCGAATTGATCCATCGTTTTCGCGCACCCTATTTCTCGCTGCAGGGGGAGTTGGAAAGTGATGCCGAGGCCCGGCGTCGGCTCGATCACGGCGAGGTCCTGGCGGTCCTGGATATCCCTCCCGACTTCCAGCGCGATCTGCTACGGGGCACACCGGTCGAGGTACAGATGCAGATCGATGCCAGTAACGCCACCCTGGGCATACTGGCCACGACCTATGCGGGCCAGATCGTCGCGCGCTATTCCCGGGAGCAGACCGAGCGACAGCTCCGCCAGGGATTGCTCACAGGCCTGCCGGTGCTAAACGACGCCCATCGGGTCTATTACAACCCCAATCAGAAGGATGCCTGGTTTCTCTCGATCTCGGAGATGCTGGCGGTGATCACCATGCTTTCGCTGATGCTGCCGGCGGCAGCTGCGGTGCGCGAGAAAGAGCGCGGGACCATCGAGCAGCTCATCGTCTCGCCGCTGAGCTCGACCCAGATCATGCTGTCGAAGATCCTCGCCATGGGGTTGGTTATCCTGCTCGGTAGCGCCGTGAGCCTGTTCGGCGTGATCGAGCCGGCCTTCCAGGTGCCTCTGCGGGGACAGGTGGGGCTGTATTTTCCGGTGGTGGCCATCTATGTCTTCGCCACCTGCGGACTCGGCCTGTTCATCGCAACGCTAAGCCGCAATCTGGGCCAGGTGGTGATGCTCGTCATCCTGATCCTGATGCCCCTGCTGCTGCTCTCAGGCGCATGGACACCGCCCGAGGCCATGCCGGCCTTTCTGCGGGCCGCCATGCATGGCTCGCCCCTGTTCTATTTCACGACGCTCAGCTACGCCATTCTCCTGAAGGGCGCCGGGCTCGACATCCTGTGGCCACAGATAGTGCAGCTGTTCCTGCTCGGCCTGGCGGT
>JANTHJ010000125.1 GCA_024762475.1 Chromatiales bacterium | reverse complement strand
ACCTGGTCGTGCTCTTTGGCAAAGCGCTCTTTCCAGGGGTCGCCTCCCGGTGTCAGGTCCAGCCAGGAGAGACCCTCGCGCGCGAGGGCGAGCGCACTACTGTAGATCTGGAGCTTCCCTGGGGATTGACGGCTGTGCGCCGGTGAGTAGCCAATGATTGCGACCGACGCCGTATCGCGTCCTTTGACAGTCAGCAGGCCGGACACCAGGCGTCCGGCCACGCGGATTCTGCCGAGATGGAAATCGGCCGGGTCTGCATGCGAGAGCCAGTCGACCAGGAAGGGAAGCTTGGCCGGATCGTCGACAAAGGGGCAGACATCGTTGATCGCCCCCTGGCGAAAGTCGTACAGAGGCGCCAGCTCGGAGAGGGTTTGGGCGATCTCATCGCGATCGGTTGGGAAGTCGATATCGAGTTCGCCCTGTGCGGCCAGGCGATTCAGCTTGCTGCGTGTGGCGGGCTTGCGAAGTGCTTTCTCGAGGGTAGTTTCCGCCAAGGGCAACAGGGGGCGGCGATGGTGGCGCAGTTGCGTGTGAGGAATAGCGTTCTCCAAGCCGTCGCCGCACCGCTCGGGCAGTCCGGGCGCCAGATATCGCAGGCGAACGAGGAGTGACGGAAAATCGATACGGCACAGGGTTAGCGCTTCCGCTAGGAACGCTCGTTCACCCGTCCGCGTGGCAGACAGCCATCCCTGATACTCTGCCTGGTGCGCGCCCATGCCGGTGAGCAGGCGGTCGTTGGCAGCCAGAGGCATGAGCCGGGTCAGTTCCCCATCATGCTGCTCCAGGATCAGTACGGGCACCCAGCGATTCGCATAGTGGCGCAGCCAGGCCCGGCAAAATATAGGGGAAAGTGTCGCCACGCGCCAAGGACATTTCTGGTACAGGCATTCCCATTGGGCGATGTTTTTCGGGTTCTCCAGCCAGGTATTCGCGCTATCATCCCGCAACAGGCGTAAAGATCGTCCGTGCATGGTGTGAATGATCGCGCAGACAGGTCGCCTTTTCCATATGGAATCGGCACAATATTCTTCGGTCTGCAGTTGCCGGGCGGCGGGCACGGTCGTCAGCGAGTTCGGATTCAGGGAGTGTGAATCGGCCAGATGCCATTGGGGAATAGGGAACAAGTCATCCGTGTTGGACTGGTGGGGCCATTGCCGCCGCCGGCCGGGGGTATGGCGAATCAGACACGCCAGCTGGCGCGGTTCTTGGAACGCGACGGCTTTGGCGTCGATCTGGTGCAGATGAATGCCCCGTATCGGCCTGCCGTGGCGGGCAAGGTCCCTGTGCTGCGCGCGTTCGTGCGCTTGGTCCCGTATATTGTTGCACTATGGCGCCTGAGTCGTCGCGTCGATCTGTTTCACCTGGTCTCGAATTCCGGCTGGTCCTGGCATCTCTTCTCTGCGCCTGCCATTTTGATCGCCAGGCTTCGACGCCTTCCGGCGGTGGTCAATTACCGCGGGGGCGAGGCAGAGCGTTTCCTCCAGACTCAGGGTCGCTGGATACTCCCGGTGCTGCGGATGGCCGATAGGGTCGCAGTGCCATCGGCATTCCTAGCGGAGGTCTTTGGGCGTTACCATGTCGAGACCACTGTCGTGCCGAATGCCGTTGATCTTTCACGCTTTGTCGAGCGGAATACCGATTGTCCTCCGCTGGCAGAGGCTCCCCGTCTCCTCGTCGCACGTAACCTGGAGAAGATCTACGATATCGGAACTGCCATTCGGGCCTTCGCCCGGGTACACGAAGCGATTCCCGGTGCGCGTCTCGATATCGCCGGTTCCGGATCCGAGCGGGCCGCGCTCGAGGCCGAGGCGGTGCGGTTGGGCGTCGGTGGAGCGGTAGACTTTCATGGCCGTCTCAGCCCTGACGAGATGGCATCGCTCTACCAACAGGCCCATTTCATGTTGAATCCCAGCACCGTGGACAATACCCCCAACTCCATTCTCGAGGCCTGGGCAAGCGGTGTGGCCGTGGTGAGCACTTCGGTCGGAGGCGTGCCTTACCTGGTGAGCGAGGGTACTGATGCGATCCTGGTTCCACCAAAGGATCCCGAGGCGATGGCGAACGTGGTCCTGCAACTGATTGGTGACCCCGTCCGATACGAGGCCCTTGTCGATTCCGGCAGGGCGGCCGCACCCAGGTTTACCTGGGAGCGGATCGGTCCGCTGTGGGCGGGTCTCTATGCCAAGATGACGGGGAAGGAGGGTGCGTTGCATCCCGTCGCCGATCCGGAGGTAGACGCATGAGGGCCATTGTCGTTGCCTTGCTCTTGTTGGGCTCCTTGCCGGCGATCCTGATGCGCCCGTGGATCGGGATCCTGGTGTGGTCCTGGCTGGCGTACATGAATCCCCATCGTATTGCCTGGGGATTTATCACGACCACGCCAGTGGCCCTGATCGTCGCGGTAGCCACCTTCCTTGGCATGCTGATGGCGAGCCGTGAAGAAAAGGCCACCATGCGTATCCCTTGGACGCGCGAGACCAAGCTCCTGCTCATCCTGACGATTTGGTTCTTCATCACCACTGTCTTCGCCCTGTATCCGGATGCCGCCTGGCCGCAATGGGAGAAGGTCTGGCGGATCATGTTGATGACCTTCGTCACGACCATGCTGATTACCAACGAGTATCGGCTGAAGATGCTGACTTATGTGATTGCCTTGTCTCTGGGGTTCTTCGGCCTCAAGGGCGGTGTATTCGTGCTCATGACGGGTGGGGCTCACAGGGTCTATGGGCCGGACGGCTCCTTTATTGCGGGGAACAACGAAATCGGTCTAGCGCTGATCATGACGGTCCCGCTGTTGCACTACATGCGGAGCCAAATTTCCAATCCGGCCATTCGGCTGGGGGTGTTAGCGGTGCTCGGTTTTACCATTATCGCGGTCATAGGGACTCACTCGCGTGGGGCTTTGTTGGGAATCCTGACTATGCTCCTGTTTTTTCTGCTCAAATCGCGGCAGAAGTTTGGCGCCCTGTTGGCGGTGATCCCCTTGCTGGTGGTGGTGGCCTATGTGATGCCGGAAGAATGGTTCGCACGCATGCATACCATTGAGACCTGGCAGCAGGATGGTTCGGCCACCGAAAGGGTGCGTGCCTGGGGCAACGCTATCGCACTGGCCAATGAACGTTTTCTTGGGGGTGGAATGCGTGCCCTGGTCTGGTGGGGCGGGCGGGATTCCCACAGTATCTATTTCGGCATATTGGGCGAGAACGGCTGGGTTGGGCTGGCGTTGTTCATTCTTCTGCTGTTTTTTACCTGGCGGTCGGCGAGCTGGGTGATTCGCAATGCCAAGCTCCATCCCGAGCTGCATTGGGCGCGCGATTTGGCGGCCATGATCCAGGTGAGCCTGGTTGGCTATATGACCGCGGGGGCCTTCCTTGGCCTTCAATATTTCGATCTCTTCTACCACCTGGTGGTCATGATAGTGATCGCGCGACAACTGGTTGAAAAGCGCCTGCGTGAACTAGGGCCAGAGACTGCAGGGGCGAAGCATCCGACGCCTTTTGCCCCCGTCGCTCCAAGCCGGCCGGGGCAGGCGATTCCTCCAGGGACAAAAGACGGCGAATGGCAGCCCGGGCCAAGGGCCTCGCGTCGACCGTTCTATCCAGGGCGTGGTTGATGAGGGGGCTCTCTCCGGTGTCGGACGGCCTGCATGGTGCCTTTCGAACCCGCAGTGCGTCGGATGATCCGCTGCAGCTGATCGTTCCTGATGGGAGCCGGGCGCAGACAGCCAAAGAAGAGCTCGATGGCCGCATGGTAGTCGTGGCAACGGTCGGCCAACCCCGATGGAACGATGCCGAGCTCGAGGAGGTGGCGCAGCGCTCCGGGACAGCGCAGGCCATGCTGGCCGCTTATCGGCAATTTGGAGAGGCCGCGCTGGGTCGGCTGCGCGAGCCGTTTTTCGTGGTCGTCTCCGATCCCGCCGAAGGGCGATTGCTGATGGCCATCGACCGCCTGGGGGTGCACAGTGCCTATTTCGCGCGGGCGGGGGATTCATTGATCTTCGGCGAACGGGCCGATGTGGTGGCTGCGCATCCCGACCTCCAGGCAAGCATCTCGCCTCAGGGCCTGTTCAATTATCTCTATTTCCACGTTGTGCCGGGCCCCGGAAGTATCTTCGAGGGGGTTTCCCGTCTCCTTCCGGGTCAGTGCCTGATTGCCGATGCGGATGGCGTCCGAATCGACACCTATTGGCAGGCCCACTATGACGACAGTGCCGGGGTCCGCAGCGAGTCGGCCCTGGAAAAGACGTTTCTTTCGACGGTCGAGCAGGCGGTGCAGGATCGCGTGGAACGGTCGGAGCGTCCGCTGGGTGCCTTTTTGAGTGGGGGTACCGACAGTTCCACGGTCGCCGGTATGCTCTCGCGGATCGCGCCGGAGGAGGCGCGCACCTACTCCATCGGATTCGACGCCGAGGGCTACGACGAGATGGAGTACGCACGCATCGCGGCGCGTCACTTCGGGACCGATCACCATGAATACTATGTGACACCTCGTGACGTCACCGAGGCGGTACCCGAGGTCAGTGCGCAGATGGACCAGCCCTTCGGCAACGCCTCGGTGGTACCTGCGTTCTTCTGTGCGCGCATGGCACACGAAGACGGCGTCCATGCCCTGCTGGCCGGCGATGGCGGTGACGAGCTGTTCGGTGGCAATGCGCGCTATGCCAAGCAGAAGGTGTTCGAGGCCTACGAGCGGGTGCCGAACGCGCTGCGACATGGCCTGGTCGAGCCGCTACTGCTCGGCATGCCCGGCACCGACCGGCTTCCGCTCCTGCGCAAGGCAAGGCGCTATGTGGAACAGGCCAAGGTGCCCATGCCCGAGCGGACGGAGGGCTACAATCTGCTGCTGCGCCTGGGTGCAGATCGGATTCTGCAGGAGGAATGGCTCGAGGGTGTCGACGCCGCCCAGCCGCTGGCCTGGATCCGGGACAGTTACCACGGTGCCGACGCAGACAACCTGGTGAACCGCATGCTGGCGGTGGACATGCGCTTCACCCTGGCCGACAGCGACCTGCCCAAGGTCAACCATGCCTGCCGGCTGGCAGGGGTCGAGGTGAGCTATCCGTGGCTGGACCAGCGCCTGGTCGATTTTGCCGCCACGCTGCCCGAGCGCCACAAGGTCAGGGGTCGCAAGCTGCGCTACCTGTTCAAGCGCGCCCTGCGCGATTTTTTGCCCCAGGAGATCCTGGTCAAGCGCAAGCAGGGCTTCGGATTGCCATTCGGCGTCTGGATGCGCGACGACAAGGGGCTGCACGCGCTCGCTGGCGACAGCCTCCGTTCACTGGTGGGCCGAGGCATGCTGCGTCCCGAGGCGGTGGACGAGCTGTTGGGGGAGCGTCACCAGGAACATGCGGCCTACTACGGCACCTTCGTGTGGATTCTCATGATGCTGGAGCAGTGGCTGGCCGGGCATGACAGGCGGGGTGCATGGACGAGCTGAAACCGATACTGCTGTTCGGGATGCCCCGCTCGGGGACCACCTGGCTGGGAAAGGTCTTCGACAGTCACCCCGAGACCCTGTATCGCCACGAGCCCGACAGTGGCGGCGCGCTCGATGGCAAGATCCCGCTGCTCGCCGAGACGGCACAGGCCGAGGACTTCGATGCTGCCGCCCGGGCGTTTCTGGCGATCCTGCCGCGTGACGACCGGCTGAGGGTCACGGGCAAGCTGCCGGTCTTCCCGAAGCGCTACCAGCCGCCTGGCGCCACGACCCTGCGCCGCCTGCTGCTGTTCGCCGCAAAGGGTCTCCCGCCGCGGATCCGCGGCGAGCGCGTGCCCGAGTTCGTCCGGCAGGGTGATGAATCGATCCGCCTCGTATGGAAGTCCATCGAGTCGCTGGGTCGGCTGGGCGTATTCACGCGCCTGTTCCCCCAGGCGCGCGGCATCCAGATCGTGCGTCATCCCTGTGGCTATGTGGCATCGGTGCTGCGCGGAGAGGCAAAAGGGCTGCTGCCGGGCAGCAGGCCGACCAGCGAGGACTATGGGATCTTCGAGATGCTGCTGCAGACCGAGCCTGCCCGACGGCGGGGGCTCGACCGCGGGTTTTTCGAAGCGCTCGAACCGGTCGAGCGACTGGCATGGCGATGGCTGCTATTCAATGAAAAGGCGCTGGAGGACATCGAGCCGTTGCAGAATGCGCGCGCGGTGACCTATGAGAGCCTCTGTGAGGCGCCCGTCGACGGTTATCGGGCATTGTTCGAGTTCGCCGGCCTGAGCTGGGAGCGCCAGACCGAGGATTTTCTGGCGGAAAGCACCCACAATGACCGGTCTGCCTATTTCAGTGTCTACAAGAACCCGCTCGAGGCGGCCATGCGCTGGCAACGCGAGCTGGATGAGCGTGACCAGCAGGCTGTCATGCAGGTGGTGGCCGATACCGCGCCGGGCCGGCTGTTCGGGATCTGAGCGGGTGAACATCGCGATCTCCCTATGGTGGTTGGTGCTGATTCCCCTGGTCTGGGCGGGTCTGCTGCTGGCCTACCGCGCACCCCTGGCCCGGCTGTGGCGCGAACCGGTGCTGCGCCGCCCCGTGCTGATCATCGAGAGTGACGATTGGGGGCCGGGACCCGAACCCCATGCCCGGGCACTCGCGTCGCTCACGGCCTGCCTGGGGCGCCATCGCGATGCGACCGGTTCCCCCGCGGTCATGACATTGGGCCTGGTGCTCGCCCATCCCGACAACCCGCGCATTCGGGAGTCAGGCTTTCAGCGCTATGCGCGCAGAACGCTGCTGGATCCCTCCTTCGGAAGTATTCTGGATGCCATTGAGGAGGGCCTGCGCAGAGGGGTGTTCGGCTTGCAGCTGCACGGCCTAGAACATCTGTGGCCCGCGTCGTTCATGACTGCGGCGGCGGATGGTCCGGTGAG